>CADDZA010000076.1 GCA_902812435.1 Clostridia bacterium
AGGCTCCTGGAAGAACACTTGGCTCTGGCAGAGAAGCACTTTCCGGACGAAGAAGCTCTGGAAGTGTACCTCGGAAAGCGCGGTATTACGTTGGAAAAAAGCGGTTAGGGAATTTAGGGGTTATCTTTGTTAGGCGATCCGGTTTTGCTGAATAATAATAAATGATAATAAATATAACGCCGAGGACCGCGTGGCTGCGGGATCGGCAAGGTAAAGAAGCCCCTGTTTGAGGAACGAGGTAGTTCCCGATTGACAGGGGTTTGATTTTCCTCGACATTTTTCAAAAAAGCAAAAGTAAGAAAGTGAGAAGCTGCTTTACTAACGAACAAATGATGTATAAGGGTCCACCTCGGGAGGAGGCAGTCCATTTGTACGCGTGCCCGGTTTGGATTGAGGTTGATCTGGATGCTATACAAGAGAATACTCAAACAATTAGGAAACTGGTAAAGGGCGCGGATATCATGGCTGTTGTCAAAGCAGACGCATATGGTCATGGAATTGTACAAGTTGCCAGGGCCGTTTTAAATGGAGGGGCGAGTTCTTTAGGCGTTGCAACTCTCGACGAGGCAATAGAGTTGCGGGAAGCTGGATTTGCAGTACCAATTTTAATTTTTGGGTATAGTGATCCTCGCTACACGGAGCTACTTGTAACCCACAATCTTACTCAAACTGTTTATGATTTAGAAACGGCCGCTATGATTTCGAAATTAGCATTGAAAAGCGGTAAATTGGCTAATGTTCATGTAAAGATCGATACATGCATGAATCGCCTCGGTATAAAAGCATCAGATGCTGTTTCGTTTATGGAGGAAATCGGTTCATATCCGGGCATTAAAGTGAAAGGGATTTACAGCCATTTTGCAACAGCAGACAAAGCAAATAAAAGTTATGCTTATGAGCAAATCAGGCTATTTACCGAGGTGAAGACAAAACTTAACGAGAGATATGATGTTAAGTGGCATATATGCAACAGTGCGGGGGTTCTGGAATTAGCTGAGGCTTGGTTCGACCTGGTTAGGCCCGGCATTATTCTTTATGGAATCTACCCATCGCAGGAAGTTAAGAGAAATATTGCTCTTAAACCTGCATTAACCTTGAAAGCAAAAATTGTGCACCTGAAAACAGTTCCTTCCGGAACAAGAATAAGCTACGGTGGGAGTTATATTACAAGATGTGAAAGTCGGATAGCTACGGTACCGATAGGTTATGCCGATGGTTTGCCAAGAAGTCTATCAAACCATGGGGAGGCTCTTATAAAGGGGAAAAGGGTAAAGATTGCTGGGACAATCTGCATGGATTATTGCATGTTAGACGTGACGGGGATTGAAGGTGTTACTGTTGGAGATGAGGTGGTTTTCATCGGAGCACAGGACGGTGACTGTATCACCGCAGCAGAGGTTGCTGACAAGTGCAAAACCATCCCCTATGAAATTATATCTCGTTTGGGGAAACGCCTGCCGAGGTCATATTGGGAATCTGTATTGGCAAGCAACTGTGTGTCCTGTAAGGCAAGACTTCAAACGACCCCGGATTTAAGCCGTGGAAGAATAAGGTAAAGGAGTGCCATTGATAGGATGATTATTGGAGTTCCAAAGGAAATCAAAGACAACGAAAACAGAGTAGCGGTGACCCCTGCCGGAGCAAAAGCTCTGGTCAGGGCCGGCCATAGTGTTCTTATCGAAACTACGGCTGGGGAAGGCAGCGGAATTCCTGATGCTGAATACTCGGCGGTGGGTGCGGAAATAGTGGCGACCAACAGTGAGGTTTTTGCCAGGGCAGATATGATAGTCAAGGTTAAGGAGCCGTTGCCGTCGGAATATGACCTCTTTAAAGAACGGCAAATTCTGTTCACATACCTTCATCTCGCTCCTGAACCGGCATTAACCAGATGTCTGATGGATAAAAGAATAATATCCATCGCCTATGAAACAGTGCAATCAGATGACGGATGCTTACCCTTACTTACTCCTATGAGCGAAATAGCCGGCCGCATGGCCGTTCAAATAGGTGCTCAACTTTTAGAAAAACCTAATGGAGGGGCAGGAATCTTACTGGGTGGTGTTCCCGGTGTCCCGCCGGCGGAAGTGGTTATTATCGGCGGGGGTGTCGTTGGTACTAATGCCGCCAAGATTGCCGTTGGTTTTGGAGCATCTGTGACCGTTGTTGAGAAAAATGCTGCACGGATGCGCTACCTTGATGATATTTTCGGCAGCAGGATCTAGACCTTAATGTCAAATGAGTACAATATCGAAAGTGCGGTTAAAATTGCCGATCTGTTGATCGGCGCTGTTTTAATACCCGGGGCCAGGGCGCCGCATCTGGTTACAGAAGAGATGGTTAAACAAATGAAGAAAGGATCTGTAATAGTTGACGTAGCTATTGATCAGGGAGGTTCAATTGAAACGGTTGACAGGGTAACGACCCACAGCAACCCGACCTACGAGAAATTCGGGGTAATTCACTATGCTGTCGCTAACATGCCGGGTGCCGTGGCCAGGACTTCTACTTTTGCATTGACCAACGTTACTTTACCTTACGCATTAGAAATTGCCAATAAAGGATGGAAGCAGGCCGTTTTGGATAACAGGGAATTAGCAAGAGGAGTTAATGTTCTCGAAGGGCACGTTACGTGCCAAGCTGTAGCCGAAGCCCTTGGCCTACCATTTACACCTTTGGAAAAATTGCTATAAATGCCTGATCCTATCCTATGTATATCATCGCATTAATCTAAAAGGTATGATAAGCGTCTTATAAGGCTTAACCTGTTTTGGCCTAAGGATCGTTTGGTTGCCCATGGGTGGTAACGAAGGGAACGTGAGATGGATGAAGGTTGGTGTTTTAGCATTACAGGGTGCATTCCGGGAGCACGCCGCAGCCTTGAAACGGTGCGGTTGTGAAGTCGTTGAAGTCAGGAAGCCCATTAACATAGAAGGAATAGATGCACTCGTCATTCCCGGTGGGGAAAGCACTACTATCGGGAAACTGCTCGGAGATTACGGGCTTATCGAGCCGATTCTGGCAAAAGCCTGCTATGGTTTACCGATTTTCGGAACCTGTGCCGGTGCAATTATCCTGGCGCGAGATATAGCGGGAAGCGACCAGCCTCATTTGGGGTTGATTGACATCATGGTTCAGCGCAATGCCTACGGGCGGCAGGTGGACAGCTTTGAGGTTGATCTGGAAATCCCGGTTTTAGGTAAGGAGCCTTTTGCGGCTGTATTTATCCGTGCTCCCTTAATCAAGGAGACACGGCCTGGTGTGGAGGTGCTGGCACACTACAAGGATGGTATTGTTCTGGCACGCCAGGGGAATGTGCTTGTATCGACATTCCACCCGGAACTCACATCTGACTTGCGACTGCACCGTTATTTCCTTAACATGGTTGCGGGAAGTGTAAAACAAGAACGTTAAAAGATTTGGAAAGTCTCATGTAGTATATTAAATAGTATATTAAACAGAAAAACTATTCCGGAAATGCAGCCGGATGATCCGGGATGAGGAAGTTCTCTTGACAAGTATTGTGACTTTCCATTTCCGCTGGTAGTGAAGACCAAAACATTTACGCCAAGAACTGCATTGCGGCAGACCGGGCAGGCAACGATGCCTCTGTTTGAGGAACGAAGCAGTTCCTGGAACAGAGGCATTTGTGATCTATGCCGGAGAAAACCTTCAAAAAATCCAGCGCCTAGAGGAAAAACTCGCATTTTAGATATAGTTGCATGACAGAGAGGAAGGGTTATTAGCGCCTTTGAGATGCAGTGTTTGCCGTAGGTTTAGGGGGGCTTTGTGTTTTGATCAGCCCCGGTGCCGGGGACGGAGGAGCGAAGTTGTTAACCAGATCTCGAAGGGGGAGAATGATGGAGAAAGATTACAGTCAGGCAATTGCACTATCGAAAAGGTACCTGGATTTAATTGCCAGTAAGGAGTTGGATGATGCTGAAAAGTATTGGGTGGTCAAAGAGACGGTGGAATGCTTCCGCAACCACGTCAACCCCGGTTTCCTGGAGTACCGTAAATCTGTATCCACCGATTACACCTCGGTGGAGTGGAAGGACGGCGGTAACACCTTTACCGATGTTTACGGTAGGGAGTTTATCGACTGCCTGGGTGGCTTCGGGATCTTCAATACCGGGCATAGACACCCCCGGGTGCTCCAGGCTGTACTCAACCAACTGCAGCGCCAAGCCCTACACAGCCAGGAACTGCTTGATCCGCTTCGGGGATTCCTGGCACGGTTGCTGGCCGAAATCACCCCGGGGGATCTCCAGTACGCCTTTTTTGTCAACAGCGGTACCGAGGCCGTGGAAGGAGCCTTAAAATTTGCCCGCATGTACACAGGACGTCCTACCTTCATTGCCACCACCAGGGGTTTTCACGGTAAGTCCATGGGCTCCCTGAGCGCCACCGCCAAGGGTGTTTTTCGCAGACCCTTCCTGCCCCTGGTGCCGGGCTTCCGGCATGTACCCTACGGCGATGCCGCGGCTATAGAAATGATGCTGGAGAGCTGTGCCTTTGTCGGGGAGGATGTCGCCGCCGTGATCCTGGAGCCTATCCAGGGTGAGGGGGGTGTCATCATCCCGTCGGACGACTACCTGCCCCAGGTGCGTGAGCTGTGCGACCATTACGGCGCCCTTTTAATCCTGGACGAAGTGCAGACGGGTATGGGGCGGACGGGCAAAATGTTCGCCTGCGAGCATGTGAATGTGGTGCCCGACATCCTGTGCCTGGCCAAGGCCCTGGGCGGCGGCGTAATGCCCATTGGCGCCATTGTGGCCAGGGAAAAAATCTGGGACAAGCTGATCGACAACCCCTTCCTGCACACCACCACCTTCGGCGGCAATCCGGTGTGCTGCGCGGCGGCCATTGCCACCATCAACGTACTGCTGGAAGAAAAGCTGCCGGAAAGGGCGGCTGAATCCGGAAAATATTTAATGGGTGAACTGCAGAAAGTCGTCGGCCGTTACCCGGATGTGGTTCAGGAACTGCGGGGCCGGGGGCTGATGATCGGCATTGAATTCCAGACCAACGAGTTGGGATACGAGGTGGCCAAAGGGTTGTTCAAATATGGCGTGCTGGTGGCCGGCACGTTGATCAACGCCAAGTCCATCCGAATTGAGCCGCCCCTGACCATCAGCAGGGAACAGATGGACCAGGTGGTGGAGCGGCTGGATAAAGTGCTGGCGGAAGTGGATCAAAAGGCCCGGGCCGCCGGCATGGAGGAGACCGCCGGCCACATTCTTTAACACGGCAATTTTACCGGGAGGTGCGTAATATCGTGACCTTAGAGTTAAAAATGTTGATCAACGGCCGGTGGGTGGAAGCCGCCGGCGGCCGTTATATGTACGTGTCCAATCCAGCCACAGGCGAAGTGATCGCCCGGGTGCCGGAAGGCGGGGTAGAGGATGTGCAGGTGGCCGTTCAGGCAGCAAAGGAAGCCTTTGACGATGGCCGCTGGAGCGGCCTTTCCCCCGGCGAACGGGCGGCGGTTTTATGGAAATGGGCGGATCTGTTGGAGGCTAATATTGAAAAACTGGTAGAACTGGAATGCCGCAATACGGGTAAGCCGGTAAAGCTGGCCCGGGATTCGGACATTCCCTTTGCCATTGACAACCTGCGCTTTTTCGCCGGTGCGGCCAGAACCCTGGAAGGTCGGGCAGCCACGGAATACACGGGTGTGCACACTAGCATCATCCGCCGGGAACCGGTGGGGGTGGTGGCCTCCATCTCCCCCTGGAACTACCCCTTTTTAATGGCCGCCTGGAAACTGGGGCCGGCTCTCGCCGTCGGCAACACGGTGGTGATCAAGCCGGCCAGTTTAACACCCCTGACCACCATTGAAATGGCGCGGCTGGCCCTGGAAGCAGGTCTTCCCGACGGTGTGCTCAATGTGGTCACCGGCCCCGGCCAGGTGGTAGGGGAAGCTCTGGTCACCCATCCGGATGTGGCCATGGTCTCCTTAACCGGAGATACCTGCACCGGCCGGGCCATCATGTCCCTGGCCTCCGCCTCCTTAAAACGCCTGCATCTGGAACTGGGCGGAAAGGCGCCCTTTATCGTCTTTGCCGATGCAGACCTGGCAGCGGCCGCCCAGGGCGCCGCGGTAGGTGGCTATGTCAATACGGGCCAGGACTGCACGGCAGCCACCAGGATCTACGTCCAGGAGGAAGTCTTTGAACGGTTCATGGAGCTATTCCTGGAGCGGGTGCAGGCCATCCGGGTGGGGGACCCCTTCCGACCCGACACCGATATGGGGCCGCTCATTTCCCCGGCCCAGGTGGAACGGGTGGCCGGTTTTGTGGACAGGGCCCGGGCCGCCGGCGCCCGGGTGCTTACCGGCGGCGGTCGTCCCGACCGGCTGGAACTGGCGGCAGGGGCCTATTACCTGCCCACGGTGATCACCGATGCAACCGATGACAGTGAAGTGGTCCAGGAAGAGATTTTCGGGCCGGTGGTGGTCCTGCCCTTCTGCACCGAAGAAGAAGTGGTGGCCCGGGCCAACAACGTGAAGTACGGCCTGGCTTCCTCCGTATGGACAAGGGATGTCTATAAAGCCATGAATGTTTCCCGGAAGCTGCGTTTTGGCGCCGTGTGGATCAACGACCACCTGCCCCTGTCTTCGGAAATGCCCCACGGCGGGTATAAACAGAGCGGCTTTGGCAAGGATTTGTCCCTGTACGCCCTGGAGGAGTATACCTCAGTAAAGCATGTCATGGCCGATCTAACCGGCCAGGTGAAACGGCCGTGGCATTATACGGTGTTTGGAAAACCGGAGGATTAGGACCTGTGGCCGCCGGTATCAGGACGATGCTGGCGGGTCGTTAATCAGGAATCGGGGGTTGTTTGAACTGTTCAGGCGTAAACCGTAGAAAAAATTAAAGTGGAGTTAAAGGGTTCCCTGTTCCGTTTCGCTCCGCCGGACACGCGGGGCGGGCGGTTCAACCTGGAAGTTATGTCCTCATCCACCGTAAAAGACGTTCTGGTAAAAATCCGTGTACCGGCCAGGTACGCCGGGTTGATTTTAATCAATGGAAGAACAGGCCGAACCTCCGACCCGTTGCATCTGGGAGATACGGTAACCATTTTTCCTCGGGAGATGCCAGGGTGTCTTACACCGAAAGAGAAAATATCCTTAAATATAACCGGCAGATGGCCGTGACTACACGGCCCCGGCTGGCGGTGACGGCGGACGACGGAAAACTTAAAAGAAAAAAATTTTATTTGGAGGGATACAATATGTCAGATTACATGGTGCAGCTTGTGAATGTGACCAAGCGATTTGGTGACAGCCCGGCTGTGGACAATATCTCGCTGGATGTCCGGCAAGGTGAGTTTTTAACCCTACTGGGGCCCAGCGGCTGCGGCAAGACCACCACACTGCGCATGATCGCCGGATTTGAACACCCCACCAGTGGCGATATTCTGCTTAACGGCGAATCTGTTCTGGGCAGGCCCCCCTTTGCAAGGAACGTCAATACCGTATTCCAGAGCTATGCCCTTTTTCCCCACATGACTGTTTACGATAATGTGGCTTTCGGCCTGAGGATGAAGAAGATACCCGGCAAGCAGATCAGACAAAGGGTCCTGGAGATGTTGCGTCTTGTGCAGCTGGAGGGATTTGAAGAAAGGATGCCTGACCAGCTGAGCGGCGGGCAAAAGCAGCGGGTGGCCATTGCCAGAGCACTGGTCAACAATCCCCAGGTGCTGCTGCTGGATGAGCCGCTGGGTGCCCTGGATCTTAAGCTCCGCAAGCAGATGCAAATGGAGTTGAAGCACCTCCAGCAGCAGCTGGGGATCACCTTTATCTACGTAACCCACGATCAGGAAGAGGCGCTCACCATGTCCGACCGGATTGCGGTGATGAACCGGGGTATCATTGAACAGGTAGGAACACCCCGAGAGATTTATGAACAGCCGGTTTCGGTTTTCGTAGCTGCCTTCATCGGTGATTCCAACATTCTGGAAGGTACCGTAACAGACCGGACCACATCCGGAACCGGCATCGTGGTAGAAGGTTGCCGGGTTTCCCTTTCCTTCCGTAACGGTATGGTACCGGGTCAGAGGGTATACCTGTCCATACGGCCGGAACACATGTTCCTGTCGGTCCCCGGGTGCGTAGGAGATGGCCCCTGCCTGCCCGGCCGTTTGGTGGACCGCATCTTTGCCGGTTCATTCGTCAAATCGTTGGTTGCTTTACAAAGCGGCAAGCAGGTCACTGTCAGCGAAAATGGCTTACCGGCCTGCTGTGAGCCCGGCGATGAAGTTATTGTCGGGTGGCATCCCGGAAAGGAGGTGATCCTGAGTGATGCGCAACCAGGTGATGCTCCGTCGCAATCTTACATTGCTGGGAATGCTGGGGCCGGTAAGTGTGTGGATGTCGGTGCTGGTTGCCGTACCGCTGGTGCTGGTGTTTATCGTTAGTCTTTTTTCCCGAGGTACCTACGGTGGACTTGTTTACCGGGTCAATGTACAGAACTACCTGCGCTTTATTGATCCGCTCTATATTAAAGTACTTTGGGGATCGCTGGAGGTGGCTTTTCTTACCACCCTGGCATGCCTGGTTTTTGGCTACCCTTTTGCCTATGTGGTGGCCAGATCGGCACCGCGGTGGCGGAACCTTCATTTGCTGTTAATCATTATCCCCTTCTGGAGCAATTCACTGATCCGCACCTATGCCTGGATTGTCCTGTTGCGTACGGCCGGAGTTCGACAGCCCATAGACAAACAGAAGGCCGCAAGCCGCATGGGACACGGAATTCAGGGAATACGTTTTCAGAGGCGTGTTACTAGGCGTTTTGTTTGCCTGCGGGATTTATGGAGAAGA
>CADDZA010000077.1 GCA_902812435.1 Clostridia bacterium
AGTTGGGGATACGGGGTGGGCCGCCGGGTGACCTCTTTGTGACGATCCGGGTGCAGCCTCACAAGATTTTCAAGCGGCAGGATGACGACGTTATCTGCGAAATCCCCATCTCTTTCGTGCAGGCCGCCCTGGGAGACGAGATCGAGGTGCCTACTCTGGACGGTCCGATCAATTTCAAGATCCCGGAGGGAACCCAACCGGGAGCGGTCTTTCACCTGCGGGGCAAGGGAATTCCCCACCTGCAGGGATACGGGCGTGGGGATCAGATCATCAAGGTCAACGTCATGATTCCTACCAGGCTCACCGACAAGCAGAAGGAACTGCTGCGCAAGTTTGAAGATACCTTAAGGCCGGAGCAGTACCAGTCTCGCAAGGGCTTTTTTGAAAAAATGAAGGACGCTTTTATGGGGTAAGGACAATTAATGAAGCAGATACTGCCCTAAAAATATGTCCCAATCCCGATTTATCCTTGCGCTTGCTCCCGTACTCCGGTTGAACTCGCTTATAACGCGTCGCAGACCGCAGCCGACCGGCTCCTATGACGCCATCCATGGCGCATAGTCGCCTATCTCAACCTCCTGTTTCGATTCGGCTGCCGTTAATTACTCCTCGTCAAGGGCGAGATAACAACCTCCGTAAGGTCGCTGCGTCTGCAAGGATAAACCACTATTTTCATTCTTTTGATGGTGCCGATTGGGCGGTATGAGCGCCTAAGAATTAAGTGCTGGGAAGGATGATGGGAGGTGCACCGTTTTTACCTGTCCTCCGTTCCCTCCGGAGCGGAGGAACTGCTCCTCAACCCGGGAGATGCCAGGAAGATCTGCCGGGTGCTGAAGCTGGCTCCGGGGGACGAGATCATCCTTTGGGACGAATCCGGAGTAGAGTACAGTGCCCTGATCACAAAGGTGACAGGGCGGTTTGTTTATGTGAGGGTCCTGGAGGAACTGGAGAACACAGCCGAATCACCCCTGTTTCTCAACCTTGTCCAGGGGATACCGAAGGGTGACAAGCTGGAACTGATCATTCAGAAGGCAACGGAGCTTGGGGTACGGAGAATCTACCCCATCGTTACCGAGCGGACGGTGGTCCGGATCCCCGAGGAGCGCCGGGCATCTCGCCTGCAGCGCTGGCAGTCGATTGCCCGGGAGGCCGCCCGCCAGTGCGGCCGGGTGCGCATCCCTGAAATTGCGGAAATCAATACATTGGACGGGCTTTGGGAAATACTGGAGACGGGAGCGATCAAGTTGATCTGCTGGGAGCGGGAGACGGCCGGTTTAAAGGCTTACCTGCGCAAGGTTGGTCGGCCGCCCCGTGTTCCTGTCTATTTGTTCGTTGGTCCCGAGGGGGGCTTCAGCCCACAGGAGGTTGAGGCCTGCATCGCCAGGGGCGGAATTACCGTAAGCCTGGGGCCGCGCGTTCTGCGCACCGAAACGGCAGGCCTGATCGGCTTGAGCCTGGTTCTTTACGAATGGGGTGATCTGGGTGGCCTCTGAAAAGGGGAAGAAGGCGGCTTTTTACACCCTCGGGTGTAAGGTCAATCAACAGGAGACCGCAGCCCTGCAGGAGGTTTTCCGGCAGCACGGTTACGAGATCGTAGGCTTTAAAAATCCCGCGGATGTTTACATAGTAAATACGTGTACCGTCACCCATCTGGCCGACCGCAAGTCGCGGCAAATAATCCGGCGCGCCGCCGGGCGCAATCCCGATGCGGTGGTGGCGGTGGTGGGCTGTTATGCCCAGATCAATCCCAAGGAGGTCCTGTCCATCCCCGGTGTCGACGTTGTGGTGGGCACCCAGGACCGCGGGATGCTTGTGCGGCTGGTGGAGGAGGCTGCCCGGCAGAAAGCAACAGGGTCGGCTTCACCGGAGGCATCGCCGAAAATTAATGCCGTTCGTTCCATACAGGAAAAGCCGGTTTTTGAGGAACTCCCCATACCGGACAACCGCAGCCGCACCCGTGCCTTCCTGAAGATCCAGGACGGGTGTGACCAGTACTGCGCTTACTGCATTATTCCCTATGCCCGCGGACCTTTGCGCAGCCTGCGCCCGGAAATGGTTCGCGAAAGAATTGAGCAACTGCTGGACGCCGGCTATCGTGAGATCGTTCTCACCGGGATTCACACCTCCGCCTACGGCAGGGACCTGCCCGACGGGATCGATCTGGCCGGTCTTCTGCGTATGCTGTCGGGCCTGCCCGGTGAATTCCGCCTCCGCCTCAGTTCGGTGGAACCCGCAGATATTTCGGAGGAGCTGCTTGAGGTCATGGCCTCGTCGGAGCGGATCTGCCGCCACCTCCATATCCCCCTCCAGTCCGGGGACGACGAGATTTTGAAGAGAATGCGCAGACCCTATACGACAGAGGAGTACCGCGCCCTTTTTGAAACTGCCTGCAGCAAAATATCCGGCCTGGCCGTTACGACCGATGTCATGGTGGGTTTCCCGGGAGAGTCGGAGGAGGAATTCGAAAACTCGTACAGGTTTATCTCGTCTCTGCCGTTTCGAGACCTGCATGTTTTCAAGTATTCCCCCCGCCCCGGCACCGTGGCGGCCGCTCTTCCGGATCAGGTTGCTCCGGCCATTAAGGACCGGCGCAGCGCCAGGCTGATCCGGCTGGCCGATGAACTGTCAAGAAGGTTTGCGAAAGGGTTTACCGGCCAGGTGCTAACGGTGCTGGTTGAGCGCCGGGCTCCGGGGAAGCAGGGCTATTGGGAGGGCCTCACGGACAACTACCTCCGGGTGTTATTCCCCGCACCTCAGGGGGACCCCGGCCTCCGTGGGACATTCCTTCCCGTACTGCTGACTGAGCCGGGGGAGGGGGACACGCTTCTGGGAGAACCCGTTGTTTCCTTTCTGGTGGATTCTAGGCATTCCAAAAGTGTGATAAAATAGTAAGCGGCTGGATAACATAACAAACCGGTGAGTTGATTCAAATATGAGAGATGTGGTCTTCACGAAACACGCACTAATGGAAATGGCGAGGCGGAATATAAATGAGTCAACTGTGCTGGAAGTGCTTGCATCTTTTGATCAAGAGTATAATGTTCGCCCCGGAAGGAAAGTCTATCAATCATGCATTCAATGTGGTGATCCACCTAAATATTATTTAGTCCGTGTTTTTGTTGATGTAGATCGCAATCCACATGAGGTGGTTACTGTTTATAAAACAAGTAAGATAAAAAAGTATTGGAGGGAAGGGACATGAAAGTAACGTATGACCCTCATACAGATACTTTAACAGTAATCTTCAGCGATAACCCTATTTCTGAAAGTGATGAAGATAAACCCGGTATAGTTCTCGATTACGATGAGGGTGGTAATCTGGTAAGCCTGGAGGTGCTGGACGCCTCAAAAAGGGTTAGTGAACCTGCCGGGATTGAATTCCGGTTGTTGAATCAGTAAAAACACAGGGAGGTAAACCATGTCCGATTGTATCTTCTGCAAGATCGCAGCCCGCGAGATAGGGTCCGCGGTCATCTACGAGGACGAAGAATTCCTGGCGTTTCGGGACATAAATCCTGTGGCCCCCACTCACGTCCTCCTGATCCCCAAAAAGCACCTGAGTTCACTTCTGGATGTGCCGGAACAGGACGCACACCTGATGGGAAGAATGCTCACCCTGGCGGCCAAACTGGCCGGGCAGCTCGACTTGGCGGAGGACGGCTTTCGGGTGGTGATCAACACCGGAAAGTTCGGCGGGCAGACGGTGGAGCACCTCCATTTTCACCTGCTGGGAGGGCGTGCCCTGCAGTGGCCTCCCGGCTAGCATTGAGTTAAGGCTGTGCCCGGTTCAGGCCGGGCTTACTTTTTACAAATCGCAGGTCTTTGATTCTCTCCTTTGTTGTTGTAGGATCTATCTCGGGTGAATATAATGTACCGCGAATTAATGGATGTCTACAACAGGCTCTACGCTCACTTTGGACCCCGGCACTGGTGGCCTGCCGATACTCCCTTTGAGATGATCGTCGGGGCGATCCTGACCCAAAACGTCTCGTGGCGCAGCGCCTCCGCAGCCATTGCCAACCTGAAGGAGACGGGGCTGCTGTCTCTGGACGGACTGCTTGCTTCCGGCGAGGAAGAACTGGCGGTCCTGCTGCGCCCCGCCCGCTACCACATCCAGAAGGCCCGCAAGCTGCAGGCGTTCTGCAAGGTGATAGCGGAGGAATGTGACGGCGACCTGGGCGCCTTTCTCTCTCAGGACGTGCAAACCCTGCGCCGCAGGCTCCTGGATATTTATGGAATCGGGCCGGAAACCGCGGATGCTATTATTCTATACGCTGCGGAAAAACCCATCTTTGTAATCGACGCCTATACCCGCCGCATCTTCAACCGGCTCGGGTATTTCGGGGAAAAGGCAAAGTACCAGGAGATGCAGGATTTCTTTATGAAACACCTCCCGCCGGACGTCCCCCTTTACAATGAGTACCACGCCCAGATCGACGCCCTGGGGCACAATATATGCTTCAAAAGCAGGCCCCGCTGCGAGGAGTGCCCTGTTTTTGACCTCTGCAGGATGGCAAATTATCATCGGAAGTGAGCACAAAAATTGTATGGAGACGATTTATGCCCTTGGTGCAAGTGGAGAACATTTGATGGCCTCGCACCGGCGGGGGAGAACTGAGCGCAAGGATAAACCGGGACATATTTTCAGAGTAGTGAAAAGATGGCATTGTACGACCGGAGGGATCATAAATGAACGAGGACCCGGTGAATCAAGACGTGGTTACAGCCACTGTATTAACTTTTCCTTCCTACCATCACGCCTTCAGGGCGGAGAAGATCTGCCAGGAAGGGGGGATCCCTGTGATGGTAATTCCTCTTCCCGGTGAAATCCGCTCGGACTGTGGAGTGGCTCTTCTACTTTCCCCAAAACTGCGGGAAAAGGCGGAGATGCTTTTGCATGAGGCGGGAGTTGCCCCGGCAGGCAGTCATGAGATTACGAAAGAAAAACAGCGCGCCCGTCTCTGGCAGCGGGTATTGGGGATAGAATAGAGCGCAATCTTATTCTGCCCTGGAAATACGTTCTGGTTATCCTTGCGGGCGCAGCGACCTACGGAGGTTGTTACTCGCCCTTGACGAAGGAGCAGCTAACGGCAGCCGAAGCGAAACAGGAGTTTAAAATACCACCTTGCACCATGTTGTTTCCGGCGAGCGACTTATGGAGAACCGGGTAACATCACCAGGCGCAAGCGAAGCAACCGGTTTAGGCAGCGAGGACTGGTACCGCTTACATGCCTTAAGAAGTTATCAAAGACATCACACGAAATCAGCATTTTAGCAGCAAATCGTAACATAGTTCCGCAGCTGCCTCAGAACCGGTCTGAGCGAGCCCTGGTGATGTCCGGGGCGCAATCAGGAGCGAGCGGAAACAACTTTAAAGTTCAACCGGAGTACGGGAGCAAGCGCAAGGATAACCAGATTTCAGCCTCTGTTGGTGTCACCGGAGGCGGCGTGGTGGTCTTTTCTGACGATGACCAGGGGCGTCTGCTCATCGGCGTTGCCGGCGGGATTCTTCTTAAAAACTCGCATCAGGAGGTTTTGATTGACTCCCCTGGTGGCTGCCAGGATATGGGTTCTCCCCAGATCGTTGGCATCGATGATGGCCGCTTCGACACCGAAGCGGTTTTTGATTTCTTCCACCACCTTTTCCGGTTCCCGGGGTCCCAGGACGATGTGCTTGTCAAAGGGGGGCATGTTCCCCGTGACGTCGTCCACCAGGGAGGCCTGCTTCCCGGCGAGGCGGTAGAAATCCCCCCTCCGGCCTAACAGGATGCGGGTCAGGGAACTAATGAAAAAGGCAAATACCGTGCGGGCGGTTCCTTCCTCGTTCATGATCACCTGCATGGCGAAAGGAGAGGAAAGGCTTCCATCCGGGTGGACAAAACGGGCGAAAAGACGCGCCCAGAGGCCCGGTTTGACGTTTTCAGGCCGGACGATCCGGCCCTGGGAGATGGCCACAACGCTTTCCGCAATAACCAGGGTGTCGCCGGGTTTTAGAAAGGGTTGCGCGTAGGTTGCAATTATCTCCATGAGATCGTCGTCAGGTGTGATTACCTTTGTGGGCAGGGGGATTACTCCTACTGGCATTGGGCTCCATCACCTTTACCCTGTAATTTCTTGAGGTTAAAACGGGTTTCGGCAAGATGCCACCTGATTCCGCTTTTACTGACAACCTGGTAATGGATGATAACGGTGAGCCAGGGGATTTCCGTGATCACGTGGTTCAGGTCGGTGTGGGAGCGGATGGTTAATTCCATCTCTACAAGCTGCGAGGTGTTTTTCTTGATGATGACAGCCTCCCAGTAACCGCTTTCCCGCATGGGCTCGCGCAGCAACCGTAGGCGCGGCAGGATCTCCAGCTTCTCCATGATCTTGCCGTAGTACATCGGCTGGCAGAAGACGTTGACCACCATTCCCTGCTGCCGGCCCCGGTTGGTAAGCGGAATCAGGCAGCGGCAGTGAATCTCGCGGTTGGCAGTGTTCATGGTAACCGAGACGTCGCGGACTGCGCCGGTCTCGAAAAGGATCTCGCTGTCTCCCTGGTACCAGAAGTATGCCGCCAGGGCCCCCGTCAAGGTGCCTGCAAAGGCCAGTGCCGCAACGATAAATTCGGTAAGCATTCCCCACCCTCCACTCTCACCTGCTCAATTTATTTATATGCGTAGGAAACCGCAAGAAGATAAAATTACCTGATATCAATTAATGGAAAGTGTGGAATGTGTTCGGTCGCGGTACCCTTTAACCCCTTTCTCCATATAATAGAGCGTAATAATGGCGAGGAGGGGAGCACGTGTTACCAATTCCCAGCAAATTTAAGTTAGCGGTAGGCAAGGGTGAAGGTTCCACACCCTTGAACGCATTTGATGCCGCCCTGTATGACGCCGGTATCGGCAACCTGAATTTAGTCAGAGTAAGCAGCATCCTGCCGCCAGGGGCGAAGCATTTCCCGGGCCTGGAAATACCACCAGGAGCACTGGTTCCCACCGCATACGGTTATATCAAGAACTGCGAACCGGGGAAGTTGATTGCCGCGGCCATAGGTGTAGGCGTCAGTTACGACACCTACGGAGTGATCATGGAGTTTGAGGGCTTCTGTTCAAGGGAGGAGGCCGAAACACGGGTCAGGGCGATGGTGGAGGAGGGATTCAAAATGCGCGGTCTTCCACTGAAAGAGGTTCTGGTGAAAGGGATAGACCACCGTGTGGAGAAGGCCGGAAGCGTGATTGCGGCAGCGGTTTTATGGTATTAATACCTGTTATTCTGATACGTCAGGTTGTCAGCCTTTTGTTGACGCTGTTTGAAGGACTAGTGTATAATGAAGGTGCGTTATCAGGTTAAATCAAGTTTATTTGGCCGGGGCACCTCAATGAATCTAGTTGTTGCAATATCTGGAGCATCGAACTTAGTTTGGGGGGAGGGAGAACTGGATATGGCCGAGGTTAGGGTCGGGAAAAACGAATCCCTGGATAGTGCCCTGCGGCGCTTTAAGCGTTCCTGTCAAAAGTCAGGTATTCTGGTTGAGGCAAGGAAGCGGGAGCATTATGTGAAGCCCAGTGTTAGAAGAAAAAAGAAGTCCGAGGCTGCACGTAAACGCCGCTGGTCTTAGGAGTGGTTCTCTTGTCACTTCAGGAACGGCTTTTCGAAGATATGAAGGAAGCTCTAAAAGCACGCGAGGCAGGGAAACTCAGGCTTTCAGTGATTCGTTTGGCCCGGGCAGCCCTTAAGAACCGCGCCATAGAGCTGGGACGCGAGCTGACAGATCAGGATGTCATCGAGGTCCTGGCCCGTGAGGTGAAGCAGCGCCGTGAAGCCATCCTGGAATACAACAGGGTGGGACGGTCGGAGGTTGCAGCCGAACTGGAAGCGGAAATCGCGGTTCTTCAAGAGTACCTTCCCCAACAGTTGAGCAGGGAGGAGATCACTGCCGAAGCGCAGGAAGTGATCGCATCCACCGGAGCTAAAGGAACACGCGATATGGGACGTGTGATGGGAGCGCTGATGCCCAGGATGAAGGGCCGGGCGGACGGAAAGGTGGTTCAGGAAATCGTCAGGACGCTCCTGTCGGAAGCGGAACAGAAATAACAAATTAAGAAGTGCGAAGCCGGTGAGAAGGCCGGCTTCTTTAGTTTGCGTTGCATGGATTGAGGCTTGCCGGGGTAAAAATTCCGAACGGGGTTGAGGGGACAACACCAGCCCGTTTTCATCCGGGTGGTCTACCAAATACGTTAAGGAAAAAGAATATACATGGGAAAGAGCCGGTCCCTCAAACTAGCAAGGGCCGGCTCCTGTTGTTTATGTTTTTTGATAGGGGATGACATTGGTAAGCGCCCCATGCACAACAAGTCGCATGGCCGGTTTTTAGTACGGGTGACAAGTGATTAATGTTGCCATATTGACTCCCGAAGTCCTCTCTTCCCAACCATTACTTATTACCCTAATTACTTACCTAAAAAGTATTTTCGTAAGTATAAACCAAGCCCTGCAAGAACCAGACCCGCAAGCTGGAACGGGAGTACATAGGCCCCGGCTTGAGGCAATGCTGCCGGAAGCTCGACCTGCCCGGCAGGGAAATTGGATGTTCTCCCTTCCATAGGAGTCAGGTCCAAGCAAAGGACTGGCTCCTTTTGTGTTCGCCCAGCATGTCTGCTGAGCCGATGGGTTGCAAGAAACCCTGTCACCTGCCCTGAAAATTAGCTTCACAAAAAAGGCAATAATCAAACAGACCCTAGGCATTAAAGGGATAATGAGACTTAAAAACGAATAAAACTCTAAGAGCTCGATTATGCAACCTCGATGCTCACACG
>CADDZA010000078.1 GCA_902812435.1 Clostridia bacterium
CAGTGAAGATATTTATTGCAGTACGAACTATGGGATGTCTCCTTATGCCAACTAGATTTTATTAGTTGCCATTTTTAGCCATCATAAAATTAAAGGTCGTTTTCACCCCAGGGTGCGAAATGTGGGTCGTTACATTCATCTACTTCGGCATGGGGGCTGCTCATGAAAGGTGAACCAATTCTTCCTTTAGCACACGAAAATACCACCAATCTCGTACGTAAATATTTTAGCGCCATTGAAAAACTTTCCCGGTTAACCCTAAGAACCCTCTCACTTGAAGGTTTGCTGGAGAATTTTGTTAACCTTTTGACAGATTTAATGCAGGTTGATCAAGTTTCGGTTATGCTCCTGGATCCGGTGACGGATAAGTTAACTATGAAAGCCTGGAAAGGGTTTCCGGTTGCTGAGGCTAGAAAATATTGTCTGAGGGCTGGAGAGGGGATCGCAGGGCGGGTGTTTTTACAGAAAGAACCCTACTTGGTTAGCAGAGAAGATCCATCACTGCCACAGTGCGCTCAGCCCCCTCATGTTCCTAACGAACCCGATGCCGCCCTTTATATCCCTTTGATAGTTGGACACGAATCCCGTGGGATTATTACTCTCGGCAGCATTAAACAGCAGCGGCTCTTTACTATCGACGAGGTTAATGCAGCTTTTGCTCTGGCCGAATACATGGCCCTAGCTATGGAAAATACCAGACTGAATAACGAGATTTCCGGTCTCAGTCTCGGTTTACTGAAGAGCCTCGCTATGGCTATCGACGCCAAGGATAACTATACTAGGATGCACTCCATGCGGGTTACCAGGTATGCGGTGATGATCGGGGTACATATGGGCATGTCACAGGAGAATATCGAACTTCTCCGCAGGGGAGCGCTTTTGCACGATATCGGAAAGATCGGTATCCGGGACGACATACTGTTAAAACCTGGGGAACTGACAAAGAAAGAATGGGATGAGATTCGGAAGCACCCGGAAATTGGGGCCAGGATCCTGGGGCCGGAGGGGCCGTTACGGGTGATTGTGCCAATGGTCCTGTATCATCATGAGCGGTACGACGGTAGAGGCTACCCGCATGGATTAAAGGGTGCGGATATACCGGAGGAGGCGCGGATAATTGCAGTCGCGGATGCTTTCGAGGCTATAACCGCCGATCGGCCGTACCGGCGGGCATATTCATTGGAAAGAGCCGCAAAGGAAATACAGCAAAACGCAGGAAGCCAGTTTGACCCGGGTATAGTAAGAGTATTCATGGATGTGCTCAAGGAATACACTGGCGACTTAACGCCTGAAGAGTGAACAAGTGAATAAAACGAACCGGTGTATTTCCATACTCTGTTGGTGTCACCGGAGGTGGCATTAAGTTCTAGGTAATAAATCTGGGAGTTTACGAGGGCCCGGGAGGTTGGATGCGTGAAAAATAAGGAAATAGTGATCCAGGGCAGAACGGTAAAAGAAGCGCGCCTTATGGCGGTGAAGCTCCTACAAGCTGAAGAGGGACAAGTGAGGATAGAAGTGCTTGATAAGGGGCGGAGGGGGTTCCTGGGTCTTTTCGGCCGTCCGGCTACTATCCGGGCAATCCTGCAAAGGAAAGTTGGTCGGGAACGGGATGTTGAGCCAGACGTCGATGGAATGGCGGAGGTAAAGAATGGCGTGCTCCGGGTATATGGCCCGCGCGGCAGGGGGCAGGCGGCGGTGATCATCCCCACCCCAGGTGTAGTTCTCCGTGTGAATGGGGTAGCGGTGCTCGGTTCCCGGCAAATACGGGAACATGAAGAAGTTGAGGTAGAGCCGTTAGAAGAGGTACATCCGGCAGGGATAGAGGTGGGAGTTTCGGTTGATGGGTTTACTGCCAGCGTAAAAGTAACTCCTCAGGTTACCGTGCGCTATGAGTTGGTTGACCAAAACGGGCAGAATATCCTGCAGTTGCTTACCAGGCGGTATGAGGAAAGGGCCAAAGTTATTACAGTTGCTGATGTGGAAGCAGCTTTGCGAGCTAAAGGAGTAACCTTTGGCCTCGATCGCGAGGAAATCTTGAAGGCGGTGACCATCGCTGACGGTGCAGCACGGGTGGTGGCGCGGGGTAAGCCGGTGCAGGAAGGGCGGGACGGCTGGGTTGAATATTTGTTTAACAGTGAGCCGGTGGAGATCGTTTACGAAGGCGACAAGAATGTGAACTACTGGGAGCGCTATATTATCCCTTCCGTAACAGAGGGGGAGGTGCTGGCGGTAGTGCATCCGCCTGTGCCGGGGATTCCGGGCAGGAAGGTAACAGGTGAGCCGGTGATGCCCGCTCCTGTTCGAGAAGCATCATTACGGGTAAAGGATGGGGTTGTAATTAGCGATGACGGGCGGAGAGCCATAGCGGCTGTTGCCGGCAGGCCTGTCCTGGAAGGTTACCGGCAGCCGTATATCAAGATTGTTAAATTGATGGTACATCCCTGTGACGTGGATATCAGGAGCGGCAACCTTAGCTTCGGGGGTGACCTGTTGATTCTTGGCAGTGTCAAGGAGGGAATGCGGGTCTCGGCGCATGGAAACGTTACCGTTATGGGTAATATAGCCGGCGCGGTGATCCAGGCCGGCGGCAGGGTTGTGTGCCGTGGCAGGCTAATCAATTCCAGGGTAAGGGCCGGCGGACTGAAGTCATTTTACAACCGGCTGGCTCCCTTACTAGATGATCTGGGTAGGCGTTTAGACGAACTTATCAAAGAAACAACCAGAATCCATCAGTATACAGTTGACCGGAGAAAAATAAGAAGTAATGACCTTGACCTTAATAGAATGATTACCTTACTTATCGAAAGAAAAAGGAAGGAGATAATAGAGCTTGCCAATAAATACGCTGCTGCACTGGATGAGACAGACTTGCCATTTCCACCTGCAGTCCGTGAATTTGCGCTGGGTATCAAGAACCTGGCGGCCGTTTCAGGTAATCGGGAGCCTTCTATTAGAGAAGAGTTGGAAAGCATGTTGAAAAAGAAAGAGGAAATTGATTTTCTCCTTGATTCAATACCGGATCAACCGGGTGACATTCTCTGCTCCTACGCGCAAAACAGCGTGCTGGATGCCGGTGGCAGTATCACGTTAACGGATGCGGGGGTTTATTACTCAACCCTTACGGCGGGGAAACAGGTCCGGGTGAGGGGCGTTTTCAGAGGTGGAGAGATATCTGCCCTGGGGAATGTTTATATCGACGAAGCGGGTTCGCCGGGGTTAGCTGCCGGAAAAGTGAAGATTAGAGTGGCTGAGCAAGCCGTAGTTAACATCCGTAAGATTTACCCTGAAACGACGATTCAAGTTGGCCACCGTTCCTGCCATTTTGACAAGGAAGAGAGCCACGTAAAGGTATTCTTAAAGGATGGTACCCTTAAAATTAAAACCTTAGCGGACGACAATCATCGTCGAACAGCGACCATCTGAGCAAAAATGCAGGGTGGGGCTATGCATATACGTGTAAAGCCCGGTGAGGCCCGCTTCGGGCTTCTTTTTATACTTTTTTTACAAATATTCGGTTGTCCAATAACGAAAAAGGGCTATAATTAAAGAGAGCCATAATTGATTGGGGGTGTCTAACGTGTTGAATATAGGACCCTGGGAGCTAATACTGATACTTGTAATTGTACTGATCATTTTCGGGCCCGGCCGTTTGCCCGAGGTGGCCCGCTCTATGGGCAAAGCGGTGAACGAGTTCCGCAAGGCATCCTCCGGTGTGCAGCGCATGTGGGAAGAGGTAACGAGGGAGGCGCCTCCCGAGCCAGCCCCGCAGGCACAGATGCCTGCAGCGGCAAGCCAGGAGGGACCTGTTGGAGAGGGGCAAACCGCCGAAGCAAAAACGTCCGGGGAACAAAAAACATCCTAAAATCCTTGAGTGGGAGGGGATTCTCGTGCAGCTAAAGAATAACCGACTGCTGGTAGGCATCATCCTTCTGGCATTTGTTGCTGGAATCGCTTTTACCGGCGGCATTATTTTTGCGACCGGGGGCCACCTGGCGAACCCGAAAATGGCAGCCTTCGGTTTGCCGCAACAGGCTTCGGAGCTGCCGGGCGTCGGCCCCAATACCATTGCTGACATAGTGGACAAGAAGGGACCCGCTGTTGTAAAAATTGAGACAATGGTTACAACTACCGTACAGAGAAATCCGTTCTTCAACGATCCCTTCTTCCGGGACTTCTTCGGGGATCAGTTCGGCAGGCCGATGTCCAGGGTGCAAAAAGGCCTCGGTTCCGGCTTTATTGTTTCCAGTGATGGCTACATTCTGACCAACGAGCACGTGATTGAGGGAGCCCAGGATATCCAGGTGACCCTGGTGGGGAGATCGAAACCGGTTCCTGCCAGGGTAGTGGGCTCGGACAGGGAACTCGACCTGGCTGTCTTAAAAATAAACGCCGGGACAGATCTGCCCACCCTGAAGCTGGGGAATTCCGACCAGATTGCGGTCGGCAACTGGGTAATTGCCATCGGCAACCCGTACGGGCTTGACCACACCGTGACTGTCGGGGTCATCAGTGCCAAGGGCCGCCCGATTACCGTCGAGGACCGCAGTTACCGGAACCTGCTCCAGACAGATGCCTCGATCAACCCGGGCAACAGCGGCGGGCCCCTCATAAATCTGCAGGGGGAAGTGATCGGGATCAACACTGCCGTCGACGCCAATGCCCAGGGGATCGGATTCGCCATTCCGAGCAACACCGTAAAGGGCGTACTGGAAGAGCTGATGGGCAAGGGTAAGATCAGCCGCGGCTGGCTCGGCATCGAAATGCAGGAGGTTACTCCGGGCATCGCCAGTTACCTGGGCTATAGCGGGACAGGCGGCGTTGTCGTCAGGGACGTTGTTTCAGGGAGTCCTGCGGCACGGGCCGGCCTCCGGCAGGGGGATATCATTACGGCCATGAACGGAAGCAGGATCGGCGGGACTGACGACATGCTGAACAGGATCGAGAAGACGAAACCGGGGACGAGGGTCGAACTCGCCGTATGGCGTGACGGAAATACCATAAAGATATCCGTTACCCTTGGTGAGCGTCCCTAAAGGTAAGTATAACAGACAGTTCCGGTTGGATCGGCAAGGGAGGGGAATTAAACCCCCTCCCTTAGTTTTACTGCCGCTTTGCCACTTTATTTTACGCCTTTTTCGCGACGCGGCTCGCTGCCATCAGTTGGGCGGATTGCGCCATGCATGCCGCAATTGTCTGGGTGGGATCGGTGACCGGCAACCCCATGGCCATGCAGACCAGGTCGGTGATGTCCTTCTGTTTGATCCTTAGTTCCCATGGCTTCTGAGGTGGCATTGAGCGCCGACCCGCAGCCGGCGCAGGCGGTCACCACGTACTGGGCGCCGGTGGCCTCCGCTTCCTGAACCCTGCGTGCTCCGATTTTCCCTGCAATATCAAGGGAGTTGAAGCCGG
This sequence comes from Clostridia bacterium, assembly GCA_902812435.1. Classification (GTDB taxonomy): domain Bacteria; phylum Bacillota; class DSM-12270; order Thermacetogeniales; family Thermacetogeniaceae; genus DULK01. The sequence continues at coordinate 5,410 of CADDZA010000078.1, forward strand.
CCACTGTTCCGCAGCAGAGGCCGTTTTCGCGGTTGTGCTCCATCTCTACGAAAGCAATTCCCGGAATGGACCTGATGATGTTGCGGGGCTCCTCGTAGATTCCGTTCCAGCGGCCCAGGTGGCAGGAATCATGGAAAGTGACCGTTGCTTTGACTCTCTCCTTAAACTGGATGCGATTCTGCTTGATGAGTTCATCCAGGAACTCGGTGATGTGTTTCACCTCGAACTCCATGGGGATGTTCAGCATTTCGGCCACGGCAGGATACTGCTCCTTGAAGGTGGCGAAGCAGCCGGGGCAGGAGCAGAGCAGGGTTTTGACTCCCCTCTCCTGCAGCAGTTCGATGTTCCGCTTCACCTGGTTTGCAAAGTCCTGCGCGTAGCCGCCGGCGGCGAAGTAAAGCCCGCAGCAGGTCTCTTTCTCTCCCAGGTAAACGAAGGGTACTCCTGCCTTATGCAGGATCCGGGTAAAGTTTTGAGACATGTTGATCATGACGTAAGACGCCCAGCAGCCCGGCCAGTAGGCGATTTCCCCGGTTTCCTGCGGAGTGACGGCGGGGTCCATCCAGGCGCCGCGGTTGTGGTTGGGAATTCCGAAGAAGTTGCCTGATTTGAGTACGTTTTCCCTGACAGCTTCGAGCCCTGTCAGTTCCAATTTTTCCTTCTCGACCAGTTGCGGGCGGATGTTCAGCCAGTGGTGGACAATGGGGATGTTCACCTGGCAGACGGGATCGCACCTCTTGCAGGTGGTGCAAGTGTAGAGGAGGTCGGCCAGGCTTTCGTCCATGGGGATTTCTCCCCTGAGGTACTGCTGGAGCAGGTTCCATTTGCATCGCGGCGAATTGGTTTCCCAGGGGGAGGCGTTGAAAATGGTGCAGTTTGGCCGGCAGTAACCGCACTGGGCGCAAGCGTAAGTATCCCACGTAATGTCGGCCGGAAGCTTTGATTTGCCGTTTTCTTTTGTCCCATTGCCGTTTCCGTTGCCGCCAAACAGGCGTCCTACCGCGCTTAAGACACCCTTGCTTAGCTGGGCGGCCCGGAAGGCGCTGTGGAAGGCCTTCAGGGAGAAGTTGGGATCGTCGCCGGGGAGCAGGGTCTTGCCCGGGTTGAGGATGCCTTCCGGATCGTGGTTGTGCTTGTAAGCAACAACATCGTGGTAGTATTTTCCGAAGTAAGTCTTTGCTTCATCCACCAGCAGCATTCCCAGGGCGTAGGGGCGGCCCCCGAATTTCCTAGCCAGATCGAGAATAACGAGGGATGAAGCGTATTTTAAGGGGAATGCCAACTGCCTTTCGTCTCCCAGCAGGTAGGTGAGTATGGCCATGTGGTCGCGGCCGCACATGAAGCCCTCGACGGCAATTTCGGGGTATTTCTCGGTCAGGGCGGCCAGGAAAGAAACCGCCTGCTTGACGGGAACCAGGACCTCGCCGGGGATCACCGAGGGCCCCAGCCGTTTCAGTCGCAGCGGGTAAAATCTTTCCTCCCATTCCTCTTTCGCCAGCGATTCGGGGAGAACTTCTCCCCCGTACTGGTGAGCCATCCTTTCCACATCGGAGGCTATCTCCTGCTTCCCTGCCGGGGCGACAAGGAGGAGCACCTCTTTCCCGCGGGGGAGGCGCTCGACCTGGGAAGCCCTTTCATTCAATTCAACCTGCTGCGAGTTGAAGAAGGTTGCCGACCAGAGGGGAAGCTCCGTGTAGGCCTGCAGGGCACCTAGGCACTTTCCCGTGTCCGGATAAACCACAAGATAAGCGGCTTTCTCTGTCAGGGGCTGCACCTTGATTTTCGCCTGGGTGATGATTCCCGTGATGCCCGATGCGCCGTAGACGAGCCGCAGTCTTTCTCCCGTAAAGGTTTCCATCTCGCCCTCCGGGTTCACGATGACAACCTCAATCAGATTGTCCAGGAGGGTGCCCGCAGCAAAACCGCCGATACCGGTACCACCCTAGGCAATCCAGCCACCAACGGTTGCGCTGGGGGCGCTGGTGGGGTAGAGGCGCAGCTCCAGGCCATGTTTTTCCAGGGCGGTATTCAGTTCCTGCCAGATCACACCGGCTTCTGCGGTAAGGGACAGGCCCTTGGCGTCAATATTGATGACTCGGTTCATCCGGACGAGGTCAATAACGATCCCCCCCTTAACGGGAACGGCTCCGCCGTAACCGCTGGAAGCGGCTCCCCGGGGAACCAGGGGGATCTCATATTGGCGCGCCAGTTTAACCAGCTGCCGGACCTCCTCGGTGCTCACGGGCTGGACAACGGCGTCAGGGATCGGGTTGAAGGTTTTCTTCAAGGCCTCGGGAATCGTGCCCAGGTCCCTGCTGTAAGCCAGCCGCTCCCGCCTATCGAAGCGCACCCTGTCCTGAAAAAGTTTTTCAAGCTCCCTTTTTGCGTTTTCAAAACCCTTTCTTTCCACCTTTTTCCCTCCTTGATTTTTAGGCTTGTAACCGGGGTCGCTTTTGGTGGACTTCTCGTTACATGGTTAATACCTCCCTTTATCCCTAATGGTTTTACAAAAGTATCCTCATACTAAAACAAGGCATATAAAAACAGAGCAAATTGCTTGTGTTTCCAGGGGTAAATATTCCAGTGTTAAAATAGGAATATTAGAATTATCCTGATACTAAATATTTAAAGAAAATATAAGAGCAGGATAGCCAACACCCTGTCAGCCAAACATCATATTTTCATCACGGTTACTACACAATTTCTACACAAGTGTCGAAAATCCTGCTCTGAATAATAAAATTTTACCGAATGGGATATTTTTGCTAGAGCAGGTCGCGGTAGCGTTTGAAGAAGTGGATCTGGTTGAGAACGAAGCGCAGTTCACCCTGCGTAAAGTCCCGCACCGCCCGGAGCACCGCCTGAACCCGGGGATCGCTGAGCAGTTCGATGAGATCCGGGCTCATGGATGAAATCAGGTCGGTGACGTTTTCCTGTTCCAGGAGGAAGTAGCAGATGGATGAACCCAGGGCTCGGGCGATGTTCTCCAGGGTATCCAGGGAGGGGATGGTTTGGTCCTGTTCAATCTGGCTGATGAGACCGGGTGAGACTCCGGCTTTCTCGGCTAAATCGGTGACCGTGATCCCTTTTTCCTCCCTCACCTTTCGGAGCCGCGTTCCAAGCCCACATTTCGCACCCTGGGGTGAAAACGACCTTTAATTTTATGATGGCTAAAAATGGCAACTAATAAAATCTAGTTGGCATAAGGAGACATCCCATAGTTCGTACTGCAATAAATATCTTCACT
>CADDZA010000079.1 GCA_902812435.1 Clostridia bacterium
GCGTGAATGTGCAGCGGATTTCCCCTGAGCGTTGAAACAAGCGACATTTCAACGGCCAGAAACAAAGCGCTGTTCCCCATGTGCCGTGTCAGTTGCAGGTAGCTTTTCATTCTCGATCTTCCTTTCGTTCAGGAATGAAACCCGAATATTCTCACGATTGTGAAAGATTCTACATGGAGGCAACAACTCCTGCTTCAGGAAAAGAACAAATCACTATGGTATTAGTATACCTGGGAGCGCGATGGGAAGAATAAGAATCAAGGAGGTAAATGATGCCATGGAGAATATGGGTTCCCCAGGACCACCGTGGGGGTGGCAACCGAGTTTACAAGCAATGGTTGAGGAAATGGGTATTGATTTTGATAGATTTATAACCCGCCTCAGGGTCGGGGCCACAGACGAGGAAATGGCTCAGGAATTCGGTGTGAGTACTAAGGTGATCAGCAGCTTCAGAGATCACTTTGAACGGTTTGGTATTGATTCGGTGATGGGACAGGACTGAATCCTGTCCTCTAAAAGTGCTTTCCGCTTAAAAATGTTGTTATAGGGATGGTTGCGGCAGGGAATAGTAAGAATGAGGTGATCACATTGATTCATTACAGCATCGCCCATCCTGAAACAGGCCCGGTGGAAATACCTCAACCCGAGGTCCCCCCCCTTCATCCAGGCAGCGAACGTCCTGAAATAATTCCTCCTGATCCTCCTCCGGTGGAGGAACCGGTTAATGTAGATTTTTGCTATTGACAAATAGTTATAATCGAATTATCATTTAAGGAAAATTCAGGACATTAGAAAGGGGAATTTTTTTCAATGAACGCCAACATGCTAACATTAACCGACGGCAATTTTGAGAGTGAAATAAACAATGCGGACATTCCCGTGCTGGTAGATTTTTGGGCAAGTTGGTGCGGCCCCTGCATGATGCTGGCCCCCGTGCTGGAGGAGCTGGCGGATGATCTTTCGGGCCGTGTCAAGGTTGGAAAACTGAACGTGGACGAAAACCGGAGGACTGCTGCAGCTTTTGGGGTAATGAGCATCCCGACCCTGATTTTGTTTAAGAACGGTGAAGAGGTTGCCAGGATTACAGGCTTCCGCCCGAAGGAGGAGTTGAGCAGGCTGATTAACCAGGCGCTCTGATTTTTAGTTTCGGCAGCATCATAAATTACAGGGCGGGTAACACACGCCAGTTTCACTAAGTCCGGGGAACGAGCGCCGGAAGCAGGGAGCATTTTTCGGGTTTAATTCCGTCAGGGGGGGCATGGTCTCCCCTTTTAGTTCTGTTAATGAAGGAATTGACGGGCATTCTCCCGAATTATGCCTGGGAATGCTATAGGCATAAGAGGTGGAGCGCTTGGACCTGTTTGATTACGCCCAGGGCAAGATAATGGATGCCGAGGGGCCTCTGGCATACCGCATGAGGCCGAGAACCCTTGAGGAGTTTGTTGGCCAGGAGCATTTAATCGGATCGGGGCGCCTTCTCTACCAGGCTTTGAAGGAGGACAAGATTCCTTCATCGATTTTTTACGGACCTCCGGGAACAGGAAAGACCAGCCTGGCGGGAATCATGGCTTTGACAACCAAGTCCCGTTTTGTCCAGATAGATGCCACCAGTACAGGGGTTGGAGAACTGCGCAAGGTACTTCAGGAGGCCAGGGACAGGTTAAAGTTTCACAATCAGAAAACCGTTCTCTTCATAGATGAAATCCACCGTTTTAACAAGGCACAGCAGGATGTCCTTCTTCCTGCGGTTGAGCGGGGAATAGTGGCGCTTATCGGAGCAACCACAGAAAACCCCTATTTTAATGTAAACGCCCCCCTCCTTTCCAGGACAAGGGTGCTTCCCTTTTATCCTCTCACACAGGAGCAGCTAAGAAAGCTTTTGAACCGTGCTCTAACAGACAGGGAACGGGGCCTCGGCAAAATGACGATTAAGGTTGCCCCCGAGGCTGTGGAACACTGGTTGCGGGTAGCCGGCGGGGATGCCCGGGCGCTGCTCAATGCCCTGGAATGTGCCGTACAATTGACAGTGCCAAATTCTGAGGGAGTGCTTGTCATCGGGCAAAAGGAGGCGGAAGAGGCTGTTCAACAGAGGATGATTCTTTACGACCGCGGGGGCGACGCCCATTATGACGTCATCTCGGCTTTTATTAAATCGATGCGGGGTTCCGACCCGGACGCTACTCTTCACTGGCTTGCAAGGATGCTGAAGGCGGGGGAGGACCCGCGCTTCATTGCCAGGCGTATCGTAATTTGTGCGGCCGAGGACGTTGGGCTGGCCGATCCCCAGGCCCTTGTAGTGGCGGAAGCGGCAGCTCAGGGCATAACACACGTGGGAATGCCGGAAGGAGAGTTGCTGCTTGCTGAAGCCGCCGTTTATGTGGCCTGCGCCCCGAAAAGCAACAGGGTTTATAAAGCTCTGGCGAAGGCCAAGGAGGATCTGGACAAGCGAGAAGTGGGAACGGTTCCTAAACACCTGCGGGATGCCAATTATCCCGGCGCAAAAAAACTTGGAAGCGGACAGGGGTACCTGTACCCTCATCATTTTCCCGGCAGTTTTGTACCCCAGCAGTATCTCCCCGATGCCTTAAAGGGCATAAAATATTACGAGCCTTCTGAATCCGGGCGGGAAAAGGAGATCAAACTAAGATTGGAATCGTTGAAGGTGCCCGGCAAATAAGTAGTTTAGAGGGGGTATAAGAGTGAACAGACGTCATGTTTACCTTGATCATACAGCCACAACACCGGTGCATCCAGATGTGGTAACGGCTATGCATCAAGTTCTCGACGTCGCCTTTGGAAACCCGTCAAGCCTCCACACTTTCGGGAGAGAGGCCAAACAATATCTGGAAGATGCCCGCATTAAAGTGGCGAACCTGATCGGCGCCTTGCCTGAAGAGATTGTTTTTACAAGCGGCGGGACGGAGGCCGATAACCTGGCAATATTAGGAGTTGCCTATGCTTACCAGAGACAGGGCAACCATATCATCACCTCCTCCATCGAACACCATGCAGTGCTCGACACCTGCAAGGTGCTCTCCCAAAACGGCTTCGATGTCACTTTTCTTCCGGTTGACAAGGATGGTCTCGTAAACCCGGATGACGTCCGGAAGGCGGTACGGAGGGAGACAATCCTGATCACCATTATGCACGCCAATAACGAAGTCGGGACCATTGAGCCGATCGATGAAATTGCGAGGATTGCACGTGAGAACGGAATAATCTTTCATACCGACGCCGTTCAAACTGCCGGGCACATACCCGTGGATGTGGAACAACTTGGGGTCGACCTTTTGTCCCTCTCCGCTCACAAGTTTTACGGTCCGAAGGGAGTGGGTGCCCTCTACGTGAGAAAAGGTATACGCCTTGTGCCTATATTGCACGGCGGTGGCCAGGAGAGAAATCGCAGAGCCGGGACGGAAAATATCCCCGGGATCGTGGGCCTGGGCAAGGCGGCGGAAATTGCCGCCCGGGAACTTGGGTCTCAGTGCGTTTCAATTCAAAAGCTCCGGGATCGGTTGCTTAAAGGGATTCAGGAAAGGGTGCCGGATGTGAAGCTGAACGGTCACCCTGTTAAGCGCTTGCCCCAGAATGTACATTTTAGTTTTGCCCGCGTGGATGGGAGTTCACTGCTGATGAGCCTGGATTTGCAGGGGATTGCCGCTTCAGCAGGATCCGCGTGCAGTTCGGGTGCTTTACATCCTTCCCATGTATTGCTGGCAATCGGGCTTCCCATCGATCTGGCCTCGGCATCGCTGCGCTTGACACTGGGCCGTGCGAACACCGAGGAAGACATCGACTACTGTCTTGAAGTGCTACCGGAAATTGTTGCTAAGCTCCGTTCCCGGCCGGCTGTTTAAGTAAAATACAAGTAACAATGTTTCACAGCACCATTTTGTAAATGGTGCATTTTTTCTTTCTGCCCGGTAATACTAAGGGTGGACAGGAATTTTCGTGAGGGAGATGGATGGCTTGCGCAAAGGCAGGGAAATTATCGGACTGCCTGTAGTGAGCCTTGCTACGGGGAAAGAATTAGGGTTAGTAGAGGATCTCTTATGGGATCACCAGGGGAGGCGGATCACCCACCTGGTTATCAGCGAAAAGGGAATCTCTAAAGGACCCCGGTTGGTATCCTTTCACGATATACTCGGCATCGGGGATGACGCTGTTACGGTTGCCGGGGATTCGCTGCCTCAAGGTGTACAGGACCCAGAGGTTGATACAAGGACGAGCAGGCTTGCCGGCCTTCCTGTGTTGACCGCCGGGGGTAACAACGTTGGAACCATTGAGGATATTGTGTTTGCAAGCGGGGACGGAACATTGTTGGGATACGAAATATCTTCAGGTTTGGTGGGGGATCTCGTATCAGGTAGGGATGTCCTGACTCCCGACACGGTGATTACCTGGGGGGAAGAAGCAGTTATCGTCAGCAATACCCAGGATTCAAGGGGGGAAAGTGATGCAGTGTCCGATTTGCAGGAGTAACCAGACCGGGAAAGTAGGGGCGGACCAGTATTTTTGTTGGTCCTGTTTCGTGGAATTTAATACCCAGGGAGAGGGCGAAGTGTATGAGATCTGCGAAGACGGAAGTCTGCTTGCTCTGAGCACTCCAAAAGAAGAGGGTTCCTGATAAGGCTGGGTGTGAAAGGAGGGAAGGTATTGCAAAGACGAAGCTATTTCAGCGGCTTGCTTACAGGAGGTTTAATGGGTGCCATTGCCGGTTTGTTGTTTGCGTCCCGTCCAAAGGCACAACGGAAGTTAATGATGAGGCCAGGCCAAATGGGAGATCGCGCCAGGAGGGTTTTTAGGGGGATCTCCCGGGGAATGCTCGAAATGCTTCGCCGCTAGCATACTTAATTTGTTATGTGGGAGGGTCTCTGTATGCGGCGGCGAGTTCTTCGTGTTATCCTTATCTGCCTTGTAGGACTCGTTGGCGGAGTTTTATTATATCAGGTACGATCACTGTTTATTCCCTTTGGTATTGCGGTCTTAATAGCGTATCTGGTCTATCCCCTTGTCAACAGCCTGGAATCAAGAGGGGTGGGCCGTGTACCCTCAATTATAACAGTTTACGCCGCGGGATTGATCCTCGCGGGTATTTTTTTCGCCCTGTTCATACCCGCCCTCTTGAAAGAAACCAAAGGCTTCGGGGCAATTTTATCCACTTACGGGCGGACCCTGCAGGATGTACCGGGTTACATGGATCGCATTTCGCTGCGTGTTTCTCTACCCGCCGAAGTACAACAGATACTGTACGAAACTTCCCAGCGCATCGAAAACGCAATTGTACAGGGCCTGCGAAAATTCATGCGTGAATTAACAGATGGGTTGCTCGGCCTGATTTCCCTGCTGCCCAGTTTTATCCTGGCCCCTTTTATTTCCTACTATATAATTAAAGATTTTGATCATCTAAAAAAACGATTTCTGGCAGTCCTTCCGCCGGGTTCTCGCAGTTCTATGATCTACCTGTTAAGGGAAGCGGACGCGATCTTCAGTAGATTTTTAAGAGGTCACCTGATGATTTCGTTAATAGTCGGTTTCCTGACGGGCGCAGGGGCGGCCATTATTGGACTGCGGTTTTATCTCCTGATCGGAATCTTTACGGCCATAGCTGATCTGATTCCCATCTTCGGCCCCACTATAGCCGCTTTTCCTGTTGTCGGCCTTGCCCTGGCAGAAAGCCGTATTAAAGGCATCTTGATGCTGGCAGTCTTTTTAATTGTTCAGCAGTTGGAGGGAAGCGTTCTTGCTCCCCGGTTGCTGGGTGATCAGGTGGGGCTACACCCCCTTGTTGTAGTTCTGGTGCTGTTAACTGGCGGTTATCTTTTCGGCCCGCTGGGGTTAATCTTTAGCGTTCCTGTAGCAGGATTATTGCGTGTGGTTTTACGCGTTATCTGGGACAAGGTGATCTAGCGTCTGTTGATTGGCGAATTCTGCATTTGATGCCGTGAAGGCGATGTGCTCTTCCGCCGAATTTGTTATTATATCGATAGAAGTTTTAAGACTTGACACTTTTGTCGGGCGGATGCTTTCACGAAGGTGAAGGCGGAGCCAACAGGGCGTGTTGATTATGGAACTGGACAGGAATCAGAGAATTGTCCTGGAAGGCCGTTACCTGCGCAGGGATGAGAACGGTAAAGTGATTGAATCCCCTGAGGAGATGTGCTGGAGGGTTGCCCGGAGCGTGGCGAAGGCAGAAGCCAAATTTGGCGCCGGGAACAAAGAAGTCTTCGCATGGGCGGAAAAATTCTACGCCCTCATGGACACCCTGGACTTTCTTCCGAACAGCCCTACGCTGATCAATTGCGGCCGCCCGCCCGGCCAGCTGGCGGCCTGTTTCGTGCTGCCCATTGAAGACAGCATTGAAGAAATCTTTGATACCCTGAAATATACCGCGATAATCCATAAAAGCGGCGGCGGGACGGGTTTCGACTTCTCCACCCTTCGCCCAAAAGGAAGCCTTGTCAGGACCACAGCAGGAAGAGCCTCGGGGCCTGTGAGTTTCATGCGCATTTTTAACGCGGCCACGGAGGAGATCAAACAGGGCGGAGTTCGCCGTGGAGCCAACATGGGCATCCTGCATGTAGACCACCCTGATATATACGAATTTATTTCCTGCAAGGAGGAAAAGGGTTCCTTCCGCAATTTTAATTTGTCGGTGTCCGCCACCGATCGGTTCTTTGCCGCCGTTGAGTCCGGGAGTAAGTGGTCGCTGTCCTTTGGCGGCCGGGTTTATCGTGAAGTACAGGCCCGGGAACTCTTCGAAAGCATCGCACGGCACGCCCACACAACCGGTGAACCGGGCATGATTTTTATTGATGCCATCAACCGGGCCAATCCTACTCCTGTTCTGGGACAGATCCGCGCCACCAATCCTTGCGGTGAGCAGCCCCTTTTGCCCTACGAGTCCTGCAACCTGGGTTCCATCAACCTGTCAAACATGTTTAAGTGCAAGACAATAGACTGGAATCGCCTGGAGGCGTCAGTGCGGTTGGCGGTCCGGTTTCTGGATGACGTAATAGATGTCAACATTTTTCCACTTCCCCAAATCGCTGCTGCCAGCCTGCGCACCCGAAAAATTGGTCTTGGGGTGATGGGGTGGGCGGATCTGCTTTTTAAATTGGGTATACCTTACGACTCTGAAGCAGCAATCGGCCTGGCCGAGGAGATTATGGCCTTTATCGCTCAAAAGGCACGGGAAGCTTCAAAGGAGCTTGCCTGCCAGAGGGGCACCTTTCCTGCCTGGAAAGATTCGGTTTACTACCCGGATCTCCCTTTGAGGAATGCTACCCTCACCACCATAGCTCCTACAGGCTCCATCAGCCTCATCGCCGGCACAACTTCAGGCATTGAGCCTGTATATGCACTGGCCTTCAGCCGTACCGTGCTGGAAAACAAACAGCTTTCGGTGGTCAACAAGACCTTCGTGCAGACCTTCGAAGAAAAGGTCGGTCCGGAAGCAAGGGAAAGGATGCTTAAAGCAGCGGAAGAAAAAGGCAGCGTGCAGGAACTTGCCGAATTAAGCCCGGAGATACGGGCGATATTCAAGACCGCCCCGGAAATTGCTCCCGAATGGCACCTGAGGATGCAGGCCGCCTTTCAAAAGTACACGGATAATGCGGTGAGCAAGACCATCAATCTTCCCGCCGATAGCACGGTGGAAGAAGTGGCCGGGATTTTTAAAAGGGCGCATCTGCTTGGTTTAAAGGGTGTAACCGTTTATCGCATCGGATCCCACAGCGACCAGCCTCTATCCACTGCTTACAGCTGTCCATCCTGCTACGGTCATGAAAATTAACCTTCCCGAATTGGTTCCGGCAACCTTTATTCGACGCCTCCACCGCTTCGGGGCGCTGGTTCATCTAGAGGGGGAGGATGTGCTCGCACACCTGGCCAACCCCGGTCGCATGAGGGAGCTGCTTTTACCGGGGGTACGGGTTTGGGTAGAAAAATTGCGGGGGAAGAAGTGCCGCTGCCGGTTGTGGCTGGTGGAAAAAGACCGTCGGTTGGTCTGCATTAATTCCCTGGCTGCGAACCGTTTGGCGAAAGCATTGCTCAGTCAGGGGTATTGGCCGGACCCGCATGGCCCTTTTCCGAACGGAATGTACAAAGAAATTCACTCCGAAGCGAGGATGGGAAACAGTCGCTTTGATTTCTTGCTTAATGGGGATAACGGAGAGTGTGTGATAGAAACAAAATCCGTTACGTTGGTGGAACATAGGGTTGCCCTTTTTCCGGATGCTCCTACGTCCCGAGGGGCGCGTCACCTGTTGGAGCTGGCAAGGCTGAAGTCGTTAGGCCTGCGCTTTGTGGTGCTGTTTATTGTCCAGCGTGACGACGCCGTCCTTTTGTGCCCGAACCGGCCGATGGATCCCGTCTTTGCCGACGCTATGGTTCAGGCGGTGAAGGCCGGAGTTGAGGCATATGCCCTCACCTGCCGGGTAATGCCGACCGCGCTGGAAATAATCCGGGAAATACCCGTAGGATTGGGGTGACCGGTTTGTCTTGCGGTTTGCCTTGGATGCCTGACATTAACCGGAGTTCGACAGCCCATAGACAAACAGAAGGCCGCAAGCCGCATGGGACACGGAATTCAGGGAATACGTTTTCAGAGGCGTGTTACTAGGCGTTTTGTTTGCCTGCGGGATTTATGGAGA
>CADDZA010000080.1 GCA_902812435.1 Clostridia bacterium
CGGCGGTGTGGTAGCTGGGATCGATGAAGTCCGGGCCGACCTTAAACCCCTGGACGCTATAGCCCCGCCGCACCAGGGCCCCCATCAGCCCCGTGGCGACGCTGGTTTTGCCCGAACCGCTCCGGACAGCGGCGATCATCAACCGCGGCCTGTTTTTCATAGGTGCACACCCCGGCGGGCGGGAAGCCCCAGGAGATCGTAGATTCCGGCCATGTCCAGCCTGGCGCGGCTCTGCTCCGCCAGCCGGTCCAGCTCCCTTTCGAGCAGTTCGGCATGGCTGAGGCCGGAACCCGATGTCTCCGCAAGGCCGCGCCGCTTCCGGAGCCAGCCGAGCAGGTGCCCGCGGAATGCGTCGTTGTCGAAGATGCCGTGAAAATAGGTGCCCCACACCAGGCCGGAGGGGCTGACGGCACCGTCAAAGCCCGTATCCGCCTCCCCCCGCCGTTTGGTGACCCGCAGGAAGGGCCGCACCCCTTCGCCCGTCACCGTGCGCCCCATATGGATCTCGTACCCCTTTATGGGGCTGCCGGCGAGCCCTTCCCAAAGGGGGCCGTGCCCCAGCAGCTCTCCTTCCGCCTGGGCCAGCACCTTGTCGGGGGCAAAGGTGGTCACCGTATCCAGCAGGCCGAGGCCGGGAAGCTCGTCCCGGTCGGATTCGGTGTGCTCCGGGTCGCGCAGCTCACGGCCCAGCATCTGAAAACCGCCGCAGATGCCGCAGACCGGGGTGCCTTCCGCGGCCGCCCTCCGCACCTCGGCCGCCAGGCCGGATTCGTAGAGGTAGAGCAGGTCGGCGATGGTGTTTTTTGTACCGGGGATGACCACCAGATCCGGTTTCCCCAGCCCCTCCCCCTCTTTAACGTACCGGACACGGACGCCGGGTTCCAGGGAAAGGGCGTCGAAATCGGTGAAGTTGGAAATCCTGGGCAGCAGGAGCACCGCTATTTCAATCTCACCGGAGGTGGCGTGCACATCCTCCAGACAGACCGAGTCCTCCGCCGGGAGATGCAGGTCGGTGAAGTAGGGAAGGACGCCGAGCACCGGTTTGCCGGTTTTGTTTTCCAGGAAGGTCAAAGCGGGTTCGAGCAGCGACAGATCCCCCCGGAACTTGTTGATGACGAAGCCCTGAACCAGCTCCCGCTCCTCCGGTTCCAGGAGTTCGAGGGTGCCCACGATGGAGGCCAGGGCACCCCCCCGGTCAATGTCGGCGACCAGGAGCACCGGGGCGCTTGCCAGGCGGGCAACCCGCATATTCGCCAGGTCCCGCTCCTTTAAATTCACCTCGGCGGGGCTGCCGGCCCCTTCGATGACGATAATATCGAAATCCCTCTTCAGTTTCTCCAGGGTTTCCTCGATTATTTTCAAGTACTGCAGGTTGCGGTTCAGGTGGTAATCCCGGGCGCTCATGTTGCCGACAGGCTTGCCGAGGACGATCACCTGCGATGATGCATGGGCGGTGGGCTTCAAAAGGATGGGGTTCATCTCCACCCGGGGCTGCAGCCCTGCGGCCTGGGCCTGCAGCACCTGGGCGCGCCCCATCTCCCCCCCGTCTTCGGTGACGAAGGAATTCAGGGCCATGTTCTGGGATTTAAACGGTACCACCCGGTAACCGTCCTGGTAAAAAATGCGGCAGAGGGCGGTGACAAGAATGCTCTTGCCTGCATTGGAAGCAGTCCCCTGCACCATGATGGCTCTGGCCATCCCTTAACCCCTCCATTTTCACATGGTTTAGACTCATGCCGCTCATGCGGCACCATCAGAAGAACGAAAATAAAGGGTAACCCGGAATCCCGGTTCTCACAGCCCGGCCCTGCCCCGGGCGAGGGAGATCATGGCATTAACTACGGCGACCGCCGCGGTGCTCCCACCCTGGTTGCCGAGCAGGGTGATATACGGGATATCCTGGTTCGCCAGGCGCGCCTTCACCTCGGCCGCCCCCACAAAACCGACGGGGGTCCCGATGATCAGGGCCGGCCTGACCCCCCGGGCGCTCAGCCGGAGAACCTCCGAGAGGGCGGTAGGGGCATTCCCCACCACCACGATCTGATCCCGCCAGAGTTCCCGGTAACACCGCACCGCAACGAGGGCACGGGTCAGGCCCTCTTCCAGGGCGATCCTGCAGACCCGGGGATGATGGATCAGGCAGACCGCCCTTCCTCCCAGCTCCCGCAAACCGCTCCGGTTGATCCCGATTTTGACCATCCGCACATCGGTGAACAGGAGGGCTCTCTTTCTCAGAGCGGCCAGCCCCACCTCCAGGGCCTCCGGGTGAAACCTCATCAGGCTGGCTACGGAGGGGTTCCCCGTGGCGTGGACGACCCTGCGCACCACCTCCCCCTCTGCCCCGCAAAACCTCTCCCGGAAGAACTCGCCCCCCAGGCTCTCCTCAATTAAGAAACGGCTCTGTGCGGTAATCTCATCAGGGTCGGTAAGCTCCGGCCCGATGGCGGGCTCCCCTGTTTCCGCGCCGTCAGGCGAGATGGCGCCGGCGGAGCGAATTCTTTCCATGAGGATTTCCGCCAGGCGGGGATCTGCTCCCAGACAGGGGGTTAATCTAAATTTCAACTTATACCCGTACCGGGCATTGATTTCCTCCAGCGCCTCCGGCACATCGTGTTCCAGGTGCATACCGGGGAAGAGAAAAGCGGGGACAACAATAATTTCGTCGGCTCCTTCCCCGACGAGGTGCTCCACCACATCAGGCAGGGAAGGTCTGCCGAACTGGAAGAAGGCAGGAAGCACACGTACGCCAAGACCCGCCTGAACCAAACCGGCAAGCCTCTCCAACCCCGAGTTGGCGGCGTCCCGCCTGCTGCCGTGGCCCAACAGCAAGATACCGGTTTTCATAAATACCCTCCTTTTTCCTGCATCACTTTTTCCGCCCAGCGGATGACATCTTCCAGACTGGTCGCCGCCTCGCCGGAAAGACCAGGAAGAGGCCGCTGCACAACCACTACGTGAATCCTCAAAGCGAGGGCGGCCTCTATCTTTACCAGGGTGCCTCCCTCGGTACCGCTGTCCTTGATCACCAGGGCCTGGGCCCCGCTCTCCTCCAGCAGCGCCTCGTTGAGCTTTCTGGTTCCGGGGCCCCGCATGGCGATGATCCGGTCGATCCCCAGCCCGAGCCGGCGGCAGGCCTCCACCGATTCCGGCACCGGAAGCACCCGCACGGTGAAGCGGCAGCGGCCCAGCTTGGGATGCCTTAAAAAGACCTCCAGAGGCTTCATCCCTACGGCCAGGAAAACATCCTCTACCCCCAGGCCGGCGAGGCATTCCACCGCCTCTTCCCATCCAGAGACGCAGTGAACCAGGGGGTCGGAGGGAAGGGGAGCAAATCCCCTCTCCCAGCGCAGGTATGGAATCCCGCACCGCGCCGCCACATCTCCGGCCATGCGGGAGATCTCCACCGCGAAGGGATGGGTGGCGTCCAGGATTCCCAGCACCCTTTTCTCCAGAACCAGTTCTTCAAGGGCCGCCGCATCCAGAGGGCCCTCCCTCACGGCGATTCCCGGTACAGCCCGCAGGAGCTCGCCTCCAAAAGCTGTGGCGGCGCTGGCAAGCACTTCAAAGCCTGCTGCTGCCAGTCCGGCCGCCAGTTCTTTCCCTTCTCCGGTTCCGGCCAGCACTAGAATCATAGTCTGTATCCCCTGGGGGTCACCAGGTGACCGTTCTTAATGTAAGATTGACTGTTTCCGACCAGGACGAGGGAGTGCATGTTGATCTCCTCCTTCAAGAAACCTGCAAGATCGGACAGAACCACCTTTTGTCCGGTCCTGCCCGCGCCTGTAACAATCCCCACCGGGGTGGCAGGGTCCCGATACCTGAGGATGACCTCCCTTGCCTCGGCGATCTGCTTCACCCTGTGCCTACTCTTCGGGTTGTAGAAAACGATCACGAAGTCCCCCCAGGCGGCGGCCTCGATCCGGCGCAGGATCACATCCCAGGGGGTCAGGAGATCGCTCAGGCTGATCACGGCAAAATCGTGCATCAGGGGAGCCCCCAGCAGGGCCGCCGCCGCAGATGCCGCCGTAATCCCCGGTACCACCTCGAACTCCACCCGGTCGTGCTCTCCCGTTTCCAGGAGCACCTCCAGGACCAGCCCGGCCATCCCGTAGATCCCTGCATCCCCGCTGCTCACCACGGCAACCCTTCTGCCCGAAAGGGCAAGTTCCACCGCCAGCCGGGCCCGGGCGACCTCCTCCCGCATCCCGCTTCCCTCCACCACCTGGCCGGGAGTCAGAACCTCCGCCAACAGCTTGAGATAGGGCCTGTACCCGACGATGACCTCCGCCCGGCGCAGAACCTCCAATGCCCGCCGGCTCAAATACGACGGATCGCCAGGCCCGATGCCGACCACAGCAAGCCGTCCTCCGCCAGGGCGACCGTTACCCGGCCGAACCTGGTTTTGGGAAGGATGAGCCTCCCCTCCGTTGCCGCAGCCAGTGCAGCCGTCTCGCATACTCCTCCTACCCCCACCTGAGATTTTACAAAACCGGAGTCCTGGAGTCCGGGGTTGCTCTCCATAACACCCTGCAGGACACCGGAATCGAAAAAAGCCGTCTTAAGCTTGAGGGAACATGCGGCATCCCGCAGCCCCCTTTCATCTTCTTTCACAGTATGGCTGGCCAGGAGCCTGAGGCTTTCTTTGCGCCGCCCCGCCAGCCGCAGGGCCGACTCCACGGCCTCTACAATCTCGCTTCCGGAGACGCCGCGCCTGCACCCGATCCCCGCCACCAGGGACGCCGGGCACAGGCACAGCACCTTCTCGGGCAAGGAATCAAGCATCCGGCTTGTCACGAAGACCGGAACGCAGTCCGGGGCACCAGGGCTACCCGGCTCCCCGGCCCAGGGCAAAATCTCAAAATGCCGTCCCCCTGCGACGTCCCCCAGGTCCCATTCCGTATAGATCACCACACGCTCCCCCGCCAGGAACGCCCTGTTGACGGCCTTGACCCTCTCCGGCGGTAGCGGCCGGAAGCCGCACTCCCGTGCCAGAAGGTCTATTGCCGGCTTTCCCTGGACGTCGGTGGCGGTGGTGACCACCGGGGTTGCTCCCAGAGCGGAGGCCACCTGCCGGGCCAGGCTGTTGGCCATCCCCCAGTGCCCGCCTAAGAGGCTGACCGCAAAGTTACCTTTCTCATCCACCACCACAACACCGGGGTCCGACCACTTGCTCCGCAGCAGGGGAGCGACCACCCGCACCACGATCCCCACCGCCATAATAAATACTAGGCTGTCGTACCCGTTCCATATCCTCTGCACCAGATCCGCCAGCGAGCCGTCCGGGGAAAAAAGATCAACCGGGCGCTCCTCCCTCCAGGCGCCGGCCAGCCGTTCCGCCAGGGCTGCGCCGGCCGGCGTTAAAGAGACAACTGCCGTTTTTCCGGCCGGGTATTCAGAATTGTTGCTCCGCCGTTCCATCGGGTGCCCGTCCCTCTCTTCGTGTGCGAAAGCCGTGGGTGAAGCGCGGGTCGTAGAGTAAAGAACGCCGTCCCCGGGCGGCCAGGAAATCCCCTATGAAAACCAGGGCGGTTTTGGTGATCCCAGCCGCCTCCGCCTCGGCGGCGAGCCTCCCGAGACTTGTCCGGATCACCCGCTCCCCCGGCCAGGAGGCCCGTTCCACAATGGCCGCAGGGGTATCGGGAGGAAGGTGAACAAGCAGGTCTGAGGCCGCCTCCCGCAGCAGCCCCGCGCTCAAAAAAAGGCAGAGGGTGGAACCGTGGCGGGCCAGTTCCCGCAGCGACTCCGCCGCCGGAACAGGCGTCCTGCCGCCCTGCCGGGTCAGGATCACCGTCTGGGTTCCCCCCGGCACCGTCAGCTCGCGCCCCAGCAGGGCCGCCGCCGCCAGGAAGGAACTTACCCCGGGGACGATCTCGTAGGGAATCCCCTCGGCCTCCAGGAGGTCGAACTGCTCCTGCACCGCCCCGTAGAGGGCGGGGTCCCCGGTATGCAGCCGGACCACCACCTTTCCGGCGGCAACCCCTTCCCGGATCAGCGCCACCGTTTCCTCAAGGGTCAGGCGCGCCGTGTCGTGGCAGGGAACCCCGTCCCGCACGTTTTTCAGCAGCTCGGGATTGACCAGGGACCCGGCATAAAGCACCAGTTCCGCTTCCTGCAGAAGCCGGAGGCCCTTAACGGTGATCAGCTCCGGGTCGCCCGGCCCTGCTCCCACAAAGTAAACAACTCCTCTTCGTATTTCGCTCAACAAGCATCCCCCTTTTATATAACCGCCACCTGTTCTGCCGGGTAGCGGGCTCAGCGCCGGTTCAGGCTGCGAGGACTGGTAACTCCAATTAATCAAGTTATCCCAGGTGAAATTTAAGGAAGCGAGCGATTTACGGAGGTTGTTAGTCCCCCTTAACGAAGGAGCCGATCACGGCAGCCGGATCGAGGCATGGAAGCCGAGATAGCCGACTCCGCCGCAGGAGGCGGCGTAGGAGGCGGTCGGCTAGCCGTCGGCGACGAGTTTAGGGGGAGTTCAACCGTAGTACTTGAGCGAGCGTTTAAATTTCACCTTTCAGCCAAGAACTGTCCCAAAATCTTCAGCGCAACAACATTTATCCTTTCCCTTTGCCCCGCACCAGGATCAGGGAGAAGTAGTCCCCGGGAAGTTCCCCCGGCGCGGCAAGGTTTTCCTTGAGGAACTGGCCGGGCATGCCGCACCTGCAGACATAGGCCGCATCCTCAAGGCGGCCCAGCTCCGCCAGGAGGATCATAACATCCTTCAGCACAGGAGCCACCTTGAGCAGGACCACACAGTCAAAAGTGGCGAGGACCTGGCGAATAAAATCCAGGCCACGGGAGGCCGGCACGATGGCCAGGCTTTCCTGACTCACGGCAAGGGCGCGGTTCAGCACGGCCGCCCCTGCGCTGAAGGAGGATACCCCCGGGACCGTTTCCACTGCCAGGTCCGGCCTGCGGCCCCGGAGAGCCTCATAAAGGTAATAATACGTGCTGTAGAGGGTGCTGTCCCCCAGGGTAACGAAAGCCGCGTCCCTCCCCTCCTCCAGAACCGCTATCACCTCTCCGGCGGCCTGCTCCCAGGCCTGTCTTAAGGCCCGGGGCTCCCTGGTCATGGGCAGGGTTATTTCCTTCACTTCCTGGCCGTCTCTTAGAAAGGGGGAAATAATGCCCAGGGCCTGACTCTTTTCCCCTCTATCACCCTTTGGCACGAAAATCACAGGCGCTTCCTGTATAATCCTGACAGCCTTCAAGGTCAACAAACCGGGATCCCCCGGCCCGACACCGATTCCATAGAGCCTGCCCTGCTCAGGCATTCGCTCGCCCTCCCTCCGAACGCCGGGCGCGCAGGATAAAAACCGGGTTTTCACCCTTCCAGATATGGGCTTTGCCCCGCGGCGCCACACGCCCCACGTTGATCAATACCGTTTCACAATCCTCCCAGCCCTCTCCCTGGACCAGCCTCCAGGCAGTGCTGAAGGTTTCCGGAGTGACCGCCGTGATCACCAGCAGTCCTCCGGGCTGCAGCCACTCCCGGGCCGCAGCCACGACCTCCTCCAGCCTCCCTCCGGTGCCGCCGATTAAAACCCGGTCCGCCCTGGGAAAACCGACGCAGGCCGACGGCGCCTCACCCTCAACCAAAGTGACGTTGGAGAGTCCGAATCTTTTCACATTCGCCCGGACCAGGACCGCGGCGGAGGGATCCCTTTCCACCGCCCAAACCTGGCCTGGGGCGATCAGACGGGCGGCCTCCACCGTCCAGGAACCGGTGCCCGCCCCGATCTCGATCACGGTCATCCCCCGCTTGAGGCGCGCCTTGCACAGGGTGAGGGCGCGCACCTCTTCCTGGGACATGGCGGCACTCCCGCGCAGAAAGACCTCATCGGGCAGGCCCGGAGTCAGCACCCCGGACCAGTCCTGCGGATTTTCCAGACCCTCCGGCGGTTCCCCGGAACGGGGAACTTCCCCGCCCGCGGGGGAGGCGCCAGCCTGTCCCTCCGCTTCCCGGAGCAGGAGCACGATGCTGTTCCCCCGGCCTTCCAGTTGAGAGCCCTCTTCCAGAGTTGTGGTGGTTACCAGTTCACCCGGCAGTCCCAGATCCGTAAGCACCACCACCTGCGCAAAGCGGCAGCCACGTTCCAGAAAGTACCTGCACACAGCCGCCGGAGGAAATTGCGGCCCGGTGAGCACGGCCACCCTGGGCTTGCGGCAGGCCGCCGCCAGTGCCTCGCCGTCCCTGCCGTGCACGCTTACCGTATGGAAATCCTGCCAGTTCAAAGCCAGCCTGGCACACGCCAGCTGCAGGGAACTGATGCCGGGAATCACCCTCAAATTCTCCGCCCCGAACCGCACCCTTAAACGGGGGAGCAGGCTGAAAAAACCCGGATCACCCGAAAGGAGCACGGCCACCCGCTTCTCCTGCCTTGCGCCGGCAATAAAATCAAGCACGCCGTCCAGGTCGCTCCCGATCAGGCGCCGCTCCCTGCCGTCCTCAGGAAAGAGGGCCAAGGCGTGTCTCCCTCCTACCAGTACTTCCGCCTCCCGGAC
>CADDZA010000081.1 GCA_902812435.1 Clostridia bacterium
AGCTTTGCTCTCATGCGCCGCCTGGGGATTAACGAGGCAGCCGCTTTTGACGGCCATTTTGATGCCGCCGGTTTCATCCGCTTACCCGCGGTGCCGCTAAGAAAAAAGCCGCCAAAGACCTGATAACCATATTTCAGGTAAATGGCTCCCTCCGGCCGGGCCGGCAATCCTGCCGCCTGCAATGGGATATGTGCGCATCACCGCGTGGTCATGTCCGTTGATGACAAGATCCAAGATCCATTGGATCCAGTACCTTGCCGCTCCCGTCCCCGGGTGGAAGATCTTTTTGGGTAAGGCCCTTCCCTACTTCATCGCCGGCTTTTTCAATTACGGCCTGCTGCTCTGGTTTGCGGCGCGGTTCGTCCATGTAAAGATCTGGGGCTCGCTCCCCCTGATCCTCCTGCTAGGCCTGCTTTACGACGTAATCATTACCTCATTCGGGTTTTTCCTTTCCACCCAGGCGCCCAATTCTCTTCAGGTCACCCGCTACTTGATGCTGCTTTCGGTTCCGCTGTTCCTGATATCCGGCTACACCTGGCCGGGAACGCACATCCCGGCGGCCCTGAACGCCCTGGCCTGGATGCTCCCCCATTTTTCTGTCTCTCATTATAGCCTGCGCCGCACCCGGCCGGCAACCGGAAGGCCGGCCGTATTTGAGAATAGTCGAACACCACGCTAGAAGAAGTTCCGCCCGGAAGAAAAAATTTTTTGTGGCATAATAAAAGCGGCGTCAAACCCATTATTTCCGGGATGCGAAAGCAAAAAGCATTGATACCGTAAACGTCGAGGTGGCTAGGTGAGGAAATTCAGGTGAAGAGATTTATTGACGACAAAACGCTCACAACAATTCTTTCAACTCATCAGAAGTTAATCTCGCCGTTTTAAGAATGCTTTTTAAAGTCTTAGGCGGGAGAACTTTCCCCTGATGCACTGGTATTACCGCCCATCGCGAGGTATCCTCCCGATGTACCAGATGGTGATGGCTACCCTTGACATAAGTCTCTACAAAGCCCGCCCGCACCAGGGCATTTAGCACTTCCTTCCCGGTAATGCGGGGCAGTTTCAACCGACTGCCACCTCAACGGTGACTTCTTCTACTTCCGGCAACGGTTCCCCCATCCGCTGCCGGGCCTCAAGGAAGCATTCGATAGCCTCGCGGGTATTCGCCAAAGCCTCCTCCTTGGTCGCTCCGAAACTCGAAAGTCCGGCCAGTGCCGGAACAGTACCAACCCATTGACCGTCTTCATCCTTTTCTAAGATAACGGTAAATCGTCGCATAAATGTCACCCCCGTATTACTGTTATCCTTATCCGGTAGCCTCTATCCTTAAATTACCTCCAGCTCTTGCAAGGTTTTCCTGAACAGTAGCATCCCCTTTAAAGAGAGCGATTATAACGTTTGTATCGAGCAAAAACCTACCATTCACCCACCGGGTTTCACAATAGCCTTTAAGCTTCACGTGGCTCCCTTTGCAACTTACTTCCTTGAATCCGATGCTCTTCAGGAGGCGAATAATTTCTTTTCCGGGGAGAACTGGTAATTGGCTCATAAAGCAACCTCTACTTCTAAAGGCGCGATAATCGGTGTTTCTGTCGCAACCGGTTCCTCGGCGTCCTCAAAGTAAAGTTCTAACGCTTCCTTTAGATTGGCCAAAGCATCCTCTAACGTTTCTCCCTGCGACGTGACCTCAACCTCAAGACAGCGGGCAACATACCACTTGCCTTCTCTAACCACAGCAGCTGTCAAGCGTTTTACACCCATTGTTCTTTTCACCCCTTGCAATTCCGTTGTATTCTTTATGTGTGCCGGTTTAAGGTGACACCCGTTCACAGCCTTCCTCGACGGCGCGCTCCATCAGTTCGGCCTCTTCCGGGATTAGGATGTCAGTGAAAGGTTTTTTCTGTCTCTCATTATAGCCTGCGCCGCACCCGGCCGGCAACCTGGTTTTCCTCCTGGCAGAACGCATCCTAGTTAATCGTCATTAGGGCGGTTTACATTAGCGTAGTAGGGTGGCCTGTGGAAGAACTTTTATAAAACAAATTTGGTGTTTGCGGCTCAGGTAAAGCTCGATTAAGAATGCAAGGCGGCAAAAAAAGCGCTTCATGCTGCTGCACGGCCGGGAACGGCGTTTGATCTGATTGGTGACCGGTAGTATAAATTGAACTGACCGGTCAGTATACTTTTAGCAGATGATCAATCGGGGGGAGGTGTTAACATGACAAAAACGCAGTTTCACAAAGCCCTCAATAACGGGCGGGAAGGCAGGACGAAAATCTTGAAGAGCGCCGCCGACGTCTTCGTCCGGAAAGGGTATCACCAGACCACCGTTGACGAGATCGCCCAGGCGATGAGGGTTGCCAAGGGCACCATTTACAATCACTTTGCCGGTAAAGAGGATTTATACATGGCGGTGATCCGCCGGGGCGTCGACCTGTTGCAGGAGCGGTTAAAGCAGGCTGCGGCCAGGGGTAAAAACGCCAGGGAGAAAATTATGAACCTGATCGGGAGCCAGCTTCATTTTTTCGAGCAGGAAAAGGACCTGGTGCTGCTCTTTTTGACCGAGTTCTTCGGCAGAGACGCCCATCGCGGCAGGCTGGCAGCCGAGATGCTCTCCGGCTGCCTGGAGATCATCCGGTCGGTGATCGCGGAGGGGATCGGCGACGGGACCCTGCGGGAAATCGACCTGGAGATCGCCACCTCCTCGCTCTTTGGAATGGTCACCACCACCGCCTTTCATTTTATTAGCCAGGATAGGCCGATTAATTACGACGCGGTTTGCGCCGGAATCGGGAAAATCTTCTTTGAAGGAACATGCCGGAAACAAGCTGCTCAAATTTAGATTTACATTTTGGGAGGGGTTTCGCTTGTCGAAAGAGGCATTGAGAGCCGTTGACCTGAAGAAAGCCGGTATTGTTGTCTTGTTTCTGGTAATCATTGCGGCAGCCGTCGGAATCTTCTACGGCTATTTTTACAAGAACCACGCCGCCATTGCACGGGAGCACAACAGCCTGAGCGCCACCGGGACCATCGAGGCGAAATCCGTCCTGGTCTCCTTCAAGGTCCCCGGCAGGATTGCAAGGCTCTTTGTCGACGAAGGAAGCAGGGTGGAACAGGGGCAGGAACTGGCCTGCCTGGAGGACGATGAGATAGCCGCCCAGCTCATGCAGGCGCAGGGGAACTATGCCGGTGCCCAGGGACAGGCCAGCGAGGCCGGCCAGGCCATACCCCTGACCGGTCAGACGGTGGAAGCAAAGATCAGGCAGGCCGAGGCGGGCTGCGAGGCGGCGGAAGCAAAGATAAGACAGGCCGAGGCGGGTTTGGCCAAGGCGGAGAGCGATTTAAGTTATGCGAAGCAGCAGTACGACAGGATGAAATATCTGCACGACAACGGAGCGATTTCGGACAGCACTTTCGACGACATCACGAACAAATACCAGGCGGCTCAAGCGGGGCTAAAGGCGGCCCAGGGCCAGTACCAGGCAGCTCAAGAGGGGCTGAAGGCGGCTCGGGCCCAGCTGGCGGAGGCCCTTGCGGCGAAAAAGAATGTGGACCTCGCCCGGGCGAAATACCAGGCCGCCCTCGGGATGAGCCAGGCTGCGGCGGGCAAGGTCCGGGAGGCTGAAACCTATCTCCGGAACACCCGTTTGAAGGCGCCCATCGCCGGCTACATCACCCAGAAGCTGCTGGAGGCGGGAGAGATGGCGGGCGCCGGAACGCCGGTCTTCGAGATCACCGACCTCGCCCACACTTATGTGAAGGTCTACATTGACGAAAAAAAGATCGGCCGCGTGCGCCTCAACCAGGCCGCCGAAGTCAGGGTGGACTCCTTCCCCGGCCGGGTCTTCAAGGGAAAGGTGGTCTGGATCAACAACGCCGGAGAGTTTGCCGTTCGCAAGGCGGTCAACGAGCAGTACGACCACGATATCCGCAGCTTCGAGGTAAAAATAGACGTTCCGAACCCGGGCCTCGTCCTGAAGACGGGGATGACCGCCAGGGTCAGGATCCTGGAGGAGGGGCGGTAGGCATGAGCGAAACGGAGCAAGGCCCGAAGGAGGCCACCGTGCAGCCGCTCCTCCGGGTGGCTGCGCTGCAGCAGAGGATAGGGCGCCGGGTTGTTCTGAAGGATGTGTCGTTTGAGGTTTTCCCCGGTGAACGCTTCGGGATCTTCGGCCTGGCCGGGAGCGGAAAGACGGCCCTGATCCACATCCTGGCCGGGGTCGACAGGTTTACCTCCGGCAGTGTGGAGATCCTCGGCCATGACATCGGGAAGACGGAAAAGTTCAAGCAGTACACCGGGCTGGTCACCCAGGAGCGCAGTCTTTTTCAGGATCTGACCGCGGGGGAGAACCTGGATTTCATAGCCGCTCTGAAGAATGCCGGGCGTGAAGCGATCCCACCCCTGGTGGAGCGGCTGGCCCTGGAAGATTACCTGAAAACGCCGGTCAGCCGGCTGGAGGCCGGGGTATATCAGCGCCTCTCCCTGGCCTGCGCCCTGCTGAACGAACCCAGGCTGCTGCTGGCCGACGAGCTGATCACCGGGTTTGATCTCGACTCCCGGCGGCTGATCCTGGACGAGCTCGCCGGGTACCTGGAAAGAGGCGGGACCTGTGTCTGGTCCTTCAGCAGCATGGAATTTGCCGGTCTGATGAGCCGGGTGGGGTGGCTTGAAAACGGAGAGCTCACCGTCTATTCCCCTCAGGCGGTCTGGGAGAAATGGAATGAACTGGAGAGATCCTCTGCCCGGAGGAGTGGTGAAGCCCATGCTTAGGCAGAGCCTGGCAATCATGGGCCGTGAGGTGCGCTATCTGTGGCGGGAGCGGGGACTGCGGCACATTCTCCTGCTGGGCTCCCTGCTGGGCATCCTGCTGTTCTGGGGGATTTACAGCGCCCAGGTCTTAAAGGAGATCCCGACCGCCGTCGTGGACCTCGACAGGACAAAGCAGAGCAGGGAGCTGGTTGACGGCATACGGAACGCCGAGTACCTGAAAATCGTCGCCGTGCCGGAAAGCTTTCAGGCAATGGAGGAGATGATCAAAGAGGGCAGGGCCGTCGTCGGGGTCGTCATCCCGGAGGACTACGGGAAAAAGGTGTCCCTCCACCGGCAGGTGAGGGTCCTGATGGTGGTAGACGGTTCCAACATCATCTACGCCACCAATGCCAGCACCGCCATCCTGACGGTGACCAGGACCATCGGCACCCGGGCGGGAATCGCAACCCTGCTGGCCAGGGGGATTCCTTTAAGCCAGGCCGAAGACGCCTACCGGGGCGTTAACATCGAGGATGAGCCCTGGTTCAACCCGACCCTCAACTACGCCTACTTTTTGGTGCTGGCCCTGGCCCTGAACATCTGGCAGCAGTGCTGCACCCTGACGGCCTGCATGAATGTGATCGGTGAAACAGGCCTGAACAGCTGGCGGCAGATCCGGGCGGCAGGAGTCTCCAGGCTGCAGCTTTTTTTCAGCAAGTCTCTCGTTCACATAATTGTTTTTATGATTACCGTACTTCCCGTCTACCTGCTGGCCTTTGAGGTTTTCAAACTGCCGCTCCGCTGCGGCTTTCCGGCGCTGCTGCTGTTCACCCTGGTCTTTGCCGTGGCCGTCCACGGCATCGGAACCCTGATGTCGAGTTTTGCCCGCAGCGCCGTGAACTCCTCCCGGTTCGGGATGATTGTAGCCCTGCCTTCCTTCGTCCTCTCGGGCTACACCTGGCCGGTGGAGGCCATGCCCCGTTGGCTCCAGCCGTTGGTGAAGGTCCTCCCCCAAACGTGGTTCTTTCAGGGAATCAACTACTTTACCTTCAATAATGCCGGCTGGGGCATGATGACACACTATATGCTGATCATGGCGGCAACTGCGGTCTGCTGCTACGCCCTTGCCGCCCTGTTCATCTCCAGGAGTTAGGAGGGAATCCTTTGAGGCAGGTTTACAACATCGCCTGTTACGAAGTTGCTCATATCTTTAAGGATTTTATCCTCTTTTTAATGGTTTTCCTGGTCCCGCTTGGTTACGCCGCTCTTTTCGGGGCGGTTTACGTGGCCGGAACCCTGACGGACATTCCCCTGGGGATCGTCGACCTGGACGATTCCAGGCTCAGCCACGAGATTGTCACGGCCTTTCGCAACAGCCCCCGCTTTCATATCGTGGAGACGATCGGGACCTATTCCCGGCTGGAGGAGGGGATGAAGAACGGCACCGTCAGGGCCGGCATCGTCATCCCCGAAAACTTTGAAAAAAAGACGGAGCTGCACCAGAAAACAAAAATTATGACATGCTATGACGCCTCCAACCTGATCTGGGGCTACAACATCAGGAAATACGCCCTGGAGGTGCTTAACCAGTTCAACGCCGGGCATACGGCGGAATACCTGGCCGGGCTGGGTATGACCAAGCGGGAAATCCGGGACATCCTGGATACGGTGTCGTGCACGACGGAGATCTGGTACAACCCCACCCTCAGCTACGCCAACTTTTTGTTCATGGGCCTGGTGATGATGATCCTGCACCAGCTGGGCCTGCTCAGCGCCGGCCTGACCATTACCAGGGAAAAGGAGCACAACAGCTGGATCCAGTATCTTGCCGCCCCCGTCCCCGGGTGGAAGATCTTTTTGGGTAAGGCCCTTCCCTACTTCATCGCCGGCTTTTTCAATTACGGCCTGCTGCTCTGGTTTGCGGCGCGGTTCGTCCATGTAAAGATCTGGGGCTCGCTCCCCCTGATCCTCCTGCTAGGCCTGCTTTACGACGTAATCATTACCTCATTCGGGTTTTTCCTTTCCACCCAGGCGCCCAATTCTCTTCAGGTCACCCGCTACTTGATGCTGCTTTCGGTTCCGCTGTTCCTGATATCCGGCTACACCTGGCCGGGAACGCACATCCCGGCGGCCCTGAACGCCCTGGCCCGGGCGCTCCCCTACACCTGGATGGCGGAGGGGTTCCGCCTGGTGACGCTCAAGGAGCTGGGCCCCGGCGAGGTCCGGATAACGCTGGTGGTAATGGGCGTGATGGCGGCCGCTTCCCTGTTGCTCGCCCTGGCGTTCGCCAGGCGCAGGAATTCCCCAGTGGAGCAGGGTCTTACGGTGAACGGCGGGCCGGCCTACCCCGGGAAGAATTAAGTTGTACGATACAGGTAACGGCGGCTCAGGAGGCGGGTGTAAGGGGTGCGACCAGGTACCCATAAGTTCCCGGCCCCGGAAAAATATTTTTTCTCTTGCAATGTTGCATTCCAGAATGAATAGTAATACTATTAAACATAAAGTAGTACTTCGCGAAAATATGTATGAAACAGGAGTGACAAGTATGAAAGTTTCGCGGGTTTCACCAAGAGGGCAGGTCGTGATACCCAAGCACTTAAGGGATAAGTTCAACATAAAACCAAACTCGAAGGTGTACTTTACCGAAAGTGAAGGGAAGCTTGTTCTGCACATCCTGCCTCCCGATCCGGTAGCCGCCGCCAGAGGAATTTTGCAGAAAGATATTCCTCTGGATGAACTGATCAGGCAAAACAGAGAGGAAGAACTGTCTCGTGAAAAAGAAATCTATAACCGGTAAGCCGGCTGCTGAGCGCTACACGCTCGATACTTACGCAGTTTTGAGCTACTTGAGGGATGAATTTTGCGCAGATGAGGTGGCCTCTCTCCTGCAAGCAGGGAAAAGCGGCAAGGCGCTCCTTTATTTTTTCTGGATCAATCTCGGCGAGGTTTACTACATAGTGCAGAGGCGGGCGGGGCATGATACCGCTCGCGGCACTCTTGAAATCATCAAAGAATGGCCGATCCAACTGGTGCTTCCATCCGGGCAGGACATTTTGAGCGCCGGCGATGTGAAAGCAAAATACCCGCTCTCTTATGCAGATGCCTTCGCGGTAGCCCTTGCCCGGAGCAAACATGCATTCCTCGTTACCGGGGATATGGAGTTTAAGAAACCGGAGGAAGACGGCATAGTAAAGATCAAGTGGCTGAAAAACGGTTAGCAGGAATTCCCCTTTAGAGCACGGCCTTGCGGTGGCCGAGTTTCAGGTGGACCAACATTAATGTGGTGCCCTATAAAAAGTAGCTGTAAAATAAGTGTGGGTAATCACCAGTAACCTCCAGGGAGAAAAAGGTCTCTTGACTTAAAATGCAATCCGTTTAATAATGTAAGAAAATAAGAAAGTAAGGAGCACCGGCATGCACAGGGTTAAAATAACCTCAAAAGGCCAGCTGACGCTGCCCAAACAGATAAGGGAGAAACTTCGCCTGCGGGCAGGAAGCTATCTCGAGGTCCGCATCCGCGGCACCGACCTGGTGCTAAAGCCCGTAACCCAAGAGAACGACAGCGAAGTGCTTCTGGAATATTGCCGGCAAAACGACCAGGAAGCCGACCTGGAGAAAGCCCGCCGGATAATGTCCCAGGTGCCCGTGGCGATGCACGAGAGGGTACGCCAGCTGCGCGAAGAAGGATAAGCGGGTACAATGAAGGATTATTTTCTTGACACCAGCGCCCTCTTCAAGCGCT
>CADDZA010000082.1 GCA_902812435.1 Clostridia bacterium
TGCCCCGGTCTTGGGATCACCGCTATTTCGTTGTCAAGGTTCTTTTTTTAGGTGCTGGGATAAGGATTGTTCTAGCACATATCCCAGTTTGTTACATGGGCATTTT
This sequence comes from Clostridia bacterium, assembly GCA_902812435.1. Classification (GTDB taxonomy): domain Bacteria; phylum Bacillota; class DSM-12270; order Thermacetogeniales; family Thermacetogeniaceae; genus DULK01. Next base: position 107 of record CADDZA010000082.1, read on the forward strand.
TGGTTTACGAGAACCTACTTTGAGATTAATCAAAACAAATCTTTTTTCTGAAAAAGATCCAGGAGTCATCCAATTCCTCCCATTTTTGTTGCACTAGTCCACTCTGCGGAAAACGACAAGAGAGCCCGGCTCAAAGTGGTATAAATATCATTGAAAAATACAACGGACACTAGCCGGGATTTCGACGCTCCCGGCCCGTGCCCGATAAAGGAGATAAGTACTATGAAATTCAAAAAATATTATATAGATGATTGATTGATTGATTGATTGATTGATTGATTGATTGATTGATTGATTGATTGATTGATTGATTGATTGATTAGCAATATCCATGCCAGTTGAGATGCCCCCCTGAAATTAATCGATTCGAGCCATATATTTTTCGTGTATTTTTGTCAAAAATTTAAAGTTATGATCGCGCTTGGCAACATTCCTTCAAAATTGATACTGTGTTAGAATACTTTGGCACTGATGTGCAATTCGACAGAAATCCTAATTTTCCTTCATTAATCTGATATTTTAGGACTAAAAAATGACCACAATCTGCTCAAAGTTTAACAGATTCAGATTTCCACCGCGATTCGGTCCATAAAAAAGGGGCTTCCGCACAGACTCCCCTCAATTTTCAAACCAGGCTTCGCGCATATAGCGAAGCATCCCTTTGAACCATTGTTTTGACATCGGTGGTGTCACCTCCTGGAGATGAGGATCGTTGTTTTCGCCTCCAGGAGGTTTTCGCTTGCATTTTCTTGGCTTTTTCCTCTCATCCCATCCTTGATAAACTGTGAATTTACTCAGTTTTATTGCAACGGCAGGATTCTTGCGACTCAAGAGCTTGCAGGGTTAAATGCAGAGTTTCTGCTCAATCTCCTGTTGCAACTTCCGTATAAATTCGTCCAGCCGGGCAGGGCCGGTATCCCCCTCCCCGCGCTTCCTCACCCTAACCGTGCGGCTGTCTACCTCCTGGTCACCAATTACTAGAAGGTACGGAACCTTTTCCAGTTCTCCCTGCCTGATTTTGTAACCAACTCTCTCATTCTCGTCGTCAACCTCTACCCGGATCCCCCGTTCCTCCAATTGCCTGGCTACATCTAAGACATAAGGAACGTGACGGGAGGCAACGGAAATAACCTTGACCTGCACCGGCGCCAACCAGGCGGGAAATGCCCCGGCATAATGTTCGGTGAGAATGCCCAGGAAACGCTCGATGCTACCGAAAGCAACCCGGTGAATCATCACCGGCCGGTGCCGGGAACCGTCCTCACCGATATAGGTAAGATCAAAGTTTTCAGGCATGACAAAATCGAGCTGGATCGTCCCGCACTGCCAGTTGCGCCCCAATGAGTCCTGGAGGTGGAAATCGATTTTCGGCCCATAAAAGGCACCGTCACCCTCATTTACCTGGTACGGGATTCCCTTCTTTTCCAGTGCTTTGACCAGGGAACTCGTAGCAAGCTCCCAGATCTCGTCCGAGCCCATGGCGTTCTCGGGCTTCGTGGATAACTCAACCCGGTAGGTAAAACCAAATGTCCTGTAAAAATAGTCTATGAGGTTGATCACGTTGATGATCTCGTCCGTGATCTGTTCGGGAAGCATGAAGATATGGGCATCATCCTGGGTAAAACAGCGCACCCGCAGGAGTCCGTGCAGCACGCCGGAGCGCTCGTGGCGGTGCACCAGCCCGAGCTCCGCTAACCGCAGCGGCAACTCCCTGTAAGAATGCAGCCTTGTCTTGTAATAAAGGATGGCGCCCGGGCAGTTCATGGGTTTGACTGCATAATCCTCTTCGTCGATCTTCAAAAAGTACATGTTCTCCTTGTAATGGTCCCAGTGTCCCGACCTTTCCCAGAGGGAGCGGTTGAGAATAATAGGGCTTTTGATCTCTTTGTAACCCCAGCGACGGTGTACATCCCGCCAGAAATTCTCAAGCTCCGTTCTGATGATCATACCCTTCGGGTAGAAGAACGGGAATCCCGGCCCTTCGTCGGCAATGCCGAAGAGATCCAGTTCCTGCCCAAGCTTGCGATGATCCCGCCGTTTTGCTTCCTCGATGCGTTTCAGGTATTCGTCCAGGTCCTTCTGCTTGGGGAACGAGATGCCATAGATCCGCTGGAGCATTTTGTTTTTTTCGCTCCCCCGCCAGTATGCCCCCGCCACGCTGAGCAACTTCACTACACCAACCATGCCTGTCCGCGGCAGGTGCGGGCCCAGGCAGAGGTCCGTGAACTCTCCCTGGCTGTAGAGAGTAACCTGGGCTTCCGGTGGGAGTTCTTCGATGAGCTTCACTTTATACGGTTCGTCTTGCTTGTTAAAGAATTCAATGGCCTCTTCGTGGGTAACCTCCTGGCGTACAACCGGGTAATCCGCTTTGATAATCTTTTTGATCTCCTCTTCCACCCGCGCCAGATCCTCGGTTGTGAAGGCCTCCGGGGAATCGAAGTCATAGTAAAAGCCCTCTTCGATGGCGGGGCCAATGGTCAACTTGGCCTCGGGGAAAAGGCGTTTTACCGCCTGGGCAAGAATATGAGCGGATGTATGGCGGTAAACAGTTCTCCCATCCTCGTCCTCAAATGTTAAGAACTCGACTTTATCCTCCGGCCGGACCTGACTGGCAAGGTCCTTCAGATCCCCGTTTACCCTTGCCACAACCGCCTCTTTTGCCAGCCTCCTGCTAAGGCCCGCAGCCACATCCCCCAAGGTGCTCCCCTGGGGAACGTGATGGATGGTCCCATCTTTTAATATGACCGGTATTAATTCCTGTACTTGCCGGTCTCCCTTCATATGCAGCATTCCTCCTCCTCAAAACAATCGGTACTTTACAAAAGAAACAAAAAATCTCGTCCCCTTAAGGGGACGAGATTTCCCGCGGTTCCACCCCATTTTGACGGCGCCTGGCCGCCCTCTCGCAACGCACTTTAACGGCGTGCACCCGTTCTCCTTAGGTCTTCCGTTCAGAGAATCCTCCGGGGCGGTCTTCCCTTTACCTTTTGCCGGAGGCGCTTCCAGCCTTGGCGCCTCCTCTCTGAGACCAGTATAAAGGTACTCTTCCCATCATCGCGACAGCATCTGATTTTAGGAGGATTATACGACTCACCAAACGGCCTGTCAATAAGCACCGCGCTACTGCCACTAATTTTTATGCATATATAAATGCCGGCACTTTTCGCAACCTGGGCAGCGAGCAACCCTGTTGCAGAAAACCTGTTGGATTGTCTTGATTGGATTACAGTTCCAGATCTTATCTGAGACGTGGAATATGATGTTTTTTGGTGACAGGGTAATCAACATGCTCAAGAGGTAGTCCTTATAATTAAATTCACCGTCAATTACGGTAAAAGAAGGCGTGCGCAGGTGTTCCCTCCTGATGACGTTTCCCACCTCGTCACAGAGATAGAAAGTTCCCTCGGTTGTAATAAAGACGTGAACTTCATTAATTTTCGGCTCCTGCAAGTCGATAAAACAGCGAAGCAACCGGACAAATTCCAGGTAATCCTTGGCAGCCACGAATTCCTGGACGGTCCGCTTCACCATCCGCTGTAGCTGGCCCCAGTATTCCTTAAGGCGGAATCTGGCATATCCCTCAACCATTAAAGTTTGATGATCGCCCAGATAATCATAGAGGTTCTGCAGGATCCTGTTCCTGCGAACCATCCTGAGCTTTTGCATGGTTTCGAGGGCGCGGCTCACTATTTCCTCCCTATCATGGGGGGACAGATAATTATAAGACTTGTTTATATATTCTCTTACGTAGGCCGATTCCATATAATTTACAAACAGGTCAGAGATCGCCTTAGCAACTGCAAACCGGATGGCAAATTTTCTTTCCCCCTGTTTATTGCCACGCTGAGCACAGAGAATAAAAAATGACCACGGTGGGTCTTTTTGTTCATCGCACTCAAACGCCAAACGTTCGCCGGATAATAAATTCAACTCGGAGTTTAACCGTTCCCGGACTTCGTTTGCGTAAGATATAGTGCCTATAATGATGTAAGATGTCACGGATTTCACCCCTTCCTCTACATGGTGTTCAATACATGATATGTTATTATACGGAAGGGGTTTTCTGGTTATACAGGAAATTTGGAAAAATTTAATTCAATTCATCTGGGAGAATACCCGCGATTCCCCGCGGTTTACGCCCCTCTCAATCAACACCAGGAAAATATTAACTTGAATTAAACCGGCATTATATCCCCGCAATCTTATTCTACACCTGTTCCAAAGCCCTTAAAACTGCCCTGGAAATACGTTTCGGTTTATCCTTGGCTTGCTCCCGGACTCCGGTTTAACTCGCCCTAAGACTTGTCGCAGACGGCAGCCGACCTGGCTCCTATGACGCCCTCCGTGGCGCATAGTCGCCTAGCTCTACCTCCTGTTTCGCTTGGCTGCCGTTAGCTGCTCCTTCGTCAAGGGCAAGTAACAACCTCCGTAGGTCGCTACGCCAGCAAGGATAAACCGCTTTTTCGTTCCTCTGTTGGTGCCGCCGGAGGCGGCGTGATGGTCTGCCCTGAAAATACATCAAGTTCATCCGTCGGTGTATTTTCATACTCTGTTGGTGTCACCAGAGGTGACGTGGAAGTCTAATTGACATAAATCTCCAGACCACAACAGGTTTAAGCCAAAGCCTTACCATATTTTCGCATTTGTCTTCCCCGGAAAATGCTAATTATAAGCGATTAATATTAGTAGTTGGAGAAATCCTAATGATCAGAGAATTAGAAAGAAGGCAGGGGCCGGGTTTGTTCAGACAGGTATTACGGTGGCTGCTTGGTGAAAGATTGAAGACGAGCCAGCTTACCGAGCAGAAATTCAATGTCTTCTGGGGGATGGCCATTCTTTCAAGCGACGCCATCTCGTCAGTCGCCTACGCTGTGGAAGAAATTCTTTGGATACTGATACCGGTAATTGGCATGGCATCCTATTCGTGGCTGTTGAAGATCGCCGGAGCTATCATCCTGCTGCTGTTCATCCTTACATTTTCCTATCGTCAAACGGTCGATGCCTACCCGAGCGGTGGAGGAGCATACATCGTTGCCAAGTCGAATTTAAGCAATCTCTTCGGGTTGATTGCCGGAGCATCCCTTGCAGTTGATTACACATTGACAGTCGCCGTCAGCATCACATCCGGAACTGCAGCCATAACGTCCGCCTTCCCGTTTCTCTTCCCCTATCGCGTAATCATCTCGATAGCCATTATTATACTGCTGACCGTGGGGAATCTGAGGGGTATCAGGGATTCATCGAGGATGTTTGGAATACCGACTTATGCATTTATCTTCTCTATCATCGCCCTGATCATCGCAGGGTTTATCAAGCATACATATGGAGGTTACCGGGACATACCAACCCCCTCACAATCCCACGTGGCTTTCGGAACCCAGGCTGTAACGCTTTTCCTTTTATTGAGGGCATTTTCTTCCGGCTGTGCTGCCGTGACAGGGGTAGAAGCGATCAGCAATGGGATACCAAATTTTAAACCACCATCCCAGCGAAATGCCAAGATCGCTTACCTGCTACTGGCTTCCGCGGTATTCGTGACATTCGGGGGGGTGGCCTACCTGGCTAATATCTATCATGCCGTCCCCAATCCTCATCAAACGGTAATAGCCCAGATTGCTATTGACGTTTTCGGAAAAGGTCCTATGTTTTATCTGATTCAGGTGACCACCACAATCATTCTGGCAATGGCTGCAAATACCGCCTTTGCCGATTTTCCCATTCTGCTTTCGCTGATCGCCCAGGATGGGTACGCTCCCAGACAGCTGGCCTTACGGGGGCACCGGTTAAACTTTTCTAACGGAATATTAACCCTGAGTACATTAGCAATCATTCTGGTAATAGTGTTCAAAGGTGATACTCACCTGCTGATACCTTTGTATGCCGTGGGAGTTTTTACATCCTTCACCCTTTCACAAACCGGGATGTTCGTACACTGGCTCCGTCTCAAGGAGAAAGGGTGGCTGCATAGAACGGTCATCAACGGTTTAGGTGCCTTTATTACTTCAATTACTGTAGGCATCATCGCGGTCACAAAATTCCCCGAGGGAGCCTGGATTGTTGTTTTGGTGGTTCCGACAGTGGTTTTTGTTATGTTGAAAATAAAAAGGCACTACGATTCGGTAGCGGAACAATTGAATATTCCCAACGAAACCCTCCCCTACTTGAATTTCACCCCCCACTACTCCCATTTCGTGATCGTTCCCATCGCCAGTTTAAACGCCATGGTGGTCAAGGCCCTGCGATATGCTAAAAGCCTTACCCCAAATGTAGAGGCCTTCCATGTGGAAACGCGGGAGGGGGAGGCGGACAAATTGAGGAGAAAGTGGAAACTGCTTAACACCGACATACCTCTTATTATCAAGCAGTCCCCTTACCGGGAGGTTGTGGGGCCGCTCATCAACTACATCGACTCAGAGGAACACGCCTCACAACCCGGCGATGTGATCACGGTTCTACTTCCCCAGTTTTTCGTGCCCAAATGGTGGCAGATGGCCCTTCACAACAATACCAGCATCTTTATCGCCAATGCGCTCTTTCATAAAAGAAACGTTGTGGTTTCAGTGCTCCCGTTTTACCTTGAAGACATGCCGGCGTTGAGTAAAAAGTGGCATGAGGAAAAGAACAAGGAAAACCAGAGTCGGTCATAATAGATGGCGGAGAGAACTGTGCCCGTCGTTATCTTTTGGCGAGCACCCAGCCACCCTATTTGCACCCCTAGAGCCATCAGGGCATACAGACCAGCAACCGGTCAACAAAGTGAAGTTGGGATTGGGCTATTAATGCCACAAACTGGCCTGTAACTACACCAATAAAACCTGTAATCACCGACAGGCCTATGGCGATTCCATCATCGCCTGTTGCCGCTAACCCCATCCTTTTATATTTTTTTTACTTCCGGCCAGCTTTTTTTAATCTCTAATTGATAGCAAAAGGGGTTAAAATAAGACTGTTAACAGACGTAGGTGGGTTGAGGAATCCAACCAGACCCCACCGGACAAAAAAACTTAACCAGCAGGGGGTAGGAGCGATGCTTGATCTTGTCCTGGGTGGTATGGTTACCTTGGTCCTACTCGTTTACCTGATTTACGCCTTAATGAAAACGGAGGAACTCTAATGGTCAGTACGGATATCCTGCAAATGGCTTTTTACCTACTGCTCCTTATCCTTTTAGCCATACCTCTGGGGTTTTATATGGCCCGCGTTTTCAACGGCGAAAGTACTTTTTTAGATCCCATCTTTAGACCCCTGGAACGGCTGATCTACCGACTGACAGGGGTTGATGCCGGGCGGGAGATGAACTGGCGCGAGTACGCTCTGATGCTCGTGTTCTTTAACATCCTGGGAATGGCTGCTGTTTACCTGATTCAGCGCATCCAAGGAATACTCCCCTTTAATCCCCAACACTTTGGCGCCGTGCCTCCGGATCTGGCCTTCAACACTGCTGCCAGCTTTATGACCAATACCAACTGGCAGGCATACGGCGGCGAAAGCACCATGAGCTACTTTACCCAGATGACCGTCCTGACGGTGCAGAACTTCCTTTCCGCCGCTACCAGTATGGCGGTGGCCGTCGCCCTGACCCGCGGCCTCGCCCGGCGGACGGCTAGGACCATTGGCAACTTCTGGGTCGACCTAACCCGGAGTATCCTGTGGGTGTTATTACCCCTTTCCCTGGTGCTTGCCCTGATCCTTGTGTCCCAGGGAGTTATCCAGAATTTAAACCCCTACCTGACGGTAACTACCCTGGATGGGGGCCGGCAGACCCTGGCCATGGGACCGGTTGCCTCCCAGGAGGCGATTAAACTACTGGGTACTAACGGCGGCGGTTTCTTTAACGCCAACTCATCTCACCCCTTTGAAAACCCCACCCCTTTGACCAACTTGCTGGAGATGCTGGCCATCCTGATCATCCCGGCGGGATTAACTATTACATTTGGCCAGATGGTTGGCAACCGCCGCCAGGGCCTGGTGATCCTGGCCGCCATGTTGCTCCTTTTTGTCTTCGCTTTAGGAGTGGTTTACGCCAGCGAGCATTATGGCAATCCCCAGCTTGGCGCCCTGGGCATGCGCGGCCCTACGGCC
>CADDZA010000083.1 GCA_902812435.1 Clostridia bacterium
TTGGCGATGTCCACGCCCACGATCAGGGCGTGAGCCTCACGGATCTGGAGCAGGTTGCTGCTTCGCTTATTCTTGTTGTTCATCGATCTTGACCTCCAGTACTTTAGGTTGTTTTAGCTAACACCTTGGTACCAGGAGGTCTTTTTGTTGGTCAACCCTCCTCTACAACATTACAGGAATGCTCTTTAATTCGCTATTATCTTTTTTAAATTATTTACCGATAACAGTTATTACAAGGCGTCCCGCAGGGATATCCTTCACTACTAAATCAAAAATGCGACCTGATTTTGCAAAGAAACCACGAAATCGCGCGGCGCTTGGGACCTGTGCCGGAATCTCTCTAGCTGCCTGAATTATATCATCTATTGTTATTTTCTCTTGACGGAGGTTATTCAATCTTTTTTTAGCATGCTCAGTGATGATCACTTTCATCTACTATTATTCTCCTCACCCTTAACCCTTATAGATTACCCACCTCCGCCCCTTTTTGAGCAATGATTGCATATAGCGCATCTTGAAAAGCAAGAATTGGGGCACCATCCACATTATACTGGCTATAAATGCTTTCCAATTCTTTTTTTAGGGCAAGGAATTCACCGCTCATGCAAATCTCAGAAATCCGCTGAACAAACTTATTAAGGTCCTGGTGATACTCATCTATCACCGGAAGTCCCAAGTGGATACCTCCTTCTTTGTAAAACCAGGTTAATCATGTTAAATTCATCTTATCATAGTTTAATGTATGTGTAAATCTTCTACATTTTCGCCATTTCCTTTAATATATTATATCCGTTTGTTTACTCAAAAAGGCCAGAGTAACCCCCTTTTTCCCGCAAATCCTAAGGGCATCCTGAATGTCTTTTTTTATCTGCCTGACCAACTCTTCAACTACCGGGAACTTTTTCTCTTCTCTAAGCTTTTGGTATAATTCTACCTCTATCTTCTTGCCGTAAGCAAATCCCTGGTATCCCAAAAGGTGAGCTTCGATCAACTTTTCTTTTGTATTATAAAAGGTTGGACGGTAGCCGATATTAACAACAGCAGGGTACCGTTTGCTTTCCAGTAATGCCTGTCCTGCATAAACTCCGGAGCAGGGGACAATCAGGTCTTCGGGTAAGTCAATGTTCGCGGTTGGAAACCCCAGTGATCTTCCACGCTGGTCACCTCTTATAATCTTTCCTCTGAGTAGGGGCCAGTATCCTAACAATTCTCTGGCTTTTCGAATATCACCGGAATTTAGGAAATTCCTGATCCGGGTACTGCTCACCAGTGTTCCGTGCAGTGTAATTGGGGGTATTACCTTCACAGTAAAGTGATATTTTTTACCAAATTGAACAAGCAATTCAGGAGTTCCGGTTGCACCGCGGCCAAATCTATAGTTAAAACCGACAAAAACACCCTGAACATGGAGCTTTTTCAGTATAATTTCCTCGACAAACTCCTCCGGAGTAAAAGAGGCGATCTCCATGTTAAAGGGAATGATAAAAGCAATTTCAATATTCAGAGATTCGAAAATCTCTATCTTTTTCTCAAGGTCCAGAAGTAGCTTCGGAGCGTTTGCCGGGTCAAGCACCTTCTGGGGGTGTGGATGGAAGAGAAAAACTGCAGGTATTGTATCAGTCTGCAGTGAGAAGCTTATCATTTCCTTCAACAGATGCTGATGACCGACATGGACACCATCGAAGTTCCCCAATGCAACAACGAGTTTTCTATCCAAAAGGGGTATTTTTTCTAGACTTTCGATTACCTTCATAGTAAACCTCTTTTGTGTTTCTAGCTTTGCAGAGTTCGAAAGACTTTTTGGGGTTTGTACAACCAGGTTCCTCCCTGCTGTACCTTGTAAGTCCCCAATGCCAATAATCTCCCGCTTGGGGCGTAAAGCCTCACAAGTTTCGGAAGATTGTTGTTACCAACGCCACCCATGATACCCGAGGGTGCTACCGGCAGCCCATTTAATATGCTGGCAACAGCCTTCTCCTTGACAGTGAAAGCAGGTATATCCTGTAAAGCAAAGTCTACTGGCAGTAAAAAGGAATAATCCTTCTGTTGCCAAAGCTGGTTGACCTCATCGAGAGTGAAGGAGTGTTCCAGTTTAAATGGGCCACTGGCCGTTCTGATGAGGAACGAAAGATATGCACCACATCCCAGAGCTTTTCCTATATCAGCACAGAGGCTTCTGATGTATGTACCTTTCGAGCAAGAAATTTCTAACAGGATACGCGGGTATGGATAAGTGTCATAAAATGAAAGAAGTTCCATTGAATAAATAACAACCCGCCGGGCATTGCGTTCGACAGTCTTACCCTGTCGGGCCAACTCGTATAGCCTCTTGCCCTTATGATGAACGGCAGAGACCATTGGGGGAACCTGCGTGATTTCCCCGCGGTATTGCTTTAAAACGTTTATAATTTCGTCCAGTTCCAGTTGTGTACAGGATTGTTTTCGGACAATTGATCCCCCTGCATCATAGGTGTCGGTTTCAATACCGAAGGTTATCTCAGCACGGTATCTCTTCGGCTTTTCCATCATAAATTCTGATACACGTGTCCCTTGTCCAACGCATATTGGCAACACACCCGCAGCTCCGGGATCCAGCGTCCCGGCATGTCCGATTTTCTGGATTTTGAAAAGCCGCCGTAAATATAAAACAACATCATGAGATGTTACACCAGGCTCTTTTAGTACATTAATTAAGCCGTCCATTTCAAGTACTGGCTGCCCCCTTGGCGCCGGGCAGGAAATTCGCAGTTGCTGCTAACACTTTCCTTTCGACATCCTTCAATGTACCGCGAACTGTACAACCTGCCGCTCGTTCATGGCCGCCTCCTCCAAAACTGGCAGCAAGATTATTTACATCAACATAGTTTTTCGAGCGAAAACTTACTTTAACCTCATTATTGCTGACCTGTTTGAAAAGAATACCCACCTCAACCCCGCTAATTGACTTTGGATAATTTACAAGCTCATCGCATTCCTCTATGCCGCATCCTGTTTCAATTAAATATTTTTGAGGAACAGCCATCCAGGCGACTAGTCCGTCATCACTGACAGACAGTGTTCTGAGACACTTTTCCAGAAGCCGCATGCTTTTTAAGGAACGTTCTTCGTATAGCAATTGATAAGCCCGGTTATGTGCCGCCCCAAGTTTTAAAAGGGATGCCGCATTCCGGTGACACCTGGCAGTTGTATTCTGATGTTGAAATGAGCCCGTGTCTGTGACTATGGTAACGTATAGGTTTGTTGCGATTTCTGGTGTAATGGGAACCCCCATGTCTTCAAGGATTTCAAAAATCAATTCACCGGTGGCAGCAGCATCTGTATCCACTAAATTTAAGTTTCCGAATTTCGTATTGCTGACATGATGATCAATATTCAATAGGGTATTGCAGTTTTTGAGCAACTCTTCAGTTTCTTTGCCTGTGCGTTCGACTTCCGTACAGTCCAACACAACTCCTATGTCAAAGTTTAAATTGTTCAAGTTGCCAGGCGCCTGGATCAACTCATATCCGGGTAAAAAAGAAAAGGTACAGGGGACAGGATGTGGAGAGGTGACGGTAACGTTCTTGCCCAGTTCTCTTAATGTCAAACCCAACCCAAGTAATGATCCCACTGCATCACCGTCAGGATTGAGATGAGAGGCAAGCAAAAAGTCATTGCCATTCCAAAAAATATTTTCCACATCCTTTTTTATCATAATTCTTCCTTCCTATTTTCATCACAGACTTTATCAATAATCTGGCTGATCTTGACCCCCTGCTCGATTGAGGTATCAAGATTAAACGTAATTTCCGGAAGATAGCGCAAACGAATTCTCCTGCCGAGCTCTGATCGAATAAACCCGTTTGCACTTTGGAGGCCTTCCAACGTTTTGACCTGTTCTTCTTCAGATCCGTAAACGCTAACGAATATTTTGGCATAGCGCATATCTTTGGAGACTTCAACTTCCGTGACACTTGTGAGATGGCTGATCCGGGGGTCTTTCAAGTGGTTACGGACAATATCTGTCACTTCACGTTTAATTTCTTCCGCAAGACGGCTCACGCGAAAGCCCATTTTCTTCACCTTTCCTAAGGCTCAAGTGCCCTTTTTACCTCTTCTATATAATACCCTTCCAGTATGTCTCCTTGCTTGAGATCCTGAAATTTGTCAAGACCAATTCCGCATTCGTGCCCCTGAACCACCTCACGTACATCGTCTTTATACCGCTTGAGTGAAGCAATACTGCCCTCATAGATAACAACACCGTCGCGAATAACTCGTACACGGGCGTTTCTGACGACTTTTCCCTCTGAAACATAACAACCGGCGATTGCTCCAACCTTCGGTATATGAAAGACATTCCTTACCTCGGACCGTCCCATAACAACTTCTCGAAGTTCCGGCTCGAGGAGTCCTTCCAGAGCAGCCTTGATGTCGTCAATTACCTCATAAATTACCCTGTAAAGCCGGATTTCAACCTGCTGTTGCTCGGCAGCTCTTTTAGCATTGTTATCAGGACGTACGTTGAATCCGATGATCAGTCCGCCGGAAGCGCTTGCAAGCATAACGTCGGTCTCTGTGATGGCGCCTACACCAGAATGGATGAGGTTAATCCTTACCTCGTCGGTGCTCAACTTTGTGAGCGCCTGTATTAGAGCCTCAACTGATCCTTGTACATCGGCTTTGATAATAAGGTTTAACTCTTTAACTTTACCCTGCTGGATTTGCTTAAAAAGATCATCCAGAGTTACTTTCTCTCGAGTTGCCATATCATGCTGCCGTTTTTGCTGCAGGCGTTCCTCTACAATTTGACGTGCAAGTTTTTCGTCCTGGCAAACCGTAAAAGGATCTCCTGGGTTTGGAACCTCAGAAAGACCGAGAATCTCTACAGGCGTTGCAGGTAGAGCCTTTTTAATACGTCTGCCTTTGAAATCCAGCATGGCCCTGACTCTTCCATGCGTGGTGCCGGCTATAACATAATCTCCAATTTCCAGTGTGCCTTTTTGGATTAATACCGTTGCGACCGGGCCCCTCCCTTTGTCCAACTGGGCTTCTATTACTGTTCCGCGGGCAGGTCGGTTCGGGTTTGCCTTCAGTTCCTCCATTTCTGCGACAAGCAAGATCATTTCCAGCAGTTGATCTAAACCTTCTTTGGTTTTTGCAGAAACGGGTACGCAAATTGTATCTCCGCCCCATTCTTCCGGAACAAGGCCGTACTCGGTTAGCTGCTGTTTCACATGATCGGGATTCGCCTGCGGTTTATCGATTTTATTAATTGCGACAATGATAGGAACTCCGGCTGCCTTAGCATGGTTAATGGCCTCTACTGTCTGAGGCATAACCCCATCATCGGCAGCAACCACCAGAACTGCGATATCTGTTACTTCAGCTCCGCGGGCACGCATTGCTGTAAAGGCCTCATGACCGGGGGTATCGAGAAAGGTAATCTTTTTGCCTTTCACATCAACCTGGTAGGCACCTATGTGCTGGGTAATTCCTCCTGCCTCTGTTGCCGTTACGTTTGTATGACGAATTACATCCAACAAGGATGTTTTCCCGTGGTCAACATGGCCCATAACAGTGATTACAGGTGGTTTCGGTTCAAGCTCATCGGGATCGTCCGGCGTATCCTCGATGAATGCTTCAAATTTTCCAACCTCAGTTTCAACTTCTGCCTCTATCCCGAATTCTCCGGCAACGAGAATTGCAGTGTCACTGTCAATCTCTTGATTTAAAGAGGCCATAACACCAAGCTCGATTAATTTCTTGATTACATCACTTCCTTCAACTTGCATGCGATTTGCCAGTTCCTGAACAGTGATCTTTTCTCCGATCAGTATCTTCGTTGGCCCCGCATTAGAAGTCGCGTGGGCTGATCCTTTTCGTTTCCGTTTTCCGTGGCCATGAGTGGAAATATTAGCTACCTTGGAAAGCAATTTGCGCTGGTTTTGTTCTTGCGAACGCCTAATTTCTTCTTTACGTGCTAAAACTTTCTTCCTGTACTCCTCACGTTCCAGGTTGTGTTTTCTAGACTCATATTCAAAAACTTCTTGTGGTCCTTTTTTTGTCACTGTATGTTCTTTTTTGTACTCTTTCTGGCGTTCCTTTTTTAGCTCCTTTTGGGGTTCCTTATGCTCCTTATTGAGTTCTTTCTTTACCGCTTTCGGGGTATTAGGAGCTTCTTTCTTGCTGAATAATTGTCTAACTCTTTTAACCTCATCTTCTTCCAGAGTACTCATATGATTCTTTACCGAAAAACCCATTTGCTGTAAACGGGCAGTAAGGTCTTTGCTGTTTAGCCCAAGTTCTTTGGCTATTTCATGGACCCGAGTTTTTGCCATTCAATCACCCCCACTATTTTGAGTGTCAATATTCCCGTCATAGGACTTTTTTTGTATTTGGGCCAAGAATCCTTGACTCAATTCTCTCGATAAGATCGCCCAAAAGCATGACGGACTGCCAAGCATTCTTTTGAACTCTTCTTTAGTACCATATTCCACGTAATTGATTCTTTCCGCAAGACAGTCCCTGATTATCTTTTTTTTGCTAACTCCCGCATCTTTAGCGATAATGATTAGCTTTGCTTGTTTATTTCTGATCGCATTTAAACAATTGGTGATCCCCGCAGCAAGTTTTCCGGCCCGCTTTGCAAGTCCTAATAGAGCGAGCGGTGAATTCAAATTGCCTCACCCGAAAGGGATTTTATCAAGTCCTCGACCACTTCAAAAGGAACTTCGGATTTTAAAGCACGCTGCAGGTGTTTGCCTGCCAGGGCCGCCTGCAGGCAAGCAATATTCCTACAGATGTAGGCGCCCCTTCCCGAACGTTTCCCTGTGGGATCAATGACAACCTGCTGGTCTGGTGTCCGGACTATCCTGATTAACTCCTTCTTTCCCCTTGTCTGCCGACAACCAACGCAAATACGCTGAGGAACTTTTTTAATCCTAGCCATTATCATTGACCACCTCTTGTTCCTCAGTTAATTCTCCGCTGCTTTCATGGATCTGAGACTCGCTTTTGATATCTATTTTCCACCCGGTCAGGCGCGCAGCCAGACGGGCGTTTTGGCCTTCTTTTCCGATAGCTAAAGAAAGCTGGTTGTTTGGAACAACTACTTTCGCAACTTTTTCTTCTTCGTTGATAGCAACAAGGATAACCTTAGCGGGGCTCAATGCATTGGCTACAAATTCTTTGGGATTGCTGCTCCATTTTATAATGTCTATCTTCTCGCCCCTAAGTTCGTTAACGATGGCCTGTACGCGCATCCCCTTGGGGCCGACACAGGCTCCAATTGAGTCAACATTCTCGTCTTTTGAGTAGACGGCAATCTTGGAACGCGTCCCGGGCTCCCGGGCAACTGCTTTCAGTTCAACAATTCCTTCATAAATTTCGGGCACTTCCAGTTCAAACAGACGCTTTAACAATCCTGGATGCGTCCGTGACACAAGGATCTGGGGGCCCTTTGTGGTTTTCTTCACTTCGGTAACGTACGTCTTGATGCGATCACCACGGTTGTATTTTTCATTCGGGATCTGTTCAGACGGCGCCAGCAATGCCTCAGCGCGTCCCAGGTCGATATAAATATTTTTAGCTTCCTGGCGGCGGACTACACCTGTAACGATATCACCTTCGCGACTTAAGAACTCCTCGTAGATAAGTCCTCTTTCCGCTTCGCGAATTTGTTGTACAACCACTTGTTTCGCCGCTTGTGCAGCTATTCGTCCAAAATTGCTGGGAGTAACCTCCACTTCTACCGTATCGGAACTGCCGTCGTAAGCCGGATTAAGTCTCTTGGCTTCCTCAGGTGTAATTTCAAGCCTGGGGTCTGTTACGGCCTCTACAACATTCTTTTTGGCAAAAACCTTGATCTCTCCCGTATCCCTCTCTATTTCTATGCGAGCGTTTTGAGCTGAACCGAAATTCTTTCTGTAAGCTGTCAAAAGGGCGTGTTCTATGGCCTGTAACAAAACCTCGGCACTTATTCCCTTTTCTTTTTCAATCTCCTTAAGAGCATTGATAAATTCTAGATTCACAAATTTCACCTCCTATCTCAATTTTTTAAAACAGTATCTTTATAATACTCACTCTATCAGCCTTTTTTAAATTATCCTGGGTGGTCTACCCACTTATCGCTCCCTGCTAACCCTATCATGTCTCCCTGGGT
>CADDZA010000084.1 GCA_902812435.1 Clostridia bacterium
CCAGAAGAAACCTCCTTTGTGATTTTGACTGGATTGCATTGGAGGTTTTCTTCTTTTCTCCAGGAAAAACTCCTTCTTTTCTCCCTGGAGGTTACTGGTGATTACCCACACTTATTTTACAGCTACGCCCTCACACGGACTAGTCTACCTAATAACTTTAATTTTATTATCAGCGCAAGTGATATGCAGTTCCGCCAGTTGTTTGGCAGTGACAGGTGCGGGTGCTTTAGTTAGCAGACAGGTAGCGCTTTGGGTTTTCGGAAATGCTATCACGTCCCGGATTGTGTTAAGGTGGAGCATGAGCATCATCATTCTGTCAAAGCCAAAGGCAATACCCCCATGGGGTGGGGCACCGTAATCAAGGGCTTCTAACAAGAAACCAAACTTCTCCTCGATGGCATCCTGGGGGAGGCCGATCACACGGAAGAGGCGCTCCTGCAATTCACGGGAGTGATTGCGTATGCTCCCTCCCCCTAATTCCGTTCCGTTCAAAATCAGGTCGTAGGCACGCGCCCTGACTTTTCCGGGGTCCGTTTCCAATAAGGGTATATCCTCCTCCCGCGGCGCGGTAAAGGGATGGTGAACCGCCTCGAACCGTTTTTCCTCTTCATTATACTCAAGAAGTGGAAAATCGGTGATCCAGACAAAGGAAAATTGATCAGAATCTATTAAACCCAAGCGACCCGCCATTTCCAGACGCAGTTGACCGAGCACGCTTTCTGTTACATCTTTCTTATCGGCGATAAACAGGAGCAGGTCTCCCTTCTCTCCTCCCATTTTTGCAACAAGGTCCTCAAGTTCCCGGGGAGTAAATAACTTTGCCAGTGGGGATCTTATCCCTTCATCACCCAACTGAAACCAGGCGAGGCCCCTGGCCCCCCAACTGGTAACAAGTTTGCCAAGTTCATCGAGCACCTTGCGGGAGAAGGATGCCGCTCCGGGTACACGGATTCCCCGGACAACGCCTCCCCGCTTAACGGCATCGGAGAAAACCCTGCAAGTGCTGTCCCGTACATGAGAGGAAACATCGACGATCTGCATTCCGAAACGAAGATCGGGCTTATCACTGCCATAAAGGTCCATGGCCTCCTGGTAACTGAGGCGCGGGAATGGTACCGCCAGCTCCCTTCCGAGCACCTGCTTGAACAGTTCCGCCAGCATTTCTTCTGTCAGGGACTGGATGTCCTGCTCATTGATAAAAGACATCTCTATATCAAGCTGGGTAAATTCAGGTTGCCGGTCTGCCCTGAGATCCTCATCCCGAAAACACCTGGCAAACTGAAAATAGCGCTCAAAGCCGGCGATCATTAAAATCTGCTTAAATAACTGGGGGGATTGGGGCAGGGCATAAAACTGGCCTGGATTGAGCCTGCTCGGAACCAGATAGTCTCTGGCACCCTCCGGGGTGCTCCTTGTCAGCATTGGGGTCTCCACTTCCAGGAAACCTCTGTTCGTTAAGAAGTCCCTGATCACCTTCGCCGCCTGGTGTCTTAAAGTAAAGGCCTGCCAGCATTCGGGGCGCCTGAGGTCAAGGTAGCGGTAGCGCAGACGCAGGGCCTCATCCACCTCAGGGGCATCGCCCGGGTAAAAGGGAAGAGATTTGGCGGCATTAAGGATCCGTATTCCTTCGGCGGCAACTTCAACCTGGCCTGTGGCCATGTTTGGATTCTCTGTTCCCGGAGGGCGTCTTTTCACCTCTCCCCAGACGGCCAGAACGTACTCCGGACGCACCGCCTGGCCTTTTTCAAAGGTTTCTTTCTGTAAATCCGGACTCAACACGACCTGCACAACGCCGCCTCGGTCGCGGAGATCCAAAAAGATAACCCCCCCGTGGTCACGCCTTTTCTGGACCCAACCCATCAACACCACTTGTTGTCCGACATGGTTGGCAGAAAGTTCACCGCAGCTATGGCTCCGATTCAATTCTCCGATGCCTTCCACCCTAGTGCCTCCTATTCCTTAACTCCGCCAGCACCTTAAAAAGCTCTTCGCGTTTAACAGCTGTTTGAGTTCCGTTTGTCATATCTCTAAGGATAATCTTTCCCTCGCGCAACTCCTCCTGTCCAAGGATGATCACGTAGCGGGCCCCCATCCTGCCGGCAGATTTCATCTGGGCCTTAAGGCTGCGTCCCAGAAAGTCCTTTTCGGCAGTAAAGCCCCCGCGTCGCAATTCTGTCATAAGACGGAATGCTTCAAAATTCTCTTCACCTGCCGTTGCCACAAAAATGATCTCAGGGGCCTCAATCGGAAGGGGAACGCCTTTCTTTTCGATGGCGAGCAGTACGCGCTCAAGTCCTATGGCCACACCTATTCCAGGAATTGAAGGTCCGCCGACCGTTTCCACCAGGTTGTTGTATCGTCCCCCACCGGCAACAGAGCTCTGGGCTCCGAGCCCCGGGCAGGTAACCTCGAAAGCAGTATTTGTATAGTAATCCAGCCCGCGCACCAGTTTCTCATTCACCGTAACGGGTACGCCCGCTACCTGCAGGTAGTTCTGCACCTTATCAAAGTGAATGCGGCAGTCGTCGCACATATAATCCTTGAGGCGAGGTGCATCTGCCAGTATTTCCTGGCACCCGGCATCCTTGCAGTCCAGCAAACGCAGCGGATTGCGACCCAGCCTGTCCCTGCAGAAATCACAAAGAGAATTGGAATAGGGCTCAACAAAACGCTGCAGGGCCCTTCCGTAAGCAGGCCTGCATCCCGGGCAACCCACGCTGTTTATTTCTACCTGGATACCGGTTAACCCTATCTTTAGTAAATAATCCCAGGTAAAACTTACAATTTCGGCATCCAGCGAGGGATCGTTGCTGCCGAAAGCTTCAATGCCAACCTGGTGAAACTGGCGAAAGCGCCCCGCCTGGGGGCGGTCGTAACGAAACATGGGACCTATATAATACAGTTTAATGGGTTGCGGTTGGGTATCCAGATGATGCTCGAGGTAGGAACGCACCACAGCCGCGGTTCCCTCGGGGCGAAGAGTAATGCTTCTACCCCCGCGGTCCATGAAGGTGTACATCTCCTTTTGAACTATGTCAGTGGCATCACCAATACCACGCAGAAAAAGTTCTGTGTACTCGAAAATCGGGGTCCTGATCTCCTGGTAGCCGTAGCTCCGGGACAGATCCCGGGCAACCTGCTCTATATACTGCCACCTTTCTACCTCACCGGGCAGGAGATCTTTCGTTCCCCGGGGTGCACTTATCAACAAAAAGATCACTCCTATCTTTTTATAGAAACGGGTTGTTTACCCGCTCATGGCCGACTGTGGAGGCCGGCCCATGTCCGGGATAAACAACGCAGTTGTCATCACATGGTAGAATCTTGTTTTTGATGGAGTCCAGCAGTTGTTTATAGGAGCCGCCGGGAAAGTCGGTTCTTCCGATCGAACCGGCAAACAGGGTATCCCCGGTGAAGATTGCCCCTTCTGTTTTTAAACATACACCTCCCCGGGTATGGCCGGGTGTATGCAGAACCTCAAACCTCAGGTTGCCGATGGCGATCTCCTCTCCATCGGAAATCAGCATGTCAGCCTTTGGGCTCTGGAACGGACTCCCCATATAAAGGGAAAGATTTAAATCGGGATTTGCCAGGAGCGGAGCGTCGTCAGGGTGAATCAGAAGTTTCGCCCCGGTTCCTTCCTTGACATCCTTGTTGGCAGCAATATGATCCATATGCCCGTGGGTGTTCACTATGTACTTAACATTCAAATCCTCGTTTTTTATTTCCGCAAGGATTCGTGATCCATCCCCACCGGGGTCGATTATCAGAGCATCTTTCGTTTCCTGGCACCAAACAATGTAGCAGTTGGCCATCATTGAGCCAACCGCCAGGCATTTCACAGGCATCTAATTGACCTCCACCTTAGAAAAGTTTTTTACTGTCCAGCAGAATGGTAACTGGACCGTCGTTAACTATACCCACTTCCATCATGGTCTGGAATTCCCCGGTTGCGATCCGGAGCCCGCTCATTGAAAGCCTGTCCAGAAATTCCTCGTCAAGGGGAAGAGCGTGTTCTGGCAGTGCCGCATTTGTAAAGCTGGGGCGTCTGCCCTTCCGGCAGTCCCCATAAAGGGTGAACTGGGAAACCACAAGGATATCCCCCTTGATATCCTGTACTGAATAGTTGAACTTGCCTTCGGGATCGGAAAAAATTCTCAAGCCGAGAATTTTATCGGCAAGGTAGGTGGCATCCTCCGAGCTGTCTTCAATTCCCACGCCCAGCAACACCACAAGCCCTTGTCCGATCCTACCCTTTTCCCTGCCATCCACCTTTACCCAGCCACGGCTGACTCTCTGCACAACAGCTCTCACAAACTCACTCCTCAAGAAGGCACAACCCTGTGGACCTCAAGGACATCGCTGACCCGGCTGACCTTCTGAATAACAGAGTACAAGTGTTCCAGGTCACGGATTTCCAGCTTGAGATTTACCAGGGCCATTTTGTCCTTTTTAGACCGTGCATTCACCGCATTGATAATCGTCTTGGTATCCATAATTGTATTCATAATATCCGTAGTAAGCTGCGGCCTGTCAAGTGCCTTAACCTCTATTTCCACCTGGTAGGTCGCCGGGGTACCCACTTCCCAGCTGACCTCAATCATCCGCTCCCTCTCGTCTTGAGAATGATAAGCGATGTTCGGACAGTCCGCCCTGTGTACGGAAATCCCTCTCCCCCGTGTAATATAACCGATAATTTTATCTCCAGGCAAGGGGTTACAACAATGGGAAAGATGCACTGCAAGATTTCTTTCCCCTTTGACCGTAACGCCTGATGTAACTGGACGCGGTTTCTCAGGTACCTTTACCAGCAGGTTGTTTTCCGTAGCAACCGGGGCGGTCTCTTTCTGGGTTTCTTCCCGGACGGTCTTCACTATCTGGGCAGGGTTGATTGCTCCATCGCCGATACCGGCAAACAGGGCTTCGGCTGTCTGGAAACCGAAACGGCGTGCCAGTTTTTCTGTCACATCTAATTTAAAGAAGCTTGAAAACTCCAGCCCGGCCCGGCGCACCTCTTTTTCCAGGAGGTCCCTTCCCCGCAGGACATTCTCTTCCCGCTTCTCCCTTTTAAACCACTGGCGGATGCGGTTTTTCGCCTGGGACGTCTTAACGAACAGGAGCCAGTCCCGGCTGGGGCCGTTGCTCTGCTTGGAAGTCAGGATCTCCACGATGTCCCCGTTGTCCAGCTGGTGGTCAAGAGGGACAATCCTGCCGTTGACTTTGGCTCCTATACAGTGGTTCCCGACCTCGGTATGAATTCTGTACGCAAAATCTACGGGAACGGAGCCCGCCGGAAGCTCGACAACATCCCCCTTCGGGGTGAAAACAAACACCACGTCCGAGAAGAGATCGATCTTGAGGGACTCCATGAATTCCTTGGCATCCCTCAGTTCGTGCTGCCACTCAATGATTTGCCTCAGCCAGGAAAGCTTCTCTTCAAATTGCACGTCCGAAGGTTTCCAGCCCTCTTTGTACTTCCAGTGAGCTGCGATACCGTATTCGGCCGTCCGGTGCATATCATGGGTCCTGATCTGGAGTTCAAAGGGCTGACCGAAGGGACCCACCAGGGTCGTATGCAGTGACTGGTACATGTTCGGCTTGGGCATGGCGATATAATCCTTGAATCTCCCCGGGATTGGTTTCCACATGGTATGGACAATGCCAAGTGTTGCGTAGCAGTCGCGCACCGTATTGACGATCACTCTGACAGCAATCAGGTCGTAAATCTCCGCCAGGCTCTTATTCTGAGTTGTCATCTTGTGATAAATACTGTAAAGGTTCTTCGGCCTCCCGGATATTTCTGCCTCAATCCCCGCTTCAGCCAATTTGTCCCGCAGCTTGGAGATCACCAGGTTGATATAGTCTTCCCGCTCACGCCGCTTTTTGGCAATGCGGTCTACCAGATCGTAATACTTCTCAGGTTCCAAATAACGGAAGGCAAGGTCTTCGATCTCGGACTTGATCTTGTAAATACCGAGACGATGAGCCAGGGGGGCAAAGATTTCTAGAGTTTCCTGTGCTATTTCCCGCTGTTTTGATAGCGGGTGATGGTTTAAAGTGCGCATGTTATGGAGCCGATCTGCCAGCTTTATTAAGATGACGCGGACATCCCGCGCCATCGCTAAAAACATTCTGCGCAAATTTTCTGCATGGCTCTCTTCTTTGTTCTTGAACTCAATCCTGCCCAGTTTTGTTACACCGGACACGAGAAAACTAACATCCGGCCCGAAATGAAATTCGATTTCCTCCAGGGTGACACAGGTGTCTTCCACAACGTCATGCAGCAAACCGGCAATTATACTCGTCATGTCCAGTTCCAGTTCGGCCAGAATGCAGGCTACCTCGAGGGGATGCTCAATAAAAGCCTCTCCCGAGTTACGAAACTGTCCGGCGTGTGCCCCCTGGGCAAAAAAATAAGCACTCTCAATAAGCTTCCTGTCGAACTTTGGATGGTATGCTTCAATTTTTGAGAGAAGTTTTGGCAGGCCCATCATCCATCCCTCAATCGCCGCAAACAGAATTCCCGCTTGAATATCGTATGTTGTGTTTTTTAAACTGTCAAGGGTAGCGCAAACTCATTTCGATTTTTTCAAACGAGATGTGAATCACTTCTCTTTATTTGCGTAAAAGGAGTCGGGCGACTTTGGACCCCGGGAATGACGCCCCAACAAAATACCGGCTACCAGGCCGAATAAAGCCGTCCCAAAAACCACAAACACCAGTGGTATCTGGGGAAATGTCCAGAACAGCAGCTTGATGCTGACAGGTGCTGCATTCTGTACCGCAAAAATGGAAATCAGAAGGGCAAATACCAGGATTCCCACGATATAGAAATGCATGCCACAACCTCCGATTAAAATACAATTCTCTCTTTTAGATAAAATTCCTCTTGCTCTCACCCTTTCCCTGAATATGAATCACAAGGTTCGGGGCATGTCAGGCAATCGTCCCCGTTCCGGCAGGGTTCGACATGAATCAGGACATGTGAACCCGGAAACCTGTCCTTGACGGCTTTTTCAATATCATCGCATAATTCGTGGCTTACGGCGATAGTTCTCGTTTCCGGGACAACCAGATGCAGGTCAATGTGGCGCTCCGAACCCGCCTTGCGGGTGCGCAGCTTGTGAAAGCTGATGTACTGCGATCCGTAATCATCAATTATCTGTTTAATGATCTCTTCCTCGTCGGACGGCAAACTGGTATCAAGCAACGGGAAGAAGGCCTTTACCGTTAAATCAAAAGAGGCCTTGATGATCAGCAATGCCACGGCGATGGCAATGAGAGGGTCGAGGATCTGGTAGCCGGTAAGCAAGAGAAGAATTAAACCGGCGGCAACGCCCAGGGATGTGTAAACATCTGTTCTCAGGTGCCAGGCATCCGCCTCCAGAGCCACAGAATCGGTGACTTTGGCAGTTTTCATGAGCATGGTAGAAATAACGTAATTCACTACCCCGGAAAAAGCCATTACGATTAAGCCCCAAACAGGCGTCTCCACCCGGGTGCCGACCAATAATTTGTGGACCGCTTCCCGGATTATCCAGATAGCTGCTATGAATATCAGAATCGCCTCGATAACCCCTGAGATATTTTCAATCTTGCCGTGTCCATACTGGTGCTGTTCGTCCGGGGGCTTGCCGCTCTGACGAACGGCAAACAGAGCCAGCAATGCGGCAAGCAGGTCAAGACCGGAGTGGATCGCCTCTGAAATCACACTGACAGAGTTGATTGCAATTCCGACAACCAGCTTAACAAGAACAAGCAAGGTGTTTGACAAAACAGATAGCTGGGCCACTTTCACCTTTCTGTTATTCACTGGATTACCCCCTCAATGCCTGTTCTTCATATAAAAAGGGACCTCACCAAGTTATGCTTGATGAAGTCCCACGGGATTCACCACCCGCTGCCTGAAGGCCCGGTTAAGAACTTAACCTGACTTTTTTCAGTTAAATATTCTAACATACGTCTAGGTTTGGAGCAATTAATATGACAAGGAAACAGAACCCGCGCCCCCAGTATTTACCATCCCTACATTTCAACAGCCACAAGGCTTCCAGCTACAGCACCTGGTAAAGAGTGTAAATAACCCCTTTTCCCTAAATTACCTGTTTTTTTCAGGGAA
>CADDZA010000085.1 GCA_902812435.1 Clostridia bacterium
TCTTCTCCATAAATCCCGCAGGCAAACAAAACGCCTAGTAACACGCCTCTGAAAACGTATTCCCTGAATTCCGTGTCCCATGCGGCTTGCGGCCTTCTGTTTGTCTATGGGCTGTCGAACTCCGGTGAGCCGCCTTTAATTTTTCCGGGCCGGTCTATTGCAGGGCTCTCCTTCGTAAGCATTATTAACAGAAGATCCAATCAGGGGGAGAACTGTGAAGCCGGAATCCTTTTTACGCGGGGCTTTTGTCCTAACAGTGGCCGGAATTGTCGTCAAGGTGCTGGGGGCGGTTTACCGCATCCCCTTTACGCGGATCGTTGGAAGCGAGGGTGTCGGGCTTTACCAGATGGCCTATCCGATTTACACCACGCTGCTGGCCCTATCCACTTCCGGCATCCCGATAGCCATATCTTTACTGGTAGCGGAAAGGGTCGCTTACGGGGACAGATCGGGGGCGAAGCAGGTGTTTTACCTCTCCTTGGGGCTCTTATTTTTTTGGGGTCTGTTTCTCTCGCTGGCGCTCTTCCGCGTCGCTCCCTACCTTGCCGGGCAGGTGCTCGGTGATCCCCGGGCTTATTACCCTCTCGCCAGCATCGCCCCTGCCGTTTTTGTGATCTCGATCGTATCCGCCTTTCGCGGGTATTTCCAGGGCTGGCAGTTGATGTGGCCTACCGCCCTCTCCGAGGTCGTGGACCAGGTGATCAGGGTGGGGACGGTGTTCTGGGCGGCCCTGACTTTACTGGGCCGCGGTGTGGAGTTTGCGGCTGCCGGGGCGGCCTTTGGTGCGGTCACCGGAGGCTGCGGCAGCCTCTTTGTACTCTGTTGCCTCTACTGGTGGCTGGAAAGGCATAATTTTACTTCTGCCCCGGGGCGCCGGATGCCGGGGAGTTTCCGGGGTTCGACCGGAATACTTAAGCGGCTCATCGCCTACGCCCTCCCGGTCTCGGCCGGCTCCCTAGTGCTTCCACTGGTGCAGACCATCGATACCGTGATCATCCCGAACCGCCTCCAGGCGGGGGGTTATACCACCCACCAGGCGACCTCCCTCTTCGGCCAGTTTTCCGGTATGGCCGGTACCCTGGTTTTTATCCCGGCTATCTTCACGGTCTCCCTCGCCAGCAGCCTTGTACCCCACGTTGCTTCCTCCCTGGCCCGGGGGAACCGGCAGGAGGCGGGAGAGCGAATTGCCACCGCCATGCGCATCACCACCATCCTGTGCCTTCCCGCCGCCGGTCTGATGATCCTGGCAACTCCGATCATGGATTTCCTGTTCGACGATCCGGGGGCCGGGGAGGTAACCGCCTGGCTGGCGCCTGCCGCCCTTTTTTCCGGCTTGCAGCAGACAACCTCCGGTGCTCTGCAGGGGCTGGGCAACACCTGGCTTCCGGTTTTAAACCTGGTGGTGGGGTGCACGGTCAAAACCCTGTGCAATTACTACCTGACTGTTTTCCCCGGTTTGGGAGTTAAGGGGGCGGCTCTGGGGAGCATCCTCGGATTTGCCGTTGCCTTTTTTCTCAATTACTGGGGCATCTGTGCCTTGACGCGGCACCGGGTTGCCTATCTCAACTTGCCCCGGCCCTTGCTGGCTGCTACAATAATGGTGGCTGCACTTCCCGTAATTTACAGGTTGTTAGAGGTCCTGGGAAATGCGGCGGCGACCGGTTTGGCGATCGTCGCCGGTGCGGTGATCTACTTTGCCGTGCTAATTCTCACAAAAGAAATCAACATTGTCGATCTGAGGCACTTCACCCGGCGATTATGAGCAGACAAGGGGACGGTTCTCTTGTCTAAGAATGCGAAAAATCTAATCTCGTGTGATGTTGATGTCTTTGATGGGTCACTCGCTTGCTTAAATTTCACCACGTTATGGGGGATCCGGAGCGTAGTCGGGAGCAAGCGCAAGGATAAAACGGAACATATTTCCAGGGCAGATGCAGAAATTATGTAAAGGAATGGTATGACCATGGCTGAAAGCGGACAAGCCGGAGAAATTTACGTGATCGGGCTCGGGCCAGGGGATGCACTGGATCTTCCGGCGGCCAACCTCGCCCTGATGCGGGGGCGGGAAGTCTACCTGCGCACCGGCCGCCACCCGGTGGTGCAGCACCTGAAAGCCGAGGGGGTTGTCATCCACCCTATGGATCACTTTTACGAAGAGTCGGCCTCCTTCGACGAGGTCTACCAGAGAATGGCGGGTTTCCTGATGGGCACCGCAGAGAAGGGGAACGGTCCCGTTCTTTTTGCGGTTCCCGGGAGCCCCCTGGTAGGGGAGACCGTGGTGCGGCTGCTGCTGGAAGCCGCCCCCGCAAAAGGGATACGGGTGCGCCTCTGGCCTGCCCCCAGCTTCCTGGAGGCGATCTACTCGCGGCTGAACCTGGATCCGGCACAGGGGCTCCTGGTCCTGGACAGCTTCCAGTTGGGTCCTTTTACGGTACCGCCCGGGAAGGGGGTGCTGATTGCCCAGGTCTACAGCCGTCAGATGGCCTCGGAGGTCAAACTGACGCTGATGGACCACTTTCCCGACGATCACCAGATCACCGTTGTGCATGCGGCCGGAGTACAGGGCCTGGAAAGGGTTAAAAGGATTCCCCTCTACGAGCTGGACCGCCTGGAGGATCTCGATCACCTGACAACGGTTTACGTGCCTCCGGCAGCGGGTGAGATGGCTGCCGGAGCAGGTACGGCTGTTAAAGATGCCGGTGCTGTTTATTCCCTCGACCCTCTTGTCGAGGTTATGGAACGGCTGCTGGGGCCGGGAGGATGTCCCTGGGATCGCCAGCAGACCCACGCCTCTTTAAAAAAATATTTGATCGAAGAAGCTTACGAGGTCACAGACGCCATAGACGAAGGGAATATGTATAAACTATGCGAAGAATTGGGAGACTTATTACTGCAGGTGGTCTTTCATGCGGCGCTTGCGGAAGAGCGGGGGGATTTCACCCTGCGGGAGGTTGTCGAGGGAATTGTGGAAAAATTAAAGCGCCGTCACCCCCACGTCTTCGGCGAGAGAAAGGTAAAAGATGCGACAGAAGTCCTAAAAAATTGGGAGCAGATCAAGCAGGAAGAGGGTGTGAACGGTAAGAAAAGTGTCGGTGAACGTTCCCTGATGGCAGGGGTGCCGCGTTATCTGCCGGCACTTCAGAGGGCTCAGAAAGTTCAGGGCAAGGCGTCCCTGGTCGGGTTCGATTGGCCTGATGCTTTAAGTGCCGCAGTCAAGTTTGAAGAGGAGTGGCAGGAAGTAAAGACTGCCTGGGAGGGGGGGAATGAGGATGCGGTACGCCAGGAGATGGGTGATCTCCTGTTTGCCGTAGTCAATGTTTGCAGGCTGCTCCGGGTGAACGCCGAGGAAGCACTGCGTGCCGCAGTTGATAAATTCATAAAAAGGTTTCGTTACATGGAGGCCAGGGCGACCGAGAGGGGACTTAACCTCCAGGTCCTCTCCCTCCCGGAGCTGGATGCGCTCTGGGAAGAAGCAAAACTGGCGGAACTGAAAAAATAACAGGTGTGTTTCTTTAGGGTCGGAAAAATTTTCATCATTTAATCTTAAAAAAGCAGGAATTCCAACGCAGTTGGCGAATAAGTAGCCGATGATTTCATAACTCGATAAAGGAGGGGTTCCGTTGAACAAGGCTGAACTGATTAGCAGTGTCGCTGAAAAGGCGGAATTGACGAAAAAGGACGCAGAAAAGGCTGTGAACGCGGTTTTTGAGACTATTGAAGAGGCACTGGCCGCGGGCGAGAAGGTTCAGCTCGTCGGGTTTGGTACCTTCGAGGTACGGGCAAGGGCTGCACGTACCGGCCGTAACCCGCAGACAGGAGAGGAAATCCAGATCGCGGCGACCAACGTCCCGGCTTTCCGGGCGGGCAAGGCTTTGAAAGACGCGATCAGTCATTAAATCTATCCTCTTAACAGGTGGGACGATATTATTAAAGGCCTGCTGAGCAGGAGAGCTTGCGATGAAGCGGGACGATTTTATAAATCGGGTAAAAAGGTTCTTGGACGGACCTTTTTTCTTTTCTGAGCGGGTTTAGTTTTATTCCTGTTGGAAATACTACCTTCGGGAGGGTCAGCAGGACAAAACTATCCCCATGTGGAAATGCGGCGTTCGGTATAAAAACCCGAAAATTTCATGCAAAAGGGGCGATGTTGTGACCTGGTTGTGTGCGCTCTTTTCAGTGCTGTTCGGTTCGACCGGCCAGCTCTACCTTAAACTGGGAAGCGGCAAGCTTTTTGACCTGCACACGCTGGTTGGGATCGCCTTTTATGGAGTATCCTTTTTACTGTGGCTCAAGGTTCTGGCCGCCTGGCCGCTTTCCAGAGCATACCCTTTGTTGGCCGTTAACTTTGTTCTGGTGGCCGCTTTTTCTGCGCTCTTTCTTCACGAGCCCTTTTCCCTGGGGAGCCTGGTGGGCACCGCCCTGTGCACTCTCGGGGTTTTTTTTATAGGATTGTTCAGGTAAGAAAAGGAACCGTTATTCCGCACCGCGGAATTTTTTCTGATGCAGGTGAGACATGGTTAAAGTCGAGAAGAAGGAGTTCCAATGGTGAAACGGTATACGGGTCGTCTCCTGTCGGCCGTCCTCTGGTTATCACTCAGTCTTGCCGGCCTGAGAGGGTGGGGGTTTCTCCGATCCCTGAGGACAGGAGACCCTCCGGTCTGGCGAATGTACGATCCTGCATCCTTTTTATATGGGTCATGGCCTTATTTTGCGGTCGTAATGGTTTTGAACGTGGGTCTTTACATTTGGGAAGTGAACTATTACAAGCCGGAGCCTTTGAAGCGCATTCTTTTTTGGGTGGGAATGCTTGGATTGGCAGCCCTCGCCCTATATCCCGTCGGATCTAAAGACCTTTTCGGGTACGCTGCCTACGCCCGCCTGCATGCCCATTACGGGATGAACCCCTATCTGGCCCGGGTTGCGGATGTGGTGGCCTTTCGCAAGGATCTCTTTCTGAAGAACATGTTCTGGGTACAGCACGGGACTCCTTACGGCCCCCTCTGGACTTGGCTGGCATTTGCCACCTATCGCATGATCGCGCCCTTCGGCCTGCTTCCCCTGCTTTTCAGCTACAAGATTATCGGTTTACTGGCACACCTTTTGGTGACGGCGATGGCCTACAGGGTTGGCGAGGTGCTTTCCCCCGGACGCGGGCCCCAGGCTGCGGTGCTGTATGGACTTAATCCTCTTGCCATCTTTGAGCTGGTTGCCAACGGACACAACGACGGCTTGGGTCTCCTGCTGCTCCTCGTCTCCCTGTGGCTGGTGCTCCGGGCACGCCGGGGTGAGGGATTTCTGTTCGCCGGGCTGGCCAATGTTTACAAGCTGAGCGCAGGCCTGGTTGTCCCGTTTATGCTATGGATGACGGTCAGAAAGGGAAAATGGCGAATGGCTGTAGCCGGGGCCGGCGTGATTGTTCTTGTGTTTATAACCATGTATCTGCCCTTTTGGAACGGGGGCGCGATCTTTACCGGGTTGCTGACAACAGTTGGCGGGTATTACAGCAACTCTCTTCCTGTCCTGCCGTATTTCCTGGGATATCCGAAAGAACTGGTCAGCTGCTTTCACCTGGCAGGCCTGCTTGCCTTCATTTTATGCTATATCTTGCTTCTCTATAGGACCGGCAGGGGAAACAGGGATACTTTGCTGGTGGCTTCCGGCCTGGGGTTCATAGCTTACTTTCTGCTCGGGGCGGGGGTGGTGCACCGCTGGTATTACCTGTGGCCACTGGCGCTGATGGTTGCCGTTCCCCGCAGCCCGTGGACGAGGATGGTTGTCTGGCAAACGCTGCTTCTGGTGCTCAGCTACACCTTGATGTTTGCATTGAAAGGGAGGGTGATTGACCTTTTCACCTATTTTTCAGTCCTGGTGCCGGTAATCATCATGGCGGTGCGGCGATTAGGCCGGAATCCTTTGCGGTGTACTCAAGAAAAGCTGGTATAGGGTGAATTTAAGAACATAATGGAGGCTGACCTTATGCACAAGACCATCGATTTTTCCGTCGTTATTCCGGTTTACAACGAAGAAGAGGTTATCTACCAGACCTACTGCAGGTTGAAGCAGGTAATGAATGCGGCTCCCGGGAGCTATGAGCTGATCTTTGTGGACGACGGCAGCACAGACGCCTCGAGGGAGATACTGAGGGACTTGGCGGAGCAGGACGGTGATGTCAGGCTGTTGGTTTTTTCAAGGAATTTCGGGCACCAGGCGGCCATAAGCGCCGGGATGGATTATGCCGAGGGGAGCGCCATCGTGGT
Organism: Clostridia bacterium; assembly: GCA_902812435.1. Taxonomy (GTDB): domain Bacteria; phylum Bacillota; class DSM-12270; order Thermacetogeniales; family Thermacetogeniaceae; genus DULK01. The sequence continues at coordinate 6,258 of CADDZA010000085.1, forward strand.
CATCGATGCCGACCTGCAGGACCCGCCAGAGGTTATCCTGGAGATGATAAAAAAGTGGGAAGAAGGATATGACGTGGTTTACGGTAAAAGGATTAAGAGAGAGGGGGAGACCTTTTTCAAAAAGGCAACGGCGGCCGTTTTTTACCGGCTGTTGAGGAAAATGGCCAGCCACGATCTGCCTCCCGATGTCGGCGATTTCCGGCTGATTGACAGGAAGGTCTGCGATACTTTGAAGGGATTCCGTGAGAAAAGCCGGTACCTGCGCGGCCTCATCAGCTGGATGGGGTTCCGGCAGGGGGAGGTGGAGTATGTAAGAGAGAGGAGGCAAGCGGGGGTGACCAAATACACCCTGAAAAAGATGCTGAAGCTGGCCTTCGATGCCATTGCCTCTTTTTCTTACAAGCCCCTGAAGGCTGCTTCTTATCTCGGCGTCTTCTTTTGCTTTGCCGGCCTGGTTTTTCTGGTGGTTCTGATAAACCTCAGGTTCTTTGCCGGGGTGGCCGTCGGCGGATGGATACCCCTTGGGGCGATCAACCTGTTTTTCAACGGGATATTATTGATAGCCCTGGGGATTATGGGTGAGTACATAGGCCGGATTTACGAGGAGGCCAAGGACAGGCCGCTGTATATCTTGGCGGATAAGGCCGGTTTTTCCCGTGCGGCCGTAAACAGGGGGAAAAAACACCGTGCCGTGCCAGGGGAGTGCCGCGGTTTCCGCCGGGTAAAGTAAGGGGACCGGTTTGTTTCCGCTCGCTCCCGATTGCGTCCCGGACATCTGATCTGTAAAAATGTTCCGGTTTATCCTTGCGCTTGCTCCCGGACTCCGGTTTAACTCGCCCTAAGACTTGTCGCAGACGGCAGCCGACCGGCTCCTATGACGCCATCCATGGTGCAGAGTCGCCTAGCTCAACCTCCTGTTTCGCTTCGGCTGCCGTTAGCTGCTCCTTCGTCAAGGGCGAGTAACAACCTCCGTAAGGTCGCTGCGCTGCAAGGATAAACCACTATGTCGGGGACAAATTAGTTATTGGGAGGGGAGAAAGATTGCGGCTGGACAAGTTTTTGCAGGTAAGCCGGTTGATCAAGCGCCGGGCAAGCGCCAACGAGGCCTGCGACGCCGGGCGGGTGCAGGTCAACGGAAGGGTGGCCAAGGCGGGTAGTACGGTTAAACCCGGGGACGTGATCACCCTCTCCTGGGGAAGAAGGATGATCCAGGTAGAGGTTCTGGAGGTGCCGGAAAGGGCAATTCCCGCTGCCCAGGCCAGGAGTATTTACAGGCTTATCGGCGAAGAAAAGGCTCTGCCTGAAGACCAGGACTAATAAATATCACGCCTCCGGATCATAATAAACATCGGGTAAATATAAAGCTCGCCCGGCACTTAATTGATTCGTTGGCTGAGACAAACACAAAGTTTATTCCCACTGCAGTACCGTTGAATGCCGGGTCGCTTTGCTCTTTAAATTTAACCCTACACGGGCAATCCATCTCGTTATTTTAAGTGCTCTATTTATGTAGGTTCTCGTAAACCAAAAATGCCCATGTAACAAACTGGGATATGTGCTAGAACAATCCTTATCCCAGCAACTAAAAAAAGAACCTTGACAACGAAATAGCGGTGATCCCAAGACCGGGGCAAGC
>CADDZA010000086.1 GCA_902812435.1 Clostridia bacterium
TCTTCTCCATAAATCCCGCAGGCAAACAAAACGCCTAGTAACACGCCTCTGAAAACGTATTCCCTGAATTCCGTGTCCCATGCGGCTTGCGGCCTTCTGTTTGTCTATGGGCTGTCGAACTCCGGTAGAATTTCCTGAAAAAGTTCCGTATCAACCACAGGAACGCCGAAATCCCTTTCAAACGAGCCGTCGGCAACTTTGAGCAGGATATATTATGCCCGATTCCGCAGTAAGTGCCGTTCTGTTATAATAACCGCAGGGGCGCCGCGGATCGGGCTGCCCCAGCGGGAACCGAACGGCAGCAGGGGCAAGGCTGCGGCGGAAAAAACCGGACGGCGGCAAAGGTGCCGCCGCGGCAGTTTAAACTATAGCGAAGCAGATCGACAAGGCGAGGGGGAGTTCGGGTGAAGACCCAGTGGGTGAAAGGCCTGCAGCCGGGGCACGCGGTGGCCACCTATTTCGGCATTTTCGACATGAGCATCGGTAAAACGAAAAACGGGGCAAAGTTTCTCAAGCTGCTGATCGGGGACCGCACCGGGACCGTGGAGGGGCGGGTCTGGGACCCGGCCCTGGCGGAGGACCTCTACCGGGAGCTTTCCCCGGGTGACGTGGCCATCGTCCACGGGACCGTCACGGAGTTCAACGGCCTGCAGGTGAACATCGAGGCCTGTTTGAAGACCGACAAAGCGGAGCTCGATCTGAACGACTTCCGGCCGGTGACAGACAGGGACATCCAGGAAATGCGGGCGAGATTCACCGCCCTGGCCGGGAGGGTGAGCGACCCCCATCTGAAAAAGCTGCTGGAGGCGATCTTCACCCCCGCCTTCCTCGACGCCTTTTCCACGGCCACGGCAGCCCGGCAGGTGCACCACGCCTACGGGGGCGGCCTCCTGGAGCACACCCTGGAGGTGATGGAGTACTGCTCCAAGGTCATCGAGGTGCAGGGGGAAAGGCTGAACGGCGACCTGCTGCTGACCGGGGCGGTTCTCCATGACGTGGGGAAGCTGTGGGAATACGACCAGTCCGGGCTCACCTTCCAGCGCACCGGGGTAGGGCAGCTGCTTGGGGGACACGTCATCCTGGGGCACGATTTCCTGCGGGAGAAGCTGGCGGCCGTCGAGGGTTTCCCGGAGGGTCTGGCTCTGCATCTGGACCACCTGATCCTCTCCCACCACGGCCAGCGGGAATGGGGAGCAGTGGAGGAGCCCCGCACCCTCGAGGCGGTCGCCCTGCATCACGCTGACCTGATGTCGGCACGCATCAACCAAGTGGGGCAGATGGTGAAGTCCCACCGGGGCCCCGACGCCTGGACGAGCTACGACCGGCGCCTGGGCCGGAGCATTTACGTACCGGAGAAGAAGCCCAATCAGCACAGGAATGGCTAAAACAACAGGACTCAGGAGTCAGGAGTCAGTAATGAGAGAACGGTTTACCGTCTCGGTGCATTCTGAATTCTAACTACTGAATTCTGAATGCCTGAATAGCAATTAAAAAGGTATGGGATAAAGAACGGCAATCACGGTAAAGCTATGAACATGACACTTGAGACGCTATTTGAGGCAATTTACCGGGAATCCGCCGTTCTTTCCGCTTTGGAAGAAGTGGAGCGAAGGCTCCAGCGGATCGCCGCGGCCCGGGAGGGCCACTGCGGCAGGCTGGCCGGCAACCTCATCAGAGCGGGGGGCAAGCGCCTGCGCCCCCTACTGGTGATCCTCTGCGGCGGGTGCGGCCCGGACCGGGGCACCGTCCTGGATGTTGCCGTAGCCGCTGAGCTGATCCACACCGCATCACTGATCCATGACGACATTCTGGACGGGGCGGACATCCGCCGGGGGGTGCCCACCATTAATGCCGTCTGGGGGAACCACGCCGCGGTACTGGCGGGGGATTTCCTGTTCGCCACCGCCTTCGGCCTGCTGGCCGGCGAACAAACCCGCGGGGCGATGGCCATGATGACCGAGGCGGTTCGGGCAATGTGCGAAGGGGAGATGGAGGAGACCGAGTCCCTCTTTCAAGCATCTCTCACAGAGGAAGAATACCTGGCGCACATCGAAAAGAAAACGGCGTCCCTCCTGGCGGCCTGCTGCGGCGCCGGAGCCCTGGCAGGCGGCGCCTCCCCGGAGACTGCGGCCGCCCTTGCGGCCTTCGGGCGTAACCTGGGGCTGGCCTACCAAATCGTGGACGACCTGCTGGACCTCAGTTCCGATGAAGGCACACTGGGAAAGCCGGCCAACTCCGACCTCGGCCGGGGCATCCTGACCCTCCCGGTCATCTACCTCCTGCAGGAGGGGAGCCACCAGGCCGCCGTAGAAGAAATCATAGCCGGACGGGCCTGCGGCCCCGGCGACTTTGCCCGCATAAAAAAAGCGGCCGAAGAAACGGCCGCCCTCACCTACACCTACCAGAAAGCCCTGCATTTCGCCGAGCAGGCCAGGGACTGCCTGGCATCCATCCCGTCCCTCCCCTCCCGGGAGATGTTGCTCGCCCTCGCCGACCGGGTGATCTCCAGAAAGAGCTAGATCTTCCCCAAGCCCCTTAAGAACCGGCAGAGCCGGTACATGGATAGCGTCTCCCTTCCCCCGATGGAGAGGAGCAGTTCCGCCGTCTCCTCAAGCCCCTGCGCCCGCACCTTCGGATCGGACAGATAGAAGGCCGGGAGACCGAGCACCACCGTTGTGTGGAAAAGAGGATCCGGCAGGGCCGCGGCCGCCTCCAGGGAGCGCTGCAAGAAAAGGGCGAGGCGCTTCCGGCATGCGGCAGGGCCGGGGTAATAAGAGACGAAGTTGAGGTCCCCTCCCTTTCGGTCCTCCTCCTGGTCTATAAGATAGTCGAGCAGGATGTGGAGGCCGCAGATCCAGGGAAAATAGCCTTCGGTAATGGCCCGGGCCTCGGCGGCGGTCAGGCCGGGCTGCCCGGCGGCGGCGCAGAGGGCGAAAATCCCGAGGGTGGAGCCGGCAGCTGCCGCAAACTCCCACCAGTCCAGTTCGGGGAAGTCACCGGAATGGGCGGAAAACCAGTTCTGGAGGAGGCCTTCCCTTAAGGGGAGATAGGTGTGCTTGAGGGTCTGGAGGTCGCTGTAAAGGGCGGCCAGCCGCAGGGCGTCACTCTTCACAACCCCGTAAGAGGGCAGCCTGCGCAGGACGCCATGGCATTCCTTAACAAGTGCCGCCAGGTACCCCCCGTCGTCCCGGTAGGAAAAGAGGCGGTAGTAGTCCCCCGGCTCCAGGTCCGGGTTCAGGGCGCCGGTGAATGCGGTGTGCAGCTGCCGGAATGCATCCGCCTCGAAGCAACCGGTGCGGTCACACAGGTTGTCCAGGTAGTCGCTGATGGTCTGGAAGGCGACGATGAAGGGAACGAGATCGCCGTCCGCCTCGCCGGCCAGAGAGTAAAAGCTTCCACCCAGGCAGTGGAAACGCTTCTTTTCGATACTCGCCACCCCCTGGGCCGCCAGTTCCCGGTCCCCCGCTCCGGCGATGCGCTCCCGCCACCGCCCGAGTTCCTTTTCCACTAGGGGAAAGACCCGAATGACGAACCGGGTGACCAGGGCCAGCCGCCGCCCCTGGGTTCTGATTGTATCCAGCAAAGCAAAGCCCCCTTCCTGGTGGCCAATCCCTTATTTCTACCGGACCTCCGGATAAGACCAATTATACCATCTCCTGGTACCCCGAACAACGTAAGGTCCCGGAGGAGGCGCACCACGGCAGCATCCGGGCCGGTTCACCGCCACAAGAAATGCCCGTAAAAATTTTTCCGGGCACTTCCTGCCCGGGCTGCAGGAATCTTCGTTCACCGTCGAATATAACAATTACCCAAACCATTCTCAAAAAGGTGGTCTAGTTATTTGAACCGGCGCAGTTTTCTGGCGATCCTCTTGATCGGAATGACAATCCTGGTCCCCGCCGCCCTGCTCGGTGTGCGTTACGAACACAAATACGGAGGTTTAAAAGTGAAGCAGGCGGTGGGCGAGCAGATCCGGAAGGAAAGGCAGGGTACCGGCGTTTCTCCGGCCGGTGGCATTGGAACCGCGGGAAAGCCGAGTACCGGCTCCGGAGAACGGCCCGCAACCGGGCAGGAGGAACGACAGGCCGGACGGGAGCCGACGGAGCACCCCGGGCACCAGGAAGAGCCCGTGCAGCAGCCGGGGATCTCCCACATCGTCTACCTCACCTTCGACGACGGCCCCAACACCGTCACCACTCCCCAGATCCTGGACATCCTGAAAAGCCATAGGGTGAAGGCCACCTTTTTCGTCACCGGCCGCAACGCCCGGCTCAACCCCGGGGTCTTGCGGCGCATCCGGGAGGAGGGGCACACCATCGGCAATCACTCCTACAACCACGATTACGCCATCTACCGGAACCCTGCGGTCTTCGCCTCAGACCTGGAACTGGCGGAGGAGGCAATCCGGGCGGTGACCGGAACCCGCCCCGTCCTTTACCGGCCCCCGGGCGGTACTGCTAACCTGAATCCCATGTGCCGGGAGATCCTTGCGGAAAAGGGCTACCGCATCGTCGGCTGGAACGTCTCCAGCGCCGACACCGATCCCGGCGGGGTGGTCCCGGAACAGTTGATCAACAACGTGCTGCACGGAGTGGCGAGGGTCTCCCGGAAGGGGGCATCCCCCATCGTCCTGATGCATGACGGAACCCAGACGGGTGGTCACCCCGCACCGGGTTCCCCGGCCTACATCTACGTCAGGAACCGGGAGGCGGACGTGGCGGCCCTCCCGGTGATCATCGCGCGCCTGAAGGAGCAGGGGTACGCCTTCAGCGCCCTTGCCGAATAATTAAGTTGACTCACCGGTAGTTTTTTATCTACTCTAACATTAACATTACTTTTTCCGGTGACGCCGCTATTGGAATGGACAATTCGCTGAGATCATGGGCATCCCGGTAGAACCCGCCGGCAGGATTTCCCTTCCAGACGGCGAATTGTACCACAGAAATGCTTGCAAGGAGGAAAATGGATTGCCCGTTGATACCGAACTTATAGAAACGCTGCGCTCTGTTATCAAGGAAGAACTAAAACCTGTCCGCCAGGAGATCGCCCAGGTCAGAGAGGATCTCCAGGGGCAGATTGTCCAGGTCAGGGATGACCTCCAGGGGCAGATTGTCCAGATGAGGGATGAATTGCAAGGACAGATCGCCCAGGTCAGAGAGGATCTCCAGGGCCAGATTGTCCAGATGAGGGATGAATTGCAAGGACAGATCGCCCAGGTCAGAGAGGATCTCCAGGGCCAGATTGTCCAGGTCAGGGACGACCTCCAGGGTCAGATCGCCCAGGTCAGAGAGGATCTCCAGGGCCAGATTGTCCAGGTCAGAGAGGATCTCCAGGGCCAGATTGTCCAGGTCAGAGAGGATCTCCAGGGCCAGATTGTCCAGGTCAGGGACGACCTCCAGGGTCAGATCGCCCAGGTCAGAGAGGATCTCCAGGGACAAATCAACCAGGTCAGGAACGAGTTCGGCGGCCAATTCGCCGTGATAAACAAACGCCTGGATAACCTGGAGGAGGGCCAAAAGAAAATGCAAAAGGACATCACCGATATCAAAAGGGAGTTGCGGTGTGTCTGGGAGGATATCGGCAAGCTCGACAGGAGACTAACTGCCCAGGAAGAGCGGGCAGTCCGGTGAAAAGCTGCTAAAAAGCGTCTGCAACAAAACCCCCATTTAACCCGGGGGTCTTGCCTGTGGTTAATACTATTGTTACTATAATGCCAATACTTGCCTGGAGGTAGTTGGCATGGCCGACCCGAGAATCAGCCGGCTGGCCAGGAACCTGGTCAACTATTCCTGCCGGCTGCAGAAAGGCGAAAAGGTGCTGATAGAAGCCGTCGGCCTGGAGCGGCCGCTGGTGAGGGAGTTGATCCGGGAGGCCTACCTGGCGGGAGGCGTCCCCTTTGTGACCATCAAGGACAGGGCGGTGGAGAGGGCCCTGCTGATGGGAGCCACCGAGGAACAGATCAAGCTCATGGCCAAATACGAGGCGGTCAGGATGAGAGACATGGACGCCTACATCGGGGTGCGCTCCGGGGACAACGCCGCGGAGCTGTCGGACGTCCCGCCAGGCAGGATGGAGCTTTACCAGAAGTATTTCTGGCACCCGGTGCACGGGGAGATCCGGGTCCCCAGGACAAAGTGGGTGGTCCTGCGCTACCCCGCCCCCTCCATGGCCCAGGCCGCCGGCATGAGCACCGAGGCCTTCGAGGACTTCTACTTCGAGGTCTGCAACCTGGACTACGCCAGGATGTCCAGAGCGATGGACCCCCTCGTGGCACTGATGAACAGGACCGACCGGGTAAGGATCACCGGCCCCGGTACCGATCTAACCTTTTCCATCAAGGGGCTGCCTGCGGTGAAGTGTGACGGAAGGGCCAACATCCCCGACGGGGAGGTCTACACCGCACCGGTCAGGGACTCTGTCAACGGTTGTATCACCTACAACACTCCCGCCCAGTACCAGGGATTTACCTACGAGAACGTCAGGCTGGAGTTCCGGAGGGGGAGAATCGTCCGGGCGACCGCCAACGACACCGAACGGATCAATCGGGTCTTCGACACAGATGAGGGGGCGAGGTACGCCGGGGAGTTTTCCTTCGGGCTGAACCCCTACATCACCCGGCCGATCCGGGACACCCTCTTTGACGAGAAGATCGCCGGCTCCATCCACTTCACCCCCGGCAGCGCCTACGACGACTGTTTCAACGGAAACAGGTCGGCCATCCACTGGGACCTGGTCCTCATCCAGACACCCGAATACGGGGGCGGGGAAATCTACTTTGACGGCATACTGGTCAGGAAGGACGGCAGGTTTGTCCTGCCGGAACTGCAGGGGTTGAACCCCGAGAATTTGAAATAATAAAGTTACAAGACTGCCGCCTGCGTAAATAATAATGGCTTCCACGGATATGGGTTACTCTGAAACCCGCTCGTTTAAGAGCTCTCACCACATCTTTACCGCTAACCCGTGGCAGCCTGGTCATGCCCCGTATACCACCTCTACCTCGGCAACATCTATATCGCTGTCGGGTACAGGCAATCCTTCGATCTCCAGTGTCTCCAGGTATCCTTGAATGGCTTCCTGAATTCTTTCTAAGGCTTCATCCTTATTTTTACCTTGAGTAACGCAGCCAGGCAGTGCCGGAATGGTGACAGTATAGCCGTTACTGTCATTTTTCTCTAAGATAACCTTAAACCTTCGCTGCATGATGTGGTTCCCCCTTTCTGTTAATTATTATATCCTAACCCCACTTACCAGGATCTAAATTCGCAACATTTCCCCTCAAATCAGACACAGACAGTGTGCCGGAGTTCGACAGCCCATAGACAAACAGAAGGCCGCAAGCCGCATGGGACACGGAATTCAGGGAATACGTTTTCAGAGGCGTGTTACTAGGCGTTTTGTTTGCCTGCGGGATTTATGGAGAAGA
>CADDZA010000087.1 GCA_902812435.1 Clostridia bacterium
GGCTGGGGGTGATTTGCTGCAGCTGGCCCTGGCCCGTTGCTGTCCATGCGGAGCGATCCCTTGAGGTAGAGGGGCCAATGGTTGTTGAGCCGGAATCGCAGGAGTTGTTGGAGCAGGCAGCGTCAGCGCTGCTTGCCTTTTTTTCCGGGTCCTGTCACGAACTGACAAAGGTTCCACTGGACGGCAGGATATTTACCGGCTGGCAGCGAAAAGTTTATGAAGTTGTAAAGAGAATTCCTTTCGGCGAGGTGCGCAGCTATGGCTGGGTTGCCGGGGAGTGCGGGAAGCCGGGGGCGGGCCGCGCCGCCGGACAGGCCCTGGCAAAGAACCCGCTCCCCCTTTTTATCCCCTGCCACCGGGTCGTCTACGGCGACGGGCGCACCGGCAGCTACAGTTGCGAGGGCACGGCATTGCCGGGAGAGGAATTAAAACGGCGGCTGATTGAATGGGAACGGAGGACGAGGAGGTAATAGGGGATTATGTGGCAGTGGAACCGGAGGCTGCAGGGTTTGATCATTCTTTTTGCGGCAGCCCTGATCTTTGCCGGAGGGGTGAAATACGCCGGGTGGCGCGCCGGCCAGCTCCAGGAGGCTTCCGTTGTGGTTGACGGGGCAGAAAAAAACGGCCAGGCTAAACAGAATGCCGGGTCCGGGAAGGAGCTTGCCGTGCACGTGGCCGGGGCGGTCAGCAACCCCGGGGTTTACTATTTCCCGGAGGGAACTAGGATAATTGCCGCCGTAGAGAAGGCCGGGCCCCTTCCGGAGGCGGACCTGAACAGTCTCAACCTGGCCCAACAACTGGTTGACGGGTCGAAGATCTATGTCCCCCGCCAGGGGGAAGCATCACAATCTTCCGATTCAAGCATCTCACAAAACCGCAACCCCTTTGCGGGATCTGCATCCACCTCCCAGAACGACGCCGGAAAGGTGAACATCAACACTGCCTCTGCCGAGGAACTGGACAAAACCCTTCCGGGTATCGGCCCCACCCTTGCCCAGCGCATCGTGGATTACAGGGACCAGCACGGCCCATTTCGTTCCCCGGAGGATCTCAAAAACGTCTCCGGTATCGGTGAACGCCGTTTCGAGCAGATCAAGGATCTTGTGACAATCTAGGTTCGAGCTTCCAAGAAGCCCGATTTTTTAGGGGACCTGCAGGAATTTTGCCCCAAAAAACGAAATAAAATTTAGTAGGGCATGTTTTTTCTCTTTGGGGGTTGATGCGCTCCGGAGGCGGAGGGCGGTTGTGATTGGACAAGTTGTTTACGGGGGGTGAGAGAGGGAGCGTCCTTTTTTCCGCCCGGTTCAACCGGTGGAAAAGGGGACCTTGGCTTCCAACAAGAAGTGCTTGATGGTAATGGAGGTTTGGACCATTAGTATTTTAGGAGGGAAAACGACAGAGAGGTTTTTTCACTGCAACGGTGCAAGATTATGTTTAAGGGGGGAAGGAATACATGGACCTCAACTGGATGATGGCAGTTGCGATTCTGCTTCCACTCGTATCCGGGATTCTCGTCTTCATCATTCGCCAGTATCATATCCGTGGCCTTATTGTTATCATCACGGCGATCGCGCTGATCATCAATTCCATCTTGCTTCTGTTACACGGCCCCGATACTTATACTCCGGCATCTCATTACTGGGGCCTGGCGATTACCATTCTTGATTATGCAATGTTATTGTTCTATATTTACGCCGGTCTTTCCTTAAAGAACTGGCTTGTTTTCATTTTCGCCCTTACCCAGATCGTTCCCCTGGCCTACTGGGAGTTCGGGATGGGGGCAAGTAAGGCGTTGGAAGAGATTAAACCGGCATTTATATTTGACCACCTTTCCATCGTCATGGTACTGGTTATCTCCATTGTCGGTTCCCTGATTACCATTTTTGCCATCCGCTACATGTATGACCACGAACACCACAAGGAAATCGAGAAGTCGCGCCAGTCGCGCTTCCTCTTCTGGCTCGTGATGTTCCTGGGGGCGATGAACGGCCTGGTTATGGCCAACAACCTGCTGTGGCTGTACTTCTTCTGGGAGGTTACAACCCTCTGCTGCTTCGAGTTGATCGCCCATGACCTGACCAGGGAAGCGATCAACAACGGTGCCCGTGCCCTCTGGATGAACTCCATCGGCGGGACGGCCATGATCCTTGCGATGATTTATCTGTTTGTTAAAGGCGGCGGCACTGCCGAAATGATTACCCTGGAAAGCATTATTAAGGCGGGCGGCAACCAGGCCATGCTGCTCCTGCCGGTCGCTTTGATGTGCTTCACCGGTTTCATCAAGGCAGCCCAGTTCCCGTTCCAGACCTGGCTGCTGGGAGCCATGGTAGCGCCGACACCGGTTTCCGCATTGCTCCACTCCAGCACCATGGTCAAGGCCGGGGTTTACCTGGTGCTCCGTCTGGCTCCCGCATTTGCAGGAAGCTACCTGGGCATCATGGTGGCGATCTGCGGTGCCTTCACCTTCTTCGCCGCCTCCATCCTGGCCATCGCCCAGACCACCGGCAAGCGGGTGCTGGCGTACTCAACAATTGCAAACCTCGGCTTGATTATCGCATGTGCGGGAATTAACTCGCCGCTGGCGATTGCAGCGGCCATCCTCTTGATCATCTTCCACGCGATCTCCAAGTGCCTGATGTTCCTCTGCGCAGGCACCATCGAGCACTTGGTCTGGAGCAGGGAGATCGAGGATATGGAGGGTCTTGCCGAGAAATTCCCGGTCACCACGTTCATCACGGCAATCGGCGTTCTTTCCATGTTCCTGCCTCCGTTCGGCATGCTGCTCGGGAAATGGCTGGCCTTGGAATCCGTTTTCGCGGTTCCCCTGGCGGCGATCCTCTTTGTTATCGCCAGTTTTGTTATCGCCAGTGCCGCCACTATGGTCTTCTGGGCGAAGTGGCTTGGACGCCTGCTGCAGGTTTTACCGCGGCTCGGGCGCAAGTTTGAATGCCTCTCGCTCAGTTACTCGGTGCCCCTCTGGCTGCTTGTCGTGGGCGTCTTTGTGGTCGGCGTTGGAGTTGCCCCCGTTTACCAGAAATTTGTCTCCTTTGCGGTTAATAACGTGGTTGCCGCCACAGAGGCATTTGCGGCTGGCTGGAACATAGTGGTACCGTCTGCCAGTGCGGCCGCCGGCGGGACCGGGGCACTGATCGGTTCCTTCCCCGTATGGCCTCTGTACATCGTATTCGGTGTGGCCATCGTGCTGCCGTTGCTCTTCGTCACCGTCAAGCCGGGTGAACTGCGGCCTGTCTATATGTGCGGCGAGCAGGTCGGCGGCGTAGACACCGACGAATGGATCACCACGGCAGACCAGAAGGCAAAACTCCAGTTAGGCGGCTTCTACTGGCAGGACGCCACGGGTGAAGGAGCTGTAAATCCCTGGTTCTATACCGTATCCATTGCCCTGCTCGTCATCCTGTTTGCCGTTGTATTGGGGGTGATCTTGTCATGAACCAGTGGTGGATCGCCGTTATCGCCATTATTGTGGCACCGGTTATCGGTGGGCTCCTGGCCGGTATCGACCGGAAGATAACCGCCCGCCTGCAGGGCCGGTACGGGCCGCCGATTATACAGCCATTTTATGATTTCTTCAAACTGCTTGGTAAGAGCAGGATTGCCACAAGCAGAATGCAGTTTGTCTGGATTTACGGCTACCTGGTATTCATGATCACCTGTGTGGTCTTCCTGGTATTGAAGCTGGATCTCCTGCTGCTCATCTTCCTGCTCGGTTTTGCGGGAATCAGCTTTGTGCTGGGTGGATTCAGCAGCAAGTCTCCCTACAGCCACTTTGGGGCGAATCGTGAACTCATGCAGATCCTTGCCTACGAACCGGTACTGCTCCTGATGGCCCTGGGAGTCTACGCTCAGAACGGGAGCTTCATGATCAGCGAGATAGTGAAGCCCGGTGCGGCTCCACTCCTGCCGACCTTATGGCCGATCTTCATCGCCGTGCTGCTGGTCCTGACGATCAAGCTGCGCAAGTCGCCCTTTGACCTGTCGACATCGCACCACGGCCACCAGGAGCTGGTCAAGGGGATTATGACCGAGTATTCCGGCCCCTATTATGCTCTGATCACCCTCACCGAGTGGTACGAAATCGTGCTGGTGCTCGGACTCGTTGCCCTGTTCTGGGCGAACCCGCTCTGGCTGGGCATAATCATCGCCCTGGCGGCGTTTATCCTGGAGCTGCTCATCGACAACATCGCAGCCCGTATGACAGTCGGCTGGATGGTCAAGTTCACCTGGGCAGTCGGCCTGGTTCTCTGCGTCCTGAATATCGCTTACCTGTATTTGATCAAGGGGGTGTCATAAATGGGTATTATCAATACATCTCGTATTAAATCGCCGTGGATCATGCACTTTGACAACAGTTCCTGCAACGGTTGCGATATTGAGGTACTGGCCTGCTTAACACCCCTTTATGACGTGGAGCGCTTCGGTATCGTTAACATGGGGAACCCGAAGCACGCCGATGTCCTCGTGGTTACTGGCCCCGTCAACCGCAGGACGGCCCGGGTTCTCAAGAACCTGTACGCCCAGGTGCCCGACCCCAAGATGGTCATCGCGGTGGGAACCTGCGCCTGCTCGGGCGGCGTATTCCACAACTGCTACAACATCCTGGGCGGCGTTGACAAGGTTATTCCTGTTGACGTTTACGTTCCCGGCTGTGCCGCGAAACCCGAGGCGATTATCGACGGTGTCGTCTTGGCACTGCAGAAACTGTCCAAGGCGCTGGGGGTGGCGAAATGATCGAAAACATTAAAGAGATTAAGAAAGACGAACTCCTTGCCGAAGTGAAGAAGTTTGCCGACGCCAAGGCAAGGTTTGTCACCGCCGTTTGCAACGACCTGGGGGATAAACTTGAAGTGACTTATTTCTTCAACATGAGCCCCGGCATGGAAATGCACGGTTTAAGAATAACGGTCGGCAAGGACGAGGAAGTGCCGAGTACGACGGGGATCTTTTTGGCCACCGTCCTGGTCGAGAATGAAATGAAAGAAATGTTTGGGCTGAAAGTGAAAGACATTGCCATTGATTTCGGCGGTCACATGCTTCTGGCACAGGACAGCCCTGTTACACCAATGCTCAAGACAGAGGCCGCCGGCAGGAAGGGGGGCGAGTAAATGGCACCGCGTACAGTAGCGCCGTTTGGACCACAGCATCCGGTTTTTCCGGAACCTATTCAGTTGAAGATCACTTACGAGGATGAAAAGGTAGTGAATGTGGTTCCTGCCATCGGCTACGGCCACCGCGGGATTGAAAAGGCCTGCGAGTTGAACGAGTATCAGAAGAATATTTACCTCTGCGAGCGTATCTGCGGAATCTGCAGTTGCATTCACGGCATCAGTTACTGTGAAGTGGTGGAACGGTTGTGGCCGATCGATGTGCCGCCTCGTGCCAAATACCTGCGCACCATCTGGTCGGAAATGAGCAGAACCCACAGCCATCTGCTCTGGCTCGGACTTATGGCCGATGCGTTCGGTTTCGAGAGTATGTTCATGCAGTTCTGGCGGATCCGGGAAAAGGTCCTCGACCTTCTGGAAATGACGACAGGCCAGCGCGTTACGCACTCCGTATCTGTGATCGGAGGTGTGCGCCGGGACATTGACGATGAACAGAAGAAGAAGTGCATTAAAGTCTTGATGGAAGTCAGGAAAGAGTCCGAGGCCCTGATTAACGTATTTATCAACGACTATACGGTCAAGGCCCGTACCGTGGGCAAGGGCGTACTTACCAAGGAACAGGCGATCGCGCTGGGCTGCACCGGCCCGCACCTGCGTGCCTCGGGGGTCAAAGAAGACTGTCGGATGCAGGGTCTGCAGGCATACGGGGACCTCGGCTTTGAACCCATCGTTGAGAAAGACGGTGACAGCTACGCCCGTTCGGTGGTCCGCTGCCGTGAGTTGTTGCAGGCCATCGACCTCCAGCTGGAAGCTTTCAGCAAGATGCCTGAGGGCGAAATCGCCGTCAGGCCGAAGGGGAACCCGCCGGCAAATGAGGCTTTCTACAGGGCCGAACAGCCCCGCGGGGAGGTCGTTTACTACGCGAAAGGAAACGGCACCCGCAACCTGGAGCGCTTGCATGTGCGGACACCGACCTATGCCAACATACCGTCTCTGCTGGTGATGCTGCCGGGATGCGAACTTCCTGACGTACCGGTCATCATTCATTCCCTCGACCCGTGCATCAGCTGTACAGAACGGTAATGCAGGAAGCCAAAAAGGAGGTGGAACAGAGTGCCGTTAATGCTGCCGACAGTTATCCGTAACTTTTTCGGAGGGTATGCCACCAGGCTCTATCCTTTCAGGGATGTACGTGAGCCCTTTGTCAGGGCGCGCGGGCATATCGAATTTGACGAGAAGAAGTGTATCCTCTGCGGGAACTGCGCCAGGCGCTGCCCGGCTGCGGCGATAGAGATCAACAAGGAAAAGAACGAACTGATCTTTAATGCCGCTCACTGCATCATTTGCGAGGTTTGCGCGGAGGTGTGCAATAAAGATGCCATCAGTGTTGAACCCAAATGGAGAGCACCCTTCTATTCGAAACCCGTCGAGGTGTACCACCCGAAGGGTAAAGAGAAAGCCTCGTAATCAACCTGTAAAAGAACTGAGGACCCCTGCCGGAAAATGGCGGGGGTCTTACTTATCTGGCTGGCATGTTTGCCGAACTGGTGGGTTGAAAGAAAGCGTAATCAGATTAGTTAGCAAAAATGCAGGGAACGTCACTGATAACGGTGATGACTGGAGGAAGCCGGACGGGGAACTTGGAACATAGCGCTGCTGATAGAGATTCTTTCGAATGGCATTTAACCAGGATTAGAGGGAATCCAAGAAGAAGGAAGCTCCGTCTCGAGTTGGAAAATTCGTCGTGTTTGTCTTTTTGTTACTGGTGTATATCCTCCAGTGATTTAAAATAGGCATGAGCTACTTCGTTCATAAACTTTATTGGCCCTGGTCCCTTGTCAGACAAGACCCATATGAGTTTTTTTAATTCCCGGTTTGTTGCATCGTCAGCTGAAGTGAGCAAAACGGCCGGGTCTACTTTAAAGACATCGGCTATTTTGGCTAACAAGTCTAGTGAGGGGCTTCTTTTGCCCCGTTCCAGGTAACCTATGTATGATCCACTGACGTCGACAATTTCCGCCAGCCTTTCCTGGGTCATACCCCTTGCTCGTCGAAGGAGCCTGATATTATTGCCTACTGTTTTTCGAATGTTTGACACCGAATCACCTCTCCTTTCATTGTAATGGTCGACTCCACAGCATCTTACAAACTATATGTCCCAGGAACTCCGCATCTAATCCCTGAAGCCCATGCAGCGCAAGAAAGGCGGTATCAAGGCAAAACTTTATAAATTCGCATTTTTTAACCCGAGCAGGCAGGAAAATACCCCATAAATAGCAAAAAC
>CADDZA010000088.1 GCA_902812435.1 Clostridia bacterium
GTAGCAGTCAAGGCCGCCAACCGTATGTTTTTAATCTTTATGATTCATGTTTAGTTTCTAAAATTTAATCTGGCTGAGTTGCTTTGGTGGTTACAGGGAACAACCTACTTTTACTTGACAGCATCCCACCGCGGCTTCCGGTTGTTTTCCCAGGCAGGATGTGGTATAATCCCTTCGTATATCCCTGCCCCTTTTTGGGGGCCTTAGTCCAGAGGGAGGAGGTGCAAGGCATTGCGACCTTACGAGATTCTTTTCGTCCTCAAGCCCGATCTTGAGGAGGAGGCGACCAACGCCGCCATCGAAAAGTTCGCAAACCTGATCCAGCAGAACCAGGGCACTGTGGAGCAGATCAACCGGTGGGGGAAAAAACGGATGGCCTACGAGATCAAGAAATACCGGGATGGGTACTATACCCTGATCCTCTTCCAGGGCGAGCCCGCCACTGCCAAGGAACTGGACCGGGTGATGCGTCTCTCCGACGAAGTGCTGCGGCACATCATCGTGCGCCGTGACGCGGCATAAGAGAGACTGGGGAGGAGAGGACATTGGCTTCATCTTTAAACCGGGTTATTCTCATTGGACGGCTCACCAGGGAACCGGAGATGCGCTTTACCGCATCGGGTGCCCCTGTGGCAAACTTCACCCTGGCCGTGGACCGGCCGTTTCTGAACGCCCAGGGGCAACGCGAGGCCGACTTCATCCGGGTTGTGGCCTGGAGGAAGCTGGCGGAGAACTGCTCCAACTATCTGGGAAAGGGCCGCCTGGTGGCCGTCGAGGGGCGCCTCCAGGTACGCAGCTACCAGACACCTGACGGCCAGACCCGTACGGTCTCGGAAGTTGTCGCCGATAATGTGCAGTTTTTGGACCGTGCCCGGGAAGGAACCGGGCCGGGGGTTGCGCCGCCGGAGCCCGATCCCATCTACCCCGGCGAGAATTTTGTTGACGACGATTTCGGTTCCGAGGAACCGCCCTTTTGAGATTCGGAATTGCAAGGAGGTATTGGCTTGAAGCGCGAACGCGGTAAAAGGCGCAAGAAGGTCTGCAGTTTCTGTGTGGATCACGCCACTTCGATAGATTACAAGGATGTCTACAAGCTCCGGAAGTACATCACCGAGCGGGGGAAGATCCTGCCGCGCCGGATTTCCGGGAACTGTGCCGGGCACCAGCGCCAGTTGACCATCGCCATCAAACGGGCGCGCAACGTCGCCCTGTTGCCCTTCACAGTCGAGTAGCAGATCGAGTCCGGGCGAGCTTAAGGGAGCGCATGCTCCCTTTTTTATTCCGGAGGAATATTCTCCTTTTGGCGGAACCAAAATACCAGCGAAAGAGTTCGGCGCGTTGCAGGAATCGCCTTTTATCATGCCGAAATTTATGCAGGTCCAGCGGAAAAGAAAGCGAGGGGTTTACGTGGAGTCTTCTTTTTACCGGAAGTATAAACAGAGGTTTTTTGTCGGAATAGGGCTGCTGCTCACCATCATCTGCATAGCCCTGGCGGCAAGCAGCCGTTTAAACGATACCTTGCTGCTGGCAGCGTTCGGTTTCCTGCTTACGGCCATGGCAATGTCGGGGCTTGCCTACATCGACAAAAAGGAGGCGGAGGCCCGGGAACGGGAGCTCAGGGAAGAGATCGCCGGCGCCGTGGAAAAGGCGCCTGCCGGGCCGCGCTCCTGCGGACAGCAGGTGGCCCTGGCCCTGTTGCAGGTTGACGACTACGATGAGGTTTTCCAGGGGCTCCCGGACGAGAAGCGCCCCTTGCTTGTGGCTGCCGTTGATAAATTCCTGCGGGATTGGGCTTGCTCCGGCCATGTCTATCTCCGGAAAGACGGTAGAGACCGCTACTTGGCCCTGCTGCCGGCGGAGACGCTGGCGAACCTCGAGGAAAACGAATTTTCCGTTTTCGAACAGCTTAAGCAGGTGAGCGTGGGAGACCATCTTCCCGTCACCATGAGCATCGGGATAGGCAAGGACGCCGGGGAAAAGGACCCCGCCCGGCTCGGGCAGCTTGCCCATCAGGCCGTGGAACTCGCCCTGGCCCGGGGAGGGGATCAGATCGTCGTCAAGAGCCCGGATCACACCTGGTTTTACGGAGGGCGCAGCGAGGCGGTCGGCAAGCGCAACCAGGTGCGCGCCCGCATCGCGGCCACGGAACTGGACAGGCTTTTCAAATTATGCAACTCGGTGGTCATAATGGGGCATACCCGCATTGATTTTGACGCCTTCGGGGCTGCCGTGGGCCTGGCCGAGGCTGCCAGCCGTTACGGGAAAGAGGTGCGCATCGTGATCGACCACCCGGGCGGGGCGGTCGAGAGGCTCTTTGATGTGGTCCGTCAAAAAAGCCCGGGTCTGCTCGGGGAGGGCAAGGAAATCGAGGGAAGCGTGTCCTCCCAGACCCTCTTGCTGCTGGTCGACGTGCACCGCTCGAAGATGGTTCCCCATTCAACCCTAATCAACCGCGCCGGCTACGTCGGGGTGATCGACCACCACCGGAGGGGAGAGGAATTCCTGGAGCGGGCGAACCTTTCCTACATAGATCCGGCGGCTTCCTCCACCTGTGAAATGGTGGCAGAACTGCTGCGCTTTTTCCCCGAGGAGATTCATCTGACACCCATGGCGGCCACGGCGCTCCTGGCAGGCCTGGTGGTTGATACCAAGAAGTTCACCTTTGCCACCACCGCCCGCACCTTCCGGGCGGCCGCTCTGCTGCGGGATGCAGGTGCCCGGCCGGGCGTGATCAGGGACCTTTTTACCGACAGCCTGGAGGTTATGCGCTACCGGGCGAACCTGCTGCAGAGGGTGACCAAAGTTCACGGGAAGTACGCCATAACCGGCTCGGAAGAGGAGTTACCCGGGGCTCAGGTTGCCGCCTCCCGGGCCGCCGATACCCTTCTGGAGGTGGAAGGAGTGGCGGCGTCCTTCGTGTTTTACCCTATCGGCGGAGGGGTCGGCATCAGCGCACGGTCGACCGGTGCCGTGAACGTCCACCGCATCATGGAAAAGATGGGGGGCGGGGGGCACTTTACGGTGGCCGGTGCCAAGCTGCAGGGAACAGACCTTGCCGCCGCCCGGGCCCGGCTCCTGGAAATTCTTGAGAGCGAACAAGAGGAGGAACAGTGAAGTCATGAAGGTGATTTTACGGGAAGACGTCAAGGGTTTGGGCAAGAAGGGGGACGTGGTGGACGTGTCCGAGGGGTACGGCCGCAACTACCTGATCCCGCGGAATCTTGCCTTTCCGGTCACCAAGGGGAAGATCCGGGAGGCCAACCTGCTCCACGAGTCCCGTGCCAAGAAGGAGGCCCGGGAGAAGAAGAACGCCGAAGAACTGGCCGCCAGGCTGAAGGGCATGACGGTCACAGTGGCCGGCCGGGCAGGCGAAGGGGGCAGGCTGTACGGGGCGGTAACGAGCCGGGACATCGCCGCGGAGCTGGAAGCCGTCCTGCATAAACCCCTGGACAGGCGCAAGATCGAACTTCCCGAACCCATTAAAACCCTGGGTACCTATCCTGTTGTTATCCGTTTATATCCCGGAGTCAATGCGGAAATAAAGGTACAGGTTATTGCCGAACAAAAATAACCGGAATTTTTTATGCCCGGAGTATGGTTATATCACACAAT
Organism: Clostridia bacterium; assembly: GCA_902812435.1. GTDB lineage: Bacteria > Bacillota > DSM-12270 > Thermacetogeniales > Thermacetogeniaceae > DULK01. Next base: position 3,613 of record CADDZA010000088.1, read on the forward strand.
ATATGGATACGTTGTTGCCTGGAGACTCAAACAGTAACAGCAACTAATGCTTTAAGGGAGGCTGGAGGATGCCCGGAACAGGCAAAAAGGAGGACCTGGCGCCGAAAGGCGAGATGGGTTTCGAAAAAACGGATGCAAAAAGATACGGGGTTCAGCACCGGGTTGCCGCTCTCTACGCCATTCTCGGGGAGATTTATGGCCCCGAGCGGCTGGTTTTGAGGGCGAGCAAGCTGGGAGTTCTCGAGGCAATGAATTCTTCCCGCCTGGCCGAACGGGTGCTGGCCCTGCAGAAACTGATCCACGGGGATCCCACCCTGGAAAAAGCGCCTCCGGCCAGGCAGATCCCCGGTATCCTGGACGAGCTGGAGGACGTCCTGGCCCAGGTTATGGCGCGCCGGGTTGTGGAAGAGGATATCGAGAAAAAGATTGCCGAAAAGATCAAGGAACGCCAGGACCAGTACTTGAAAGAAATGAAAGTGCAGGTGCTCAAGGAGCAAAGCTCACCTGAAAACGCCGCCACCCTCAAGAAGCTGGCGGTTTTGGAAAAGATGAAGCAGATCCGGCTGAACGCCTCGGTTGCGGAGATCCTCCGCCCGCGCAAGGCCGGGGAGATCATCGGCCAAGAGCGCCCGGTGCGGGCCCTCATCGCCAAGCTGTCTGCCCCCTACCCCCAGCACATCCTGCTCTACGGGCCGCCGGGGGTGGGCAAGACCTCCGCAGCCAGGATCGCCCTTGAGCACGTCAAGGCCATGGGGAAAGGCCCCTTCCGTCCCGACGCCCCCTTCATCGAGGTGGACGGGACGACCCTGCGCTGGGACAACCGGGAGGTCACCAATCCCCTGATCGGTTCCGTGCACGACCCCATCTACCAGGGAGCCAGGCGCGACCTGGCGGAGAGCGGCGTCCCGGAGCCCAAGCTCGGCCTGGTGTCGGAGGCCCACGGCGGTATCCTGTTCATCGACGAGATCGGGGACGTCGACCCCATTTTGCAGAATAAATTGTTGAAGGTGCTCGAGGACAAAAAGGTCACCTTCGAGTCCTCCTATTACGATCCCCACGATCCCCAGGTTCCCCAGTACATCAGGCAGCTTTTCGAGGAAGGGGCGCCGGCGGACTTCGTCCTGATCGGGGCCACCACCCGGGAGCCGGAGCAGATCAACCCCGCTTTCCGTTCCCGGTGCGCCGAGATCTTCTTCGACTGTCTGAACCCCTGGGAGATCCAGAAGGTGGTCCGCCAGGCCGCCCGCAAGCTGAACGTGACCCTGGCGCCAGGAGTGGCCGAGACCATCAGCGAATACACGGTGGAGGCCCGCAAGGCCACCAACATCCTGGTGGACGCCTACGCCATGGCCCTCTACCTGCGGGGAAGCGCCCGGCAGCGGAAGAAAGTGACCGTCACCATGGACGACCTGCAGGAGGTCCTGCAGGTGAGCAGGCTGACTCCCTATATCACCCAGCATGCCGGGGGGCGTGGGGAGATCGGGAAGGTGTTCGGGCTGGCAGTGTCCGGTTTTGTGGGGGCAACCCTGGAGATCGAGGCCATAGCCTTTCCCGCCCGGGAGCCGCGGCACGGTAGCGTCAGGTTCAACGACGCCGCCGGGGCGATGGCCAGGGACTCCGTTTTCAACGCCCTGGCCGTCCTCAGGAAGGTGACCGGCAAGGACGCCGCCGACTATGACATCCACGTTAACATCATCGGCGGCGGCCGGGTGGAGGGACCCTCTGCCGGTGCGGCGATCTTCCTCGCCATCTACAGCGCCGTGGAGGGAATCACCCTGCGCCAGGACGTGGCCGTGACCGGGGAACTCTCCATCCAGGGCCGTGTCCGGGCGGTGGGATGTATTTCCGAGAAGATCTACGGGGCGCGCCAGATCGGGGCGAAGAAGGTGATCATCCCTGCCGAAAACGCCCGGGATCTCCCCTCCGAGCTCTGGGGGACGGAAATAGTCGGCATAAGAGAAATCACGGAAGCCTTCCCCCACATCCTGATGGAAGGCGGGAGATAGGAGAAACCGGCATGGAACTGCTTGACCGCATACCTCCGCACAACATCGAAGCGGAACAGGCGGTGCTGGGGGCGCTGCTTCTGGCCCCGGAAAGTTTCGCAACCGTTGCGGAGATCCTCAAACCTTCGGATTTTTACGGGGAGGGGCACCGGGAGATCTACCGGACCCTCCAGGAACTGGCCGAGGTCGGCCGGCCGATTGACCTTGTGACGGTCACCGAGGCTTTAAAGCAGAAGGATTTGCTGGACAAGGTGGGAGGGGCCAGCTACCTGGCATCCCTGGCGGGGGCGGTGCCGACTGCCGCCAACGTGGGCTATTACGCCCAGATCGTGGCGGAGAAGGGCTTGCTTCGCACCCTGATCGGCACCTGCACGCAGCTGGTTGCCAAGGCATACGACGAAGGAGTAGAGAGTGAGCGGATCTTCGACGAGGCGGAGCAGATGATCATGGAGTTGAGCATCCGCCGCCAGAGCCGGGGCTACCGTTCCCTGAAGGAACTGCTGGTCAGCACCCTTGAGCAGATCGAGCAGATGTATATCAACAAAGGTGCTGCAACCGGCCTGGCCACCGGCTTCGACGCCCTGGACAGGATGACCCTGGGGATGCAGCCCAGCGACCTGATCCTGCTGGCGGCGCGCCCGTCGATGGGCAAGACATCCCTCGGCCTGAACATCGCCCGCAACGTGGCAGCCGGCGGGGTCCCGGTTGCCATCTTCAGCCTGGAGATGTCCGGAGACCAGGTTGTCCAGCGCCTGCTCTGCGCCGAGGCCCTGATCGACCAGCAGCGCCTGCGAACCGGACGCCTTACCGGGGATGACTGGTCGCGCCTCTTGAACGCAGCCACCAGGCTTTCCGAAGTTCCCATCTTCATCGATGACACACCGGCCATCAGCCTGCTGGAGCTGCGGAGCAAGGCCCGCCGCCTGAAGATCGAGCACGGGATCGGCTTCCTGGTGATCGATTACCTCCAGCTCATGCAGCTCGGCAAGCGGGTTGAGAACCGGGTCCAGGAGATCTCGGAGATCTCCCGCTTCCTGAAGTCCCTGGCCCGCGAGCTGGACATCCCGGTGCTGGCCCTTTCCCAGTTGAGCAGGGCCGTGGAGCAGAGGATGGATAAGATCCCGATGCTCTCCGACCTACGTGAGAGCGGCAGCCTGGAGCAGGACTCGGACGTGGTGCTGTTCATCTACCGGGACGATTACTACAACCCCGATTCCGAAAAGAAGGGGATCGCCGACATAATCATCGCCAAGCAGCGCAACGGCCCCACCGGAACGGTGGAACTGGCTTTCTTAAAAGAGTTCACGAAGTTCGCCAACCTGGAGAGGTCCGAACCGCCGGCCTTCGGCGAGGAGGCGCCGGAGCCTCTCGACGAGGACGGGCCTGCCAAAGCCACCCGGTAGGGATGAGCTCCCGGCGAGAGGCGCAGCAAGCCGCCGGGAGCCGGTCCTGTCCAGACCCGGCCGCCAGGAACTCCGCATCTAATCCCTGAAGCCCATGCAGCGCAAGAAAGGCGGTATCAAGGCAAAACTTTATAAATTCGCATTTTTTAACCCGAGCAGGCAGGAAAATACCCCATAAATAGCAAAAAC
>CADDZA010000089.1 GCA_902812435.1 Clostridia bacterium
AACCACAGCGGGATGCCTCACCTTTAGAGAACAGGGATGGACAGTCGACCGACGACGATGCACCGCCGATGAAAGCCCGTTATCTGCGCGATCTGTTCGGCAAGGGGGCAATCAAGAGGGAATCGGAATTATAAAAACGGGAAGATGGGAGGGGAAAGCCCATGACTCAACTCACCGTTTTGGAAAAGTTGTCTCTCCAAGAGTTCGATGATCTGGTGCACCAGATCATTTCAAATTTAAGCCAGGGACAGGGCTTCCGGCTTGGAGAATCCACAGTTATCAGTCACTACATCCACAAACCCAACCGCAGCCGTCCGGGAGAAATCAACATACTGGTAAACAGGGACGCCGGGCAGGAATTGGCGGGAGAAAAATTGCCATCCCGGGTGATTCACGTAGATGTTTTTCATGAGCCTGCTCGGGTAGAAGTCTTTCCACTTGCCCAAATGCTTGTAGAGACAATTAAGGCATACCAGACCAGACGGCAAACTTCTTCGCAAGACTATGCGGAAAGAATTTATCTGGAAACGGGAACCGGTTCAGGCAACCTCCAGGAGCTCCTGGAGCGCCCGGGCAACAAAAAATCGGCAAAGGGCAGGAACAGGAACCATGTGCACATCCTGCTCAAAAATTTTTTGCCAAATGAGTTTGACCTGATTCCCTGCCTGGTGGACATAATCGAAACAGAACTCGCCCGCCAGGGAGTAGAAATCAGAAAAGTTGAACGCATCTTCCACGCTGAGAAAAAGGGCAGGCAATCCCTGCCTGCTTACTTGATGGGTTTCAACCCCGATCAGCATAACCTCTGGCAACTGGCCACCGCGCTTTCCACTATCTTGAGCAGTCCTGACGATGTGGTGGAATTCCTGGAAGCCTTTCAGCCGGGACTGTTTCGCCGTAAACAGACAATCGCCAATCTCCGCAACAAACACGGAAACCTGCGGGAACTGCTCATCGCCCTGGTGGACGCCGGCCTGTTAAAAAGGGGGTGGATTGCGGATACCCTCACCAGGGAAGGCATCGAACTTTTAAATTTTGTGATACAGCACCAGCGTGAACTGGAATCCCAAATGCGTAAGATCCTGCGGTCAGTTCCCGTCCCACGCTCGAAATACCTGTCAGTCCGCAACACCCATGTAAAGAGCAAAGATAAACGGTACGCCTATATTAGCAAAACGACTGCGCCCATGAAGGATTCCTGGCTAGGAAGCATTGCGGTACCGGAGACCCTTGTTCAGGCGGCCAAGCATAAAATTCTTGAGAAAAGGCGTACCATTACCATCAAGAGGGAAGACATTCGCGTACACAAACAAGAAGTTTCTAAACCGGTTGATGTCTGCCTGATCATCGATGGGAGCGCCAGCATGGCAGGGCCTAAAATGAAAGCGGTGTGGCAGCTGGCGGAACACCTGTTGCTGACTACGCGGGACAAGGTTGCCGTGGTGGTTTTCCAGGAGAGACGAGGGCGAGTGGCGATCCCCTTTACAAGAAACTACACCCGCTTAAAACTCGCGCTCAGGTCAATTAATCCCAGGGGGATGACTCCCCTCGCCGACGGCATCACCGAAGCCATCAAGCTGATCAAAAATCGCCACGCGCGCAACCCTCTTTTAATCTTGATAACCGACGGGGTTCCCACCTTTGGGAAATGGACCATCAACCCGCGGCAGGATGCCCTTAAGGCCGCAGACGGCCTCCTGGAGACGCGGGCAAAAGTCATCTGCATCGGTGTTGAATCCAACCGCGAGTTTTTAGAGGAACTGGCCGAACACGCCCGGGCCAATCTTTATATTGTCGACAACCTTGAAGACCGGGCTGCCCTCATAGAGATAGTGCGAAAAGAAAGAAAATATTAAGAGGAATGCTGTTCCAGGTAGACCCATAAGACGGAGATGTCGGCCGGTGTGACTCCGGGTATGCGCCCTGCCTGCCCAAGGGTACGCGGCTTGACCTGGTTTAACTTGTCCCGGGCCTCCCTGGAAAGACCGCGTATCCGGCCATAATCCAAATCCTCGGGCAGCCGTCTGGTTTCAAGCTTCTCCATCCGTGCCACGTGAGCTTCCTGTTTTTCCAGGTAGCCTGCGAATTTCACCTGTATTTCCAGCTGTTTCGCAACCTCGTCGGGAACTGTCTTATCGGAGCCGCTGAGGCGAATGAGATCGGCATATGTTATCTCCGGCCGCTTGAGCAGTTCCTTTAGAGTCACCCTGCTCTTAAGCGGCGCGCTGTTCTTCTGTTCCAGGTAATCCTGAACATCCGCGCTGGGCTTGATGCTCGTCTCTTCCAACCAGGCGCGCTCCTGCTCCAAAAGTCGTAATTTCTCTTCAAATACCCTGTAACGCTCATCCGACACCAGGCCGACCCTGCGCCCGGTTTCGGTAAGTCGCAGATCGGCGTTATCCTGCCTCAGCAGGAGGCGGTACTCGGCACGGGAGGTTAAAATACGGTAGGGTTCACGGACCCCCTTTGTGACCAGGTCATCAATCAGCACCCCGATGTAGGCTTCGGATCTTTTCAGTACAAGCGGCTCCCTCTCCTGCACATAGAGGGCGGCGTTAATTCCTGCGACGATCCCCTGGGCCGCTGCTTCCTCGTACCCGGATGTTCCATTCAACTGTCCGGCCGTAAATAACCCCTTGACATCTTTTGTCTCAAGGGTTGACTTCAGTTGAGCAGGAACCAGGCAGTCATATTCAATGGCATAGCCAACCCGGATAACCTCCACCTTCTCCAGCCCGGGCAAAGTGCGCAAAACGGCCACCTGCACATCCTCCGGAAGGCTCGTGTTCATACCCTGCACGTACAGTTCGTCCGTTTCCCAGCCCTCCGGCTCCAGAAAAACCTGGTGCCCCTTGCGCTCCGGAAAACGCACCACCTTATCTTCAAAGGAAGGGCAGTAACGGGGCCCGATTCCCTCTATGATACCCGAATACAGGGGAGACCTGTGCAGGTTCTCCCGCACGATGGCATGGGTGCGCTCATTGCTGTGGGTCAACCAGCAGGGCAGCTGAGGCCGTTTTTCTTTTTTAGACAAATATGAAAAGAACAGGGGGAGGTCGTCTCCGGGTTGGATGATGAGTTTTGAAAAATCCACGCTTTTCCTGTCTATGCGCGGGGGTGTTCCCGTTTTAAAGCGGGCTAGTTCGAAACCCACGTCACGCAGGGATGCCGCCAGTTCTCCCGGTGCCAGTTGCCCGTTGGGTCCTCCCGGGTATGTGATATCCCCGATAATAATCCTGCCGCGCAGGTAAGTGCCGGTGGTAAGCACGACTGCCCGTGCCGTAAACCTGGCGCCTGTCTGGGTGACGACACCCACAACCCTGTCACCTGCAACCAGTATTCTTTCCACAATGCCTTGCTTAAGATCGAGATTAGCCTCGTTCTGCAGCGTCTTCAGCATCTCCAGGTGGTAGGCTTTTTTATCAACCTGAGCCCGCAGGGCCTGAACAGCCGGCCCTTTCGCCGTATTCAGCATACGCATCTGAACAAAGGTTTTATCCGTATTTAGCCCCATTTCACCGCCGAGGGCGTCAACCTCCCGAACAAGATGAGCCTTGCCGGGCCCGCCGACCGCAGGGTTGCAGGGCATCAATGCAATATAATCAATATTTAGGGTGATTAAAAGGGTACGGCAACCCATTCTGGCCGCCGCCAGGGCCGCTTCACAGCCGGCATGGCCAGCGCCCACAACGATAACATCGTATTTTCCGGCGTTGTACTCCTCTGTCACGAAATTTGCCTCCCGGGACATCAATCGATTACTAAAGAAAGCCTTTTTCGGGCATATTTTATCACATAGACCAATCCACACCAAAGCCCGACGGCATCTTAATAAGACTGTCACATCCACTAGTCACAAAACTATAATTGTATTAAAATCAATCCGGAATAAAGAATAAAAAATTAAGGAGGCATTCCATGATCCCCCTGCGAGACAGCGCACGTTCCCGTAAATTCCCAATCGTGAACATTGTTTTGATAATTATAAACGTATTGGTCTTCTTGAAAGAGATCACCCTTACGAATCACCAGTTGAACTACATCTTATACGTTTACGGCGTTATCCCGGCAAGAGTGCAGACACAGCTGGCCGCAGGAGCGCCACTGCTAGCCGTTGCCGTTCCTTTCATCACTGCGATGTTCCTTCACGGCGGTTGGCTCCACATTCTCGGCAATATGCTGTACCTGTGGATTTTCGGCGATAACGTGGAAGACCGCATGGGGCATCTGCCCTACCTCATCTTCTACCTTGTTGTCGGAGTTGCCGGGAGCATCGCCCACATTATGGCAAATCCCGGCTCGCAGATACCGATCATCGGTGCAAGTGGGGCAATCGCCGGCGTCCTGGGGGCTTATTTTATCTCATACCCGAGAGCCAGGATTTTAACCCTGCTTCCCTTGCCTTTTTTCGTCACACTCATTGAGGTCCCTGCGTTTTTCTTTCTCCCCTTCTGGTTTATCCTGCAGATCTTAAACGGCCTCAGCATGAACATCGCTGCTAATCCTGTCGCCTGGTGGGCACATATCGGCGGTTTCGTTGCCGGAATGATCCTGGTAAACTTTTTCCCGAAATCAAGGTATCGAGCCTACCGTTAGGGTTTATCGTCCCGGCGACACAAAAATTTCTTCCGGCCGGACAAAGATCAGGTAGCGTCCCCTGGTGGCATTCAACTGGGACCTGTACTGGCGCACCGCAAGATCCTTTTTCTGAACCTCACCAGGCCGCAGAGTGAACACTTCCCAAGCTATTCCTTTTTTAATCAGATCGTACGGTGGTATTAAAGGCAGAAAACGGGAGAGCCGCGGTAAATAGGGCCAATTGTTCTTTTCGTAGTGAACCAGGTAAAGGTGCTGACGAACTCTTTGATGGGATGACTTCAGGGCATTATTGATAAAACTGTTTACCCCTTTATGGTCTGCATGCTCGTCTTTGTCGTAAGGGTAGTAAATATCGGAAGGCCGGTATGATCCGATAATTTCCTTGAAAAGCATTGCCGTCTGTTCACCCCGGGCATCACGAGGATGCTTCTTTTCATTGAAGCGTTTCCACAGCGAGGATAGGCCCCCGTCGGGATACCGGAGGAAAGCAACGTCGCTCCTGTTCACTCCCAGCACTTTTAAGGCCTCTAAACACTCTTTTTCACGCACCCTTCCCAGATAGGCAAAATCGCCCGGCCCTAAGACTTTTTTTCTGGTTAACAACCGGGCAGCCTTTACAAAATGGTTCCCGCTCGTTACGACCACGATTTTAACCGAGGCGCCTTCCTGCAATGCTCTTTGTATAATTCCCGCGGCTGCCAGCGTTTCGTCATCGGGATGGGGTGCAATCACCAGAATCCGCTTGCCCGGGTCATCAAGTTCAATACGGGATGATTGAAAAGCGTGATTCTTCAATGCAAATTTTAAAAGCGGCAAGCCAAAGTAAAGTGTTGACGCCAGTATTAAAATCCCGGCTAAAAGCGGCAATTTTTTTTGTTCTCTAAACCGGTGCAAGCACTCTTCCTCCAAGCAGAAAACACCTGTAGAATTAGGCACTCTCATTATAGCCTAATCAAACAGGTGGTTCCAATCTTGTGACTAGAGCAGGTTTAAACATTCCTTCCTAATTTTTCAGGTGACGGTCATTAAAGGCTCCCCCTGCTTTTTGTTTTAAGTTAAAATAATGGGAAAGTTGTTTTTCAAGGGGAGGGAACGAGGAATGCCGGACTGCACACATGAACAATTCCAACAACTCCAAGAACACCCTTCACACGGTCACAGCCTGACCTTTGTGGACGGCTTTCGGGCGGGAATCCCAATCGCGGTCGGTTACGTACCGATTGCCATTGCCTTTGGTCTCATGGCGAAAGCGTCGGGGATACCGGACTATGTAAGCGTGCTTATGTCCCTGATCGTTTTTGCGGGCGCCAGCCAGTTCGTCGGCGTAAAATTAATCGCCCTGGGCGCTACCCCCTGGGAAATAGTAACGACCACATTCATCCTAAACTTTCGCCATTTTCTCATGTCGTCGTCCCTTTCCCAGCGGATTGAGCAGGGGGTATCGAAAAAGCTGTTAAGTCTGTTGTCTTTCGGCATCACGGACGAGACCTTCGCTGTGGCGTCCCTATGCAAGGAAGCAAAGATCACCGCCAGCTATATGCTGGGTTTGAACCTCACCGCCTATACCTCCTGGGTTACCGGCACGGGAGCGGGAGTGTTTCTTGCGGCAGGGCTTCCGGGAACGCTTAAGGTGAGCATGGGAATAGCCCTGTACGCCATGTTCATCGGACTCCTGGTCCCGGCTTGCAGGGAGTCAAAGTCTGTTTTTGCCGTAGCTCTGATCGCTGTCGGAGTTCATTCACTATTAAGGTGGGTTCCTACCCTCTCCGGCATTTCCACCGGGTGGAGCATTATTATCGCAACCGTAGTCGCCGCCATCGCCGGTGCCATCCTGTATTCTCCGGAGGGGAAGGAATCATGTTGAAACTTCTTTCTGTCGTGGTAATGATGGGTGTTGTAACATACCTGCCCCGCCTGCTCCCGGTGGTCATCTTGAATAATTTGAGATTGCCCCCATTTTTGAAATCCTTTCTGCAGTACATTCCTTATGCCGCCCTGGGGGCGTTGATCTTTCCCGGGGTGCTCTCCTCAACCGGGGACATGAGATCCGCCCTGGCCGGATGCGCCGTTTCATTGGTTCTGGCCTTTTACCGCCTAAACATCATCCTGGTGGTGGTTGGAGGCATTGCCGGGGTTTACCTGTACGGACTGCTTTTCTAATACTTAACAAAAAACCCCTGCCACTTCACTCCCCGGCAGGGGTCGTCTTGCGACTGGTAGCCCTAACGGGACTCGAACCCGTGTCTCCACCTTGAGAGGGTGGTGTCCTAGACCGCTAGACGATAGGGCCTTTTTGGCTGCGGGACTAGGATTCGAACCTAGGCTAGATGATCCAGAGTCACCTGTGCTACCACTACACCATCCCGCAATTGATTTTCACGATAAAAGTATAATACCGTTGACCGCTTTCGTCAAGGGACCCTCCCTCATGACAGAACCCGCGCCCCCAGTATTTACCATCCCTACATTTCAACAGCCACAAGGCTTCCAGCTACAGCACCTGGTAAAGAGTGTAAATAACCCCTTTTCCCTAAATTACCTGTTTTTTTCAGGGAA
>CADDZA010000090.1 GCA_902812435.1 Clostridia bacterium
TCCAGGAGGTAGGGCTCACTGATGTTATAACATGGGTCAGGCGGCACGTACCGGCAGGGTGCTGCAGGTGAACGAGGAGCAAATTTTAGAAAAACTAGAAAAGTTGGTAGTGGGGAAAGAAGGGCGGCTGTGTCTAAGGCTGGTCGACAGGGGCGGCCGGACCTGCCTGTCCGATTCCTGGAGCCTGATGCCTCTTAGGATCGCCAAACCATTTTACCTGGACAAATCAGGAGAACTCTGCCTTTACATTATGAATCCGACCGGAGGCATGGTGCAGGGCGACCACCTGGAAGTGAAGGTTGTTTTAGAACCGGGGGCGCGGGTGTTGCTAACAACGCAGGCTGCCGCCAAGATTTACCGGATGGAACATGATCATGCTTCTGCAACCGAATATTTCGAGGTGGGTCGGGATGCTTTGCTCGAGTACTTCCCTGACCCTGTTATTCCCTTTGCCGGTTCCCGCTTCAGGGGTGAAATAGAACTCAGCCTCGATCCGGGGAGTACGGTTCTGATGGGGGAGATACTGTTCCCTGGCCGGGTAAAGAGAGGGGAGATCTTTCAGTTCGATTATTTCCAAAGGAGAGTGAAAGTTAGCTGTCGCGGAAGGATTATTTACTATGATTACATTGACCTGCGGCCGAACGAAAACAGGCTTGATGCAGCAGGAATGTTGGAAGGATACATATATTATGGCCAGTTGCTGATTTTCTCGGATCGAGCTGACAATGATTTGAGCAATTCCCTGCATGATTATCTGCAGGGGAGAACGGGGATAATGGGAAGCGCGTCTTTAACCTGTGAAAATGGCATTGTCGTACGTATGCTCGCCAGGAAGACCCCGCAGATAACGCAGGTACTGACAGGATGCTGGAATTTGGCCCGCAACAGACTGTTGGGACTACCCGCGCCGGGGCTCAGGAAGTATTGATTATGGCAAGTATACACGTATACTTTTCACAAGGGGGTTGTAATTCCGGAGTGGCAGTGTATGATATTTAATAAAAGCGAATCCGGCGAGGTAGCCGGCAATTGGGATGAGGAAGTCCCCGAAAAATTCGGGGACTGTGTATTTTCAACGGTGTTTGCCGAATGTAGACGTAACACCTGAAACCGTACAGCAGCGGAACCGGCGAGGCAGTGATGCCCCTGTTTAGGAACGAAGCAGTTCCTGGAACAGGGGCATTTAGCTTTTAATTGGAACAGGAGGTGAGATGGTTTATTACAGGGATTTGGCAGTTGAATGAGCCGTCAGGAGATTAGTGCTAAAAAAAGGAGGGAGTAGAGTGACCAAAATAGAGTGCATCTTGCGCCCCGAAAAACTTGAGCCGGTGAAGGAGGCGTTGTCGAAATTCGGTGTCAGGGGTATGACCGTTTCCCAGGTGATGGGCTGCGGCCTCCAGAAGGGCCGTACGGAGATCTATCGCGGTACCGAGATCAGCATCAACCTCCTGCCGAAAATCAAGCTGGAAATTGTAACTATCGATAACAGGGTGGATGAACTGGTCAAGATCATTACCGAAACGGCACGCACCGGGGCGATCGGGGATGGAAAAATTTTTGTTTATGCTGTACAGAACGTCATCCGAGTGCGTACCGGGGAGACCGGTGATAAAGCCTTAGAATAAGGCGGAGGGGGATTAACCGGAATGAGGATGCGACAGCAGCTTCTTTTTTGGACAGTAGTTACTGTGGCAGCGATTGTTACCATCAGTGGTATTATATATACCTTCATGGCCATTTACGGGCCACTACGCACCAGTATTCTGGGGCGTCCGTTTCCTGCCTGGCTGTTAGGCCTCTTTACAGCATTCTGGGGTGGGCGCATGTTATACCGTTTATACCGTTTGCCCCGGAGGCACGGGGTTTCCTAGGTTACCGGGATTTTAAAATACACCGACTTCATGGGGAGGGAGAAATGTGAGAAGAAAAATATGGTTGACACTTGGATTGAGCTCGATCTTTATGCTTTTGATGGCAGGTATTGCATATGCCGGCGATCCTACCGGTGCAAATATGTCCGGCAAGGCTACGTTTGATGCGCTCTACAGTGGAAAACCGCTGGCCGAGGCCATCGGGCGTAACGCCGTAGCTATCAACTTCGTCTGGACGCTGATTACCGGCTTCCTGGTCATGTTCATGCAGGCGGGTTTTGCGCTTGTAGAAACGGGATTCTGCCGGAAAAAGAACGCCGCTCACGTGATGATGACCAACTTCGTGATTTACGCCCTGGGTATCATCGGATTTTTCATCTGCGGCTTTGCCTTCATGTTCGGCGGGGCATCGGGCATTGCCTCACTCGGAGGGACGGCGCCGCTCACCGGTATCTGGGAAATTGCCAAGGGCTGGGGGATTATCGGGTACAAGGGCTTTTTCCTCAATTCTGGGGGAACCTACGATGTGGGAGTATACATCCTGTTCCTTTTCCAGATGGTCTTCATGGATACCGCGGCTACTATTCCCACCGGCGCTATGGCCGAAAGATGGAAGTTCTCAGCATTCTGTATCTACGGACTGTTCATTTCAATGGTCACATACCCGATCTTCGGCAATTGGGTCTGGGGCGGCGGCTGGCTTTCCAAGCTTGGGGTAAACCTTGGTCTGGGGCACGGGTATATCGACTTTGCGGGCTCCTCGGTGGTGCACGCCGTAGGTGGGCTCACGGCGCTGGCCGGGGCCATAGTGCTGGGGCCCCGCATCGGCAAATTTAACAAGGACGGTACCCCGAATGCCATTCCACCTCATGACATACCCATGGCCATCCTGGGCACTTTCATCCTGGCCTTCGGCTGGTTCGGGTTCAATCCAGGCAGCACCCTGGCCGGTACAGATCTGCGGATCTCGGTGGTGGCAGTCAACACTATGCTGGCGTCGGCCACCGGGGCGCTGGCTGCAATGCTCCTGATGTGGGCGAAGTTCGGCCACCCCGACCCCTCGATGACTGCGAACGGAATGCTGGCGGGACTTGTAGCGATCACTGCACCATGTGCATTTGTGAATGCCTGGGCGGCGGCTTTAATCGGGGCTGTTGCCGGGTTGCTGGTGGTTGGCTCGGTGTTTTTCGTGGAGCGTGTGCTTAAAGTCGATGACCCCGTGGGAGCTGTTTCGGTGCACGGAACATGTGGTCTCTGGGGTGTCCTGTCCTTGGGACTCTTCGCCGACGGGACATATGGTGACGGCTGGGGCGGTATTTCCGGGACGGTGCGGGGGTTGTTTTACGGCGACCCCGGTCAGTTCCTGGCACAGCTCATCGGAGCGGCCACCTGTATAGTCTTCATCTTCACACTGTCATATATCTTTTTCAGGGTTCAGGATAAGCTGATGGGCATTCGGGTTTCCCCGGAGGTTGAGCTTGCCGGACTTGACATTCCGGAGATGGGTATCGCCGCCTACGCGGAGGAACCGGAACCGATCAGGTCCTAAGAACTTAATAAACGGCAATTGGCTTGACTGGTTACGACAAAGTTTGCCGTTTGATCTTAATGCGGGGATTGAACGGTGAGGTAATGAAGCCCTGTTGCGGGGAATCAAGGTTCCTCGAACAGGGCTTTACTTTTAATCCCGCAATGGTCAGGTGCGGAGGTGTTTGGGTTGCTGGTTGGTTTGATTGTTATATTATTAATCGTGCTCGTGTTGCCTTTTGTTGTCAAGCAAATCGAGCACAACCTGGAACTTTTTCTCTTCGTCATGGGCCTGCTGGCCACCATTGTTTCAGGTACATTAAACAAGGGCCTGGTGATGGAAATCCTGAAAAATCGCTTGCTATACATGATTGCCTTTTCTGTACTGGTGTCCGGTGTCATCTTCAAGCTCCTGCGGCACCGGATTCAATCCGGTATCCGGAGGATTTTGCATTATGTCCCGCTCAAGGTCTTCATCTTTCTAGCCGTCATTTCCCTGGGGCTTTTTTCGAGCATGATCACTGCCATTATAGCCTCCCTGGTGCTGGTAGAAATCGTGAACAACCTGCCCCTCACCAGGGAGGATAAGATCAGCCTTGCCATCATCGCCTGTTTTTCCATAGGACTGGGAGCGGTACTAACACCGGTAGGGGAACCCCTTGCTACCATTGTCGTTTCCAGGTTGCATCAGGATTTCTGGTACCTGGCGGGCGAGATCGGAATTCTGATTATCCCGGCAATTGTTGGATTCGGTCTTTTAGGCGGTATGATCGTGAAGGGAGATAGAGGAGGGGTTCTAAGCGAGTCGGAAACCGAGACCGAGGAAGAAACTTTCACCGGAGTTGTATTAAGGGCGGTTAAAGTCTTTATCTTCGTCATGGCCCTTGAGTTCCTGGGCGCCGGAATCAAGCCCCTTGTTGACACATACGTTGTTGCGCTGGACAGCCGGATCCTCTACCCGCTAAATATGATCTCGGCGGTTTTAGACAATGCCACCCTGGCCTCCGCGGAAGTCAGTTTAAAAATGAACAGCGCCCAGATCGGTGCAGTCCTGATGGGATTGCTGATCAGCGGGGGGATGCTCATTCCCGGAAATATACCTAATATTATCTCGGCGGGAAAACTCAAGATTACCAGCCGGGAGTGGGCAAAACTCGGTATGCCCCTTGGTCTCACGACAATGGCACTCTATTATGTATTCCTTTTTATAATCTAGCCATTGAAATAAGCATGAAAAGCCTTGCCGGAATTGTTAAATTGAATAAATTGAATATTGGATACTTGTGAGCAAGGTATTGCACGCAGCAGCGGCGCATGGTATAAAGTAATCAGATTGATTTATTTAGCCGTGTGCCGCAGTGTAGCGGAAACGGTTCGGCAGTGACGCCCCTGATAAGGGAAAAATCCCTTTTGTCAGGGGCTTCAATTTTGGAAGTGATATTGTTTTGTTTTAAGTTATAACCGCGGTGCAGCGGACCAAACAGGCAGTGATGTCCCTGTTCTTGAACGAGGTCGTTCATCAAGCAGGGGCTTTATCTTTTTAAGGCGGGTGATGTGGAGTATTTCAAAAGTGTCAGATGGGCAAGGAAGTTAAAAATGCCAAGGAAGACGAAATGCCAAGGACGACGTAAATGCGAGGAGGTTGAGTTTATCGATGAAGAAATTATTGAGAATCGGTTTTCTATTACCCGTATTTTGGCTTCTGGTTTCCAATTTTGCCTGGGCTGCCGGTACCCCGGCCATTGACACCGGAGATACGAGCTTTGTGCTGGTTTCCGCTGCCCTGGTGATGCTGATGACCCCGGGCCTGGCGTTCTTTTACGGCGGTATGGTCCGGCGTAAAAATGTCTTGAGCACTATTATGCAGAGTTTCATAATCATCTGTATAGTTTCCGTACAGTGGGTGCTTTTCGGTTACAGCCTCTCCTTCGGACCTGACAAGAGCCATTTATTGGGGGCTCTTTCCTGGCTGGGCTTGAAGGGTGTGGGCCTGGAACCCAACCCTGATTATGCTGCAACCATACCGCACCTGGCTTATGCAGCCTTTCAGTTGATGTTCGCAATCATCACCGTTGCCCTGGTGACAGGGTCCTTTGCCGAAAGAATGCGCTTCCCTGCATTCCTCCTTTTTACGGTGCTGTGGACGACCATTATCTACGACCCGCTGGCGCACTGGGTCTGGGGAGCCGGTGGGTGGATGCGCAACCTGGGAGTCCTGGACTTCGCGGGCGGCACTGTCGTCCACATCAGTTCCGGGGTTTCGGGACTCATAACCGCCCTGGTGTTAGGAAAGCGCCTGGGGTGGGGGAGCGAAGCAATGCGGCCCCACGACCTGCCAATGACAGTGCTGGGAGCGAGTCTGCTTTGGTTCGGATGGTTCGGTTTCAACGCAGGCAGCGCCCTGTCGGCGAACGGTCTGGCTGCCAGCGCCTTTGTGGTGACCAACACCTCCGCGGCCGCCGCGGCCCTCTCCTGGATTTTCACAGAGTGGATCTTGCAGGGCAAGCCGACCGTACTGGGGGCTGCCAGCGGCTGTGTCGCCGGGCTGGTGGCTATTACTCCCGCTTCGGGATACGTGGGTCCCCTGCCGGCGGTGATCATCGGCCTGTTTGCCGGCGTGATCTGCTCCCTGGCGGTCAGCTACCTGAAGGTCAGGCTCGGCTATGACGATGCCCTGGATGCCTTCGGCGTACACGGGATCGGTGGTACCTGGGGCGCCCTGGCAACCGGATTGTTCGCATCAAAGGCAATCAACCCGGCAGGGGGCAACGGGCTTTTCTACGGAAACCCCGGCCAGCTATGGGTACAGTTTGTCGGCGTGGTGGCCACCTGGTTGTTTGCCGCCGTTCTGACCCTGGTAATTCTCAAGCTGGTTGCCGTCTTTACCAGCCTGCGCGCCACCGCCGAAGAAGAAACTATGGGGCTTGACCTGCCGATGCACGGAGAGCGAGCCTACGACCATATTTTATAAAAAGAGGGGGAGTAGAAATGACCAAATTGTCGTGTATCATCAGACCAGAAAAGCTGGAAGCCGTCAAAGCTGCCCTTTCCAAGCTGGGCAACTGCGGCATGACCGTCTCCCAGGTCGTGGGCTGCGGTTCCCAGAGGGGCTGGAAGGAAGTCTACCGGGGCGTGGAAACCACCATCAACCTGCTGCCGAAAGTCAAGGTGGAAATTGTCGTGAAAGACGATCAGGTGGATCAGGTTGTGGACGCCGTCTGTTCCGCTGCCCGGACCGGGGAAATCGGGGACGGCAAGATTTTTATTTACCCTGTTGCGAATGTCATCCGCATCAGGACGGGGGAGAAGGGAGAAGGAGCTATTTAGTCAAGACAAGCTTTTCTTTCACCGGCAGCCGTCAGGACTGCCGGTATTTTTACTCCTTCAAAGCAGCTGCCCTCTGGGCCTTTTTCTGACCTCTTTCCTCAACTGGTCGCAATGGGAAACTGCAGGTGCTATCTTTTCTTAGCCGTTCGTTTTTACTCCTACGATCTGTTACATTTTTGGGTACTATACTGTATAATGTATATGTATAATTAAATCTTTAATGTAGGTTCTCGTAAACCAAAAATGCCCATGTAACAAACTGGGATATGTGCTAGAACAATCCTTATCCCAGCACCTAAAAAAAGAACCTTGACAACGAAATAGCGGTGATCCCAAGACCGGGGCA
>CADDZA010000091.1 GCA_902812435.1 Clostridia bacterium
TGCCCCGGTCTTGGGATCACCGCTATTTCGTTGTCAAGGTTCTTTTTTTAGGTGCTGGGATAAGGATTGTTCTAGCACATATCCCAGTTTGTTACATGGGCATTTTTGGTTTACGAGAACCTACATTTAAGACTTTATAATGGTCATGGTGGACTGAACCCCATTACTCATAAAGTAAAGGGCCAGGCCAACCAGTAAGATACCGCAAATTGTTAAAATCCACTTATAAGCCAGGTCACTCATAAATTTCTTGCCTGTGGCAACGGCAAAGGCAATAAAAACATACCATGTGAAGTCGGCCAGAATATGGCCGGTATAAAAGGAACCCATCCCGATCCAACCCTGTTTCAGGGCCATGGTAACGTAAACAATTCCGATGGAGAACCACCAGATGACCCAGCCCGGATTGGCAATGCTCACAATCAGCCCCTCCCGCAGGGGACGCCAGAATGAACCGGCCTCCGCTTGCGAAAGGGATAGGTTCCGGTAAGCAACATTAATATTACCATATAGTGAACTCCGGATAATATCCGCCCCCATCAACAGCAGGACCAGCCCGCCGAAGATCCCTACTCCTGCGGAAATCCACTGGGCCTGGAGTAAATGGTTTAAACCCAGAGCAAAAAGGGCAATGATGATAATCTCGGCAATACCATGTCCGGTAGAGATAAAAAAGCCAGCCCGCCAGCCTTGCAGAAGGCTTTCTTTTATTGTTACTGTGAGCATCGGGCCCGGCATAAGGGCGCCTGACATGGCAATGAGAAAAGATGTGGCGAAGATAAATAGCGGGCTCATGGCACTGCCTCCTCAGTGAAGGGTTGTCCATAAGAAAATAAAGTAGAAGAGGGCGCCTGCCAATAGAATATAGGCATTCAGTTTTTTCCTGATCTTCAGGCTGAGGAATGCCAGTCCGGCTGAGGCGTACGTTAAAAGAACCGGGATTTCCGAGCCGGGTACAAACCTCCAGTTGGTAAAGAAGATCCCGATGCTGGGAAGAATGACACTCTGAAAAACCATGGCGCCGGTAATATTACCGATTGCCAGGGTATCCTTCTGCTGCTTCAACCAGATGACGCTGTTGAACTTTTCGGGCAATTCCGTAGCAATCGGCGCGATGATAAGGGACAGGAAGAAAGAAGGGACTCCAACCATTACGGAGATAGCCTCTACGTTTCTGATAAAAAGCTCAGCCCCGCTGACCAACAAGGCCAGGGAGAATACAATCTGAAACAGGATTAAAAGAAGCCTGGGATTGCGCTTTGACGTGCTGAAAAAGAGGGGACGGAGTTCAGAGGACTGCCCGACAGTTTTCCCTCCGCGCAGTGTCAGCAGCACGTAAACAAAATAGATAACCAACAACAGCAGTGCTAAAAATTTCTTGACATAAACGGAATTTATGAACGCCGCCACCAGTCCAAGACTGTAGCCGCCGAAAAAGAATGCGAGATCACGCCGTATAACTCCGGGTTCCACCGCAAGGGCAGGAAAATCGAAGCGCTTACGCCTGTCCAGGACAACCACAAAGCCGCTGATGAAAAAGGCCAGCGTGCTCAACATAAAAGGAGCGCCGATGATTGCCCCGATTCCGATATGCTGCTCTTGCGCGCCCTTGCCGAAAATAAAAGCAATCAGGGGAATTAACGATTCCGGCAAGGCTGTCCCCACCGCAGCCAGGATACTCCCAACCGCCCCCTCAGCCAGCCGCAGCTTTAACCCCAACCATTCCACGCCGTTGGTAAAGATCTCTGCTGCAATCAGGATCATGCCTAAACTAACAATCAACAGGATATATTCCATCTTTATTAGCTCCCTTGAGATTTCGAAAACTGCCAGAGGTTATAAGTATTCATAGATTTGTTGACGGTTTACGAACCGAGTCAGTTTACGGTAACCAACCTGGTAAAGGATCTCGCGTGCAAGGCCGAATTCCCGCCCAACCTGCTCCGGTTCGTGGGCGTCCGAGCCAAGCGTAACCGGGATATTTAGATCGTAGCACCTTACCAGTAATTCTCTCGCCGGGTAGATCTCTTTACACGGTCTAAAAAGCCCGGCAGTGTTAACCTCAACAGCCATTCCGGCATCGGCGATAGCCTTTAACGCCACCTGAGCGTAAGTTAATACATCCTCCGAGGGCCTGAAGTCAAAGACCTTTACCAGATCCAAGTGCCCAACCACATCAAAGATCCCGGAGCGGACCATTTTTTCAACTAAACTAAAATACGCTTGATAAAGCTCAGATATGTCCCATGAAGCGTAACCGGAGATGCAGGCAGGATGGTCAAACATCCATTCACCGATATGATGAACGGAACCGATCAGGTAATCAAAACTGAATTTTTTTGTGAAGTCTCGTATTTCCTTTTCCATCTCGGGCCGGTAACTGACCTCAAGACCCAACCTTGCCTGCAAGTACGGGAACCTTCGGGCCGCTTCGGCTATCGCCTCTGGGGCTAATCCGCTCAGGTAATCGTCATGTTCGGTGAACCCTATCTCTTCGATTCCCTGGTACCGGGCCACCGAAAAGTATTCTACCAGCATCTCCTCGCTGTAATGTCCTCCCCGGTGCCCGAGTGCGTGTATATGATAATCAACTAACATCATTTTCCTCCGGCGCAAGACGGGATAATAAAACTTCCATTAAATTAAAACATGAATTTTAAGACTTTTCAATACTGGCGGCGCTTGCCATCAACTGTAGAACATAATAAAATAAAACGAACAAGATGGGAGAGGTGAACTGCATGGCGACGGTAAGTCCCTTTCGGGGGGTACGCTATAACCTCGCCAAGGTTAAAGATCTGGCGTCGGTTGTAACACCACCCTATGACGTCATCGATTCTAATGCTCAGAAAAAATATTATGAAAAAAGTCCCTACAACATAATTCGCCTGGAGCTAGGCTACCAGTATCCATCCGATAACGAACAGGATAACCGGTACCTGAGAGCTGCCAGGGATTACCGCAACTGGTTGCAGAAAGAGGTATTGATCCAGGAAAAGACGCCTGCCCTTTATCTCTACGAACAGGAATTCACGTCGGCTCATAAAACTTACCGGAGAAGCGGTTTCTTTGCCCGGGTCAAGCTTGAAGAGTACCAAACAGGAACCATCCGGCCCCATGAGGAAACGCTGGCCAAGCCAAAAGCAGACAGGCTTGCCCTGATGTCCGCTTGCATGACCAACTTCAGCCCGGTCTTTGCCCTTTATGAAGAGCCGGCCGGAAGACTGGAAGAAGGTTTTGAGGGTATTAAGCAAACAATACCCCCTGAAATTGATATAATAGACGAGATTGGTGAAAGACACCGCCTCTGGGTTATTAGAGACCCAGCCTTTCACCGGAAAGCAACCGCTGTCCTGGCAGACAAGGTGCTCTATATCGCGGACGGTCATCATCGCTACGAAACTGCCCTGACATTCTATCATAATGTAGGGCAAAAAGTCCCCGGCGCCCATTCCATCCTCATGTACCTTGTTAACACCGGCGATCCCGGCCTGGTGATCCTGCCCACCCACCGGATTGTCCATAACCTGCCCAACTTTGATTTGTCAAAATTAAAAGAAGGCCTGGTTCGGGACTTCGTTGTACAGAAAATCCCCTTCCCTGCCCCGGGGGAGATTCAAGAGATACTCGCAAAACAGCAGCAGCGAGGCGAGACCGCTTTTGTCATGGGGTCACCGGAACCCGCTGCCTACCTCCTGACCCTGAAAAACAAGAACAGGGTAAAGGTTCTAACACCCGGGCGATCCGCCGCCTGGTGCGACCTCGATGTGTCCGTTTTGCATGTGTTGATCCTGCAGGAACTGCTGGGAATTGATGCGGACAAGATGTCAAAACAGGAAAATTTGTGGTATACAAGGGATGAAGTAGAGGCTATCAATGCATTAAACAAGGGAGAGGGGCAGATCGTTTTCTTCCTAAACCCAACAAGAATCGAACAGGTAACCGCAGTAGCCTCTGCTGGTGACAAAATGCCCCAGAAATCGACCTACTTTTATCCCAAATTGCTTACAGGCTTAATTATCAACGATCTCAACAGTTAACTTTTTAAAACTACTACGAGCCTTTGGGGACTGAAAAACGCTTCAAAATAAAGTCTGCCAAAGGCTCTATTTCCTGTAGAGCAAAACAGGGAACAGGGTCCTCAACCGGTGAATCAGTGACCACCGCGATCAGGTCGTCACCCACAGTCAGCCTTTCCGGGGAATATCCCTTTCTCAATACTTCAATCTTGGGGCCCGCCTGGTGTTTAAACCCCTCCACAATAATCAGGTCAACGTCTTGAATGAGCCTGCAGATCTGGTTCAAATCAGGAACTTTACGAAAACGTTCGTGGACGGTTATGGATTCTGCTCCCACAACCACAACTTTTTCTGCTCCCGCTCCATAATACCGCCAGGTATCCTTACCCGGCACGTCGACCGCATATCCATGAGGGGCGTGTTTGATCGCCGCAACGCGAATACCGCGCTTCTTTAATATACGGATCAGGCCCTCCACAATCATGGTTTTCCCGGTATTGGAAAACCCCACGACCTGGACTACGGGGGTCAACATTAATGAGCTCCCCTTTACATTAAAAAATAATATCAGACAATTGTAATTTTAACGAAGAAAAGATATTGGTACAAGAGGTGTAGATCATCTCTTATGTCACCGGCCTGTGATATTGAAGGGGTACTTATGCGCCTATAAAGATCAGGGCGAACTACGACCCGGCCCTGAGCTCGGTAGGGGCATCCCGGCTGTGTGTGGTGGAAATCGAGGGGATGCGCAACCTGCCGGCCTCATGCGGTAGAACATCCACCACTGGAGCCCGGAGCGCGGGTATAGGTCATCCCCCTTAACCCCTTGTTTTAAAAGTGTCGGCCTCACCTTTTATACAACAAGCTGAAGCTCATCTACCTATCCCTGCGGTCATTGTTCGTTAGACCGGAGGCTTACAACTGGCTTCCTTCAGATTCTATCTCACGATGGAACCCTTACCTTAGGCTAACGAGTACTGCTACCTTCGTAGTTCGGGACTTGCACCCTATAGACAACGCCTATGACGGGCGCACTAAAAGAATTGGAGAAGCCGTGGGGACTGGCTTCTCCAAAAATAAATTTTTTAACTCCTTTTGAAAGTATCGCATTTGGTTTGATCAGAATTCTTGGCATCCGAAACCCCGTTGTGGTCAACCTGAATCATGGGAGCACCGCATTTGACATCCTTGTTGTAGACACACTCCGTCACGCTGCATTTAATCTCGGGCATCTTCTTCACCTCCTCACACCGCTTTTCCGAGAATATTTTCTCCTCTGTGAAACTTTTCATGCATGTTAGCTCCCGGTATCAAACTAAGAATAAATTTAAGGGATAACAAGAATAATAAAAATAAAAAGTAAAGGAGAGGCATAATAATGGCAAATATTGCATTAGGAATATTTGATACTCGGGATCAGGCTGAACAGGCAGTACAGGAACTCCGGAAAAAAGGCTTTGACAAGGAGATCTCCGTTGTCACCCGGGATGAGGGCCAGGGTAAAGACGGGGAAAATGAAATCAGGATGGGCGGAGAAAGGGATACCGCCACAGAGGGGGTCACTTACGGTGGTGCTCTGGGAGGACTTGCCGGACTGGCTGCCGGGGCCGGAGCACTTGTCATTCCAGGAATTGGTCCCATCCTGGCTATGGGGCCTATTGCGGGGCTTCTTTCCGGAGCAGTGACCGGTGGTCTGGCCGGTGGACTGATTGACTGGGGTATACCGGCAGAGGAAGGGCGCCATTATGAAGAAGACATCAAGGCTGGTAAAACGCTGGTGGCGGTCCAGTGCAGCGAGTCGAAACTGAACGACGCCGCAAGCGTGTTACGCCGTTACGGTGCGCACGATGTAAACACCCACTAAATAAGTTGATCACTGCCGATTTATCAAGATACAGGGAGGCCTCAAGCCTCCCCTACTTTCTTTAATATTATTCAGAAACCTTAAATCGTTCCGTTAACTTCTTTAACAAGTCGGCAATTTCTTGCAGCGCACTGGCAGAAGCGGCCAACTCCTGCATGGTGGCTGTTTGCTCTTCGGTAGCGGCAGCCACTTCTTCGGCGCTGGCAGCCGTCTCTTGTGCAATAGAAGCTATATTTTCAACAGCAGCAGAAGCCTTGTCCGCCTCCTGCGCCATACTTCGCGTCGCCAGATCAACCTCTTTAATTCTTTCTCCCACATTGACTATGGAGTTCCTGATATCATTGAAAGCATTGCCTGCTTTCTGAACCACGTCAATTCCATGGTGCACTTCCTCGGTGCCCTTTTCCATTGCCTGTACTGCCCTTTCTGTTTCCGCCTGGATTTCCCTGATCAAGACGGAGATCTGTTCTGCCGCTTCAGCGGATTGTTCCGCAAGCTTGCGAACCTCTTCAGCGACTACCGCAAACCCTCTTCCCTGCTCTCCGGCCCGGGCCGCCTCAATGGCCGCATTCAAGGCAAGGAGGTTCGTCTGATCGGCAATACCCGTAATCACGGTTACAATCTGCCCAATCTCTTGGGATCTCTTGCCAAGACTCTTCACCGTTTCAGCAGAGAGACTTACAGCCTCGTTGATTGTTTGCATTTGTTCCACTGCAAGCATGATGGCCTTGCTTCCTTCATCGGTGGCGGCGCTCGCCTGTTCGGCAGCGGATAAAACAGTGCGGGAATTATTGTCAACCTGCCGGACCTGCTTGATCATTTCACCGATCTGATTCGAGGCATCTTCGATACTCTTGGCCTGATTATCCGCACCCGTCGCCACCTGCTCGATGGTCGCAGCAATTTGTTCCGTTACCTTGGCGGATTCCTCTGTTCCCTGGCTGAGCTGCTGAGCCGAATTAAAAAGCAGGAACTCCGCATCTAATCCCTGAAGCCCATGCAGCGCAAGAAAGGCGGTATCAAGGCAAAACTTTATAAATTCGCATTTTTTAACCCGAGCAGGCAGGAAAATACCCCATAAATAGCAAAAAC
>CADDZA010000092.1 GCA_902812435.1 Clostridia bacterium
AAGAGTTAACCCCGTTCGACTTGCATGTGTTAGGCACGCCGCCAGCGTTCGTCCTGAGCCAGGATCAAACTCTCCATATAATACCTCTCACTTCAAGCTCCGCACGGCTGTTCAGTTTTCAAAGACCTTGCCGCTTCATTTTATCTTTTGAAGCGGCGACGTTGCTTATCTTATCACCTTTGCTTCCTCGTGTCAAGGTTTTTATTATCCTTTAAAATCCCTGGCCACTCGGAAGCAGCAACGTTAGTTATGTTAGCATCATTAATCTTAGATGTCAAGACCGTCTTAGATTTTTTCTACATATCTTTGCGTTGATTATACTCCATCCAAACCGACTTATCAGGTCAGGTCTTGAATGCATTAATAATATACCACCGTGTCTTTTTCCCATGCAAGATGAAATAATAGTTGCATACCGTCATAATAAAGGGCATACTTAATTAACACGGTTATATTTTAGTTTAACAAAGAAGAATGGGCTTTAATTTAAACCTTTTGAATTAAAATTGACGTATAATTCTGGTACCTGACCAACAATAATGGTATCCGTAATAGGAACCTGCTCGGAAACCTTCACATTTGAGGTGATCAGGGGAACAACAACCTTGACCTGGCTCACGATATCAAGGTAGAGCCGGTGCCGGGTCTGGTTGATTCCGGCCTCTTCAAACCGGTCAAAAACATTGGTTCTTACGGTACCGACCGGATAGATCGACACACCGATGCGGGGCCCATAGTTGGCCAGCAACTGACTACCCAAAACCTGTCCCACGGGGATGTAAAATTGCTGGTTAACCAGATCTTTCAATGCGGCGTTAATAGCCAGGGTGGTATCAGAAGCCAGCTGGTTGATGCGCACGATATTCGGCTGCATCAGGACAACCCGGCCGCTGTTGTCTTTCTGGATAGAGATCAAGTCATGATAGTCCACGGAGTCCGCAATCTTTTCTTTAATGGCTTGATTGACGGCCTCCGTCGCCGCCCATCTCGCTTTCGCCTCGGCAATCTCCCGGATTGTGGGTTTAAGATTGTGTTCGAAGACAAGCAAGAGTAAAAATAATAAAACCAGCGTGGTCAAAAAGGCGAGCAATGCGAGGTTGAAGACCGGCGGCATCCGACGCGGGTTAAAAATGATTACTGGACGCCGAAACAAAGGCTGCCACCTCCCGCTAATACCCCTACGTTATATGAATATGATGTGGGAAATAGGGAGGTGCTTGTTTTCTAATCTCTTCTATTTACCTATGTAAATACGGACAAACTTTCTTTTACCGACCTGAACAATCATCCCATCTTTGACCGTAACTACAGCATCCGGATCTGTTATTTTTTCGCCCTCTATTTTAACACCCCCCTGGCTGATCATACGCTTTCCGGCAGAGGTGCTGTTCACAAGGTCCGCCTTCACCATCAACCTGGGCAGCCAGATTCCTCCGTTTTCGTCCAGGTCGGAGGGATCTAGAGTGACATTGGGCATATCCTCCGGCATCTCTCTTTTTTGAAAGACCGTAACGAACTCTCTTTCGGCATCCCCGGCCGCTTTTTCCCCGTGGAACAGGGCAACAAGTTCCCGTGCCAGGCGCATCTTGGCGTCCCTGGGGTGCAACACTCCCGACGACAGGTCGTTTTTAATCCTTCTCACCTCTTCAAGCCCAACCGGAGTAACAAGTTCAAAATAACGCACGATCAGTTCATCGGGCAGGGACATGGTCTTGCCGTAGATTTCACGCGGCGGTTCTGAAATACCGATGTAATTGCCCAGGCTCTTGCTCATCTTCTGCACGCCGTCCAGCCCTTCCAGGATCGGAACCATAAGGGCCACCTGAGGCTCCTGGCCGAATTCACGCTGTAGGTCGCGCCCCACCATCAAGTTAAACTTCTGGTCCGTCCCCCCCAGCTCCACATCCGCATGGAGGAACACGGAGTCGTAGGCCTGCATCAAGGGATATAGGAATTCGTGTAGCCCAATCGGCAGTCCTTCCCGGTAGCGGCGTGAAAAGTCATCCCTCTCCAGCATTCTGGCCACGGTGTATTTTGACGCCAGCTTGATCACGTCGGCAAAGGTGAGAGGAGCCAGCCAGGAACTGTTAAAAACAACCCTGGTTCGCTCCAGGTCGATGATCTTGCCAACCTGCGACTTGTATGTGGCCACATTCTCCATGATCTGTTCCTCGGTAAGCTGCTTGCGGGCTTCCGAACGGCCCGACGGGTCACCGACACGGGACGTAAAATCCCCTAAAATCAGCACTATATCGTGACCCAACTCCTGAAACTGGCGCAGCTTATGTAAAACAACGGTATGACCGAGATGAATGTCGGGAGCGGTGGGATCAAGCCCTAGTTTAACCTTGAGCGGCCTGTCCTGTTCAAGGGACCGTTTCAATTTGCGGGCAAGTTCTTCCTCAGGCACGATCTCCGCAGCACCGCAGGTGATGATCTCCCATTGCTTCCGGAAATCTTTAACTAGACGCGACACAAGCAAGTCCTCCTGTTTCAAAAAATCAAATTTATCGGTATACGATATAAAGTAACATTTTTTTCCCTTTCCCACAAGAAAGGTCTACAAATTGGTCTCTAAGATTCCGGCCAGGTCCGAATAACCTGCCGTCCTTGGATTTGCTGCCAGAGAGCCGGAGTCAAGGGATTCCTCAACCAGTGCAGGTATGTCTTCTTTTTTAAGCCCCACTTCCCCTAACTTCTCGGGAATATTTAAGCGCATTTTCATTACCTGTAGAAAATGTAAAAGCTTACGGGCGGCCTCCGGGGATGAGGTACCGGGCGGTACCAACTCCAGCTTCCGGGCTACCCGGGCGTACTTCTCTTCCACGATAGTCAGGTTATATTCGATCACGTAAGGCAGCAAGATGCCGCAGACCAGGCCGTGGGGAAGGTGATAGCGAAACCCGATTGCATGAGCGAGGCCGTGCACCGCTCCGAGCCTGGCGTTGTTTAAGGCAATTCCGCCCATCAGGCTCGCCAGGGCCATTTTCTCCCGCACCTCTTTCGTCCCTTTTTTATAAGCAGAGTATAAATTGCGGCAGATGAGCACCGCAGCCTCCAGGGACAGCGCCTCTGTGATCGGATGCGTCCACCTGGACGTAAACGCTTCCAGAGCATGGGTCAGGGCATCCATCCCCGTTATGGCAGTAAGTTCTCGGGGCATGGTCATTGTCAAAACAGGGTCGACAACAGCAACTCTGGCCAGCCAGAAGTCGCTGCGGATGCTTTGTTTCCGTCCGGCTTCCTTATCGGTCAGCACGGCGTTGCGGGTGGCTTCGGCCCCGCTTCCCGCTGTGGTCGGCACCGCAATCCAAGGGAGACCGGGCTTCTCCACCGGCCGCCCGTTAAAATACTCTCTAACAGAACTCTCCTCGTAATAAAGCCCGGCGGTAGCTTTGGCCACGTCGAGGACGCTCCCGCCCCCCACACCGATTACCAGATCCACCCGCTCCGACCGCGCCCTTGCGCGGCAGGCCTCGACAACCTCGAGTGTGGGTTCCGGCGCCACTTCATTAAAAATAATCACTTCCAGTTTGGCGGTTCGCAGGGGAGCAAGTACGCGGTCTATCATTCCACCCGCCAGAAGTGAGCGCCGGCCGGTAACAAGCAGCAGTTTCTTTCCAAAACGGCCGGCCTCTTCTCCCAAACGTCCCGTACAACCGGGACCAAAAAGAATCCGCTGAGGTACTAAAAAATCAAATAGCACTGCTTTTGCCTCCTGGTGACACAATAAAAAACTATGCTACCACCCGCATGTCCGGGAATATAATGGTTTTTGAACTTCACATGCGTACCAAGCGGAAGTACTGTCAAGGTGAAAACTCTTCCGATCAAAGGTAATGAAAGGGATCGGTATTGACTTCAGAAACTTCAACCTGCAGATCGCACTTTTCCTTTTCCGCCTTTTTCTTGAGATATTCGGCTAAAAGGGGTACGATCACCCGCTCCGTTCCGTGATGCCCTGCATCAATCAGGGCGATCTTGTATGCCAAAGCATTCAGGGCATCGTGGTGTTTAACGTCTCCTGTCACATAAACATCGGCTCTCGCCCGGATGGCCTGGGGAAGAAACATCATGGCACTTCCCCCGCAAAGGGCAACTTTAGTTACCGGCCGGTCCAACTGACCTACGACCCGGATCGTCTGCTGCCCCAGCAAGTTCTTCACTTCCCCTGCAAAGACAGCGAGGGCCTTGGGTTGTTGTAGTCTTCCCACCCTTCCCAGGCCAAACCGGAGTCCGCGGTTCTTAAGGGGGTAGACGTCGTAGGCCACTTCTTCGTAAGGATGGGCGTCCAGCATGGCTTTAACAACAGGTTCGATTTTCCCTTCAGGAACAATGGTCTCAATCCGGGTCTCTGAAACCTTTTCCAATTCGCCAACTTCACCTATAAAGGGAGATGCTCCGGCAAGGGGGCGAAAGGTTCCCGTACCGCCGGTTTGGAAGGTGCAATCCGAGTATTTCCCAATCCAGCCCGCCCCGGCGGAGCACATGGCCTGGCGGACACCGTCCTCGTGGCCGGTGGGAACAAAAACAACTATTTTATACAGTTTTTCTTCTCTGGTCGGTACGAGAAAATCAACATCGATCAGGCCGAAATGGCGGGCCAGGATATCGTTGATCCCCCCGTCGGCCGCATCCAGATTGGTGTGAGCCGCGTAAACGGCAATATTGTTTTGAATCAGCCTGACGATTACCGAAGCGGGATAAGTATCGAAACGTATTTTATACAGAGGGTCACGGAAAAGAGGGTGGTGGGAAACGATTAGCTGTACCTGCTTCTTTATTGCTTCCTCCACCACTTCCCCCGTTACTTCCAGGGTTACCAGGGCTTTATAAATTTCACTCGAGGGGGATCCCACGAGCAGGCCGATGTTGTCTTTATCCTCCGCCAGAAACGGCGGTGCCCACTCCTCAATCCAATTCATGACGGTTCTGCATCTAACAGGCATTCTATCACCTTCTTAAAAAAATCTACCCTTTCCTTTAATTTCCGGCGGGCGGCCCGCACGCCGGGGCTACGGGGTCCGTCCAGGGACTTAACCACATCTTCCATGCTCTGAATCTGCCGGTTAAGATAGGGAACTAGCAAAGGGTGTTTTTTCTCCAGCAGCCTAGGACCGATATCCAGGAGGTTATTTTCAAATTCTGGACACTCTAAGAGTTGCGGCAGCGGTTCAGACACGATGATGACATAAAAACGGCCGTCTTCATAAACTAATTCCTCATCGGTTAAAGCCCAGTTATTTTCCAGGAGCCATCGACGCAGAAGGGCTTCTCCCCCCTGCGGCTGCAGGATCAAGCGTTTAACTCCTTTTAATACTTCAGGGGAAGCGGCCAGGATATCCCTGATCTTAGCTCCCCCCATACCGGCGATCACGATTACGGCTGCCTCGCCAGGTTGTAAAACCTGAAGGCCGTCCCCCTCTCTGATGTCTATATGTTTCTCCAAACTATAATGAGCCACAGTCGTTCTTGCCGCATTCAGAGGACCCGGATTAAGCTCGCCGGCGATCACGCGGTTGCTGATGCCTTGCTGCACCAGGTAAACAGGCAGCAATGCATGATCGGTTCCTATATCGGCCACAGGCACTCCTGGTATGACATAATCTGCCACCCGGGCCAGTCTCTCAGCAAGCCTCAAGTTTCCGCACCACCCGGAGTTACTCCCGCTGGTACTCCGCCCGCACCTGCGTGCTGATACCACCCCGGGGCCGGAACTCCGCCTCCACCGCCATCCATTCGGGGTCGAGCAGCCGGACCAGGTCATCCTTAATCCTGTTCACCACGTGCTCCTGGAGAATACCAACGTTTCGAAAAGAATTCAAGTAATACTTGAGCGATTTGAGTTCCACCAGGAACTCCCGGGGCAGGTAGCGGATGGTTATTGTCCCGAAATCGGGAAGGCCTGTCCAGGGACATACCGCAGTAAATTCCGGGTCGATATAAACCACTTCGGTGTCGCTGCCCGGGTATTCAAATGGGATTTTCTCGAGAATGCCGGTATCTATCGCCTCATATCCGTCAACATCCCAACGCTTGGCATACTTGTCCTTTTCCGCTTGAGTTTTTTCCATGGCAACTACCCCTTTACATTGTTGATTATTACTCTTTGAATATTCACAAAACTTATACTGCCAATGCTTTGTAATCGATTATATCATCCTGTTCCTCGTCCGTTAACTTTATCCAGATCGAGTAGCTGTCAGAATTAATTGTGCCAACAAGGGTTAAATCGTATTTGGGAATGGCCAAATTTAAATTTTGGTCGTTTTTAAAGTATCCAACAACCATAGCAACCAACTCCCCCAACTCCTGATCCCTTTGATCAAATAATACCACTTTTTTCTCAATTTATTAAAACTTATTGCCATCACCTTAATTATCGAAGATATGCAACTTGTTCCGGCCCTATTTAGCCTATAAGATTAGTTTATAATAAAAGAGCAAAACCCGGTAACGAATTGTGGGTGAGGCAGTTGAGGGAGAAAAAGGCAACCATAGACAACCCCATTACCACGATATGCGGTTACAGCCATGCCGGCGAGGGGGTCGGCAGGTTTAAGGGGAAACCGGTCTTTATCCCTCTGGCAGCAAGGGGTGAGACCGTCCGTTTTGAAATCACCGAGGAAAAGAAAGACTTTTTAAGGGGCAAACTCCTGGAAATTATTGAACCGGCCTCCTGGACCGGAGTTCGACAGCCCATAGACAAACAGAAGGCCGCAAGCCGCATGGGACACGGAATTCAGGGAATACGTTTTCAGAGGCGTGTTACTAGGCGTTTTGTTTGCCTGCGGGATTTATGGAGAAG
>CADDZA010000093.1 GCA_902812435.1 Clostridia bacterium
CCAGAAGAAACCTCCTTTGTGATTTTGACTGGATTGCATTGGAGGTTTTCTTCTTTTCTCCAGGAAAAACTCCTTCTTTTCTCCCTGGAGGTTACTGGTGATTACCCACACTTATTTTACAGCTACATTTCAGAGTCTGAAACAGCTGAAACAAATGTGTATCCAATGGTATCCGGAACATCGTGAAGAGGAGAGTAAAGTGGAATCAAAAAAATTATACAGCCTGGCAGGAACTTTACAGGAAAGCGTTGAATAAAAACAGTAGAATCAGGTGATGGCTGAAGCCATCAGAGGGTTCGCTAAGTACGTTTATTTATATGTCTCTTGAAGATTTCACTTGCGGGAGAATGTTTTAGCTTTCTCCCAAAATATCGGACAGAAAAAGACCATGAAGGTCTTATGCCTTTGGGAAAAGGCGGGGCTTTCGTGGTTTTTTTGTTTGGTGGCCTGGTCAGCTGCCGACGGGCCGTAAGAAATCCTGGCTTTAAGAAACCAACTTTTTGAAGGAGAGGATGTGGTTTTTTGAAATTGACGCCAATCGGGGTTATCCACAGCCCGTACCGCACGCCTCAAGAGGCTCCCCACCAGGGGCGCTTTTCCGGCCAAACGGCCGAGCTGGAGATTTATTCCCAGTTTGCGGAAGGGCTGAAAGACGTGGAACAGGCGACCCACCTGATCGTTCTTTACTGGTGCCACCTGGGAAGCCGGGATACGCTGCAGACCAAAACGCCGTTCGGGCCGGAAATACGCGGCGTCTTCGCCTGTCGCTCGCCTTCCCGGCCCAACCCCATCGCTTTTTGCGTGTCAGAACTGCTGGACGTGCAGGAAAACCGCCTGCTGGTGCGCGGGGTCGACGCGGTTGATGGAAGTCCCCTTTTGGACATCAAACCTTATTCTTCAGAAATGGACAGTGTTGCGGGAGCAAGCATCGGCTGGTTAAGAAAATAAAATTTGAGGAGGCTGGTTGTATGCCGAAACTGTTGATCTGCGGCCGGGGAGGCAGCGGGAAGAGCACACTGGTGGCTCTGCTGGCGCGGCGGCTGGGAGAAAAGGGAAGGGTGCTGGTGGTGGATGCCGACGAGTCGAATTTAGGGCTGGGTACCATGTTGAATCTGCAGCCGCCGGAGAAGACGTTAATGGACCACCTGGGGGGCAAGCCGGCGGTAAGAGAAAGGCTGATGGCCGCCCTCCGGGGTCGGGGCGATGAAGTTATGCAGCTGTTTACCGAAAAAATCACTCTGGGCAACCTGCCGCCGGAGTGCATGTACCGGGAGGGACAGGTGGCCTGGATGCGGGTGGGCAAGATCGAGCATGTCATGGAGGGGTGCGCCTGCCCCATGGGGGCGCTGGTGCGGGCCTTCTTAAACCACCTGGCGGTGGGAGACGGCGAATGGGTTCTGGTCGACACCGAGGCCGGGGTGGAGCACTTCGGGCGTGGAGTGCTGGAAGGCGTTGACGCCGTTGTGGTGGTGGCGGAACCCTCCCACGAGGCGGTCATACTGGCCGAGAAGGCCGTAGAACTGGCACGGGAGGCGGAAAAGAACTATGGTGTGGTGCTGAACAAGGTCGTTGACGAAACGGAGTCTGCTTTAAGGGAAATGTTTGCGGCCAGGGATATCGAGATAACGGGCGTGCTGCCTTATTCCACGGCCATAGGGTGGGCGAATCTCTGGGGGGAACCTCTGGAAGGTAGCGTCATGCGGGATGAGGTGGACAGGCTGGTGAGCGGGATTAAAGGGATGCTGGAAACTGCTCACCGGCAAGGTGGTACACCTGGAGGCAGATGACCGCGGCTTTTATCGTACAGGAAATTCAAGGGAGGAGAAAGGGATGCGGACAAAGGCATTGAAGGCAGCGGCTATACTCATTGCCCTGCTGATTATCATCGTTATGCTGAGCGGGTGCGGCTCTGCCACGTCCGGCCAGAACACAGGAGAGCCGCAGAAAGCTGTAATCACCGACCTTGCCGGTCGGCAGGTGGAAGTTCCCGTACCGGCAAAGAAGGTGGTGGCCGTCGGCCCCGGTGCCCTGCGGCTTGTCTGCTACGTAAATGGCGCGGACAAGGTGGTGGGCGTGGAGAACCTGGAAAAGCAACAGCCCACCGGCCGGCCGTATATTTTAGCCTATCCCGAACTTAAGAACCTGCCCACCATCGGCCAGGGAGGGCCGAATTCCACCCCGGATGCCGAGAAGCTCGTCAGCGTCAAGCCGGACGTAATTTTTGTCGCCTACCTGGTGGACAGATCCCAGGCAGACGAGCTGCAGGCCAGGACGAACATTCCGGTGGTGGTGCTGAGCTACGGAAAGCTGGCCACCTTCGACGAGGATGTTTACAAGTCGCTTAAGTTAATCGGCAGGATTATCGGCAACGAAAAAAGGGCCGAAGAAGCGGTAGCCTATCTGAAAAAGTGCCAGCAAGACCTGCGGGACAGAACAAAGGATATCCCGAATGATAAAAAACTCAAGGTTTATGTGGGTGCTCTGGGCATGAAGGGAGTGCACGGCATCGAAAGCACCCAGGCCAAATATCCGCCCTTTGCAGCCGTAAATGCCCGGAATGTGGTTGACGAAACGGGTAAAACGGGAAGTGTGATGATCGACAAGGAAAAGCTCCTGGCCTGGGACCCCGATATCATTTTCATCGACGAGGGCGGCCTGAGCCTGGTGCGGGAAGACTACAAGAAAAATAAGCAGTTTTACCAATCCCTGAAGGCGGTCAAAAGCGGGAGGGTTTACGGCCAGATTCCTTATAATTACTACACCACGAACATCGATACCGCAATTGCCGATGCCTACTACGCAGGGAAGGTGATCTTTCCCGATCAGTTCCAGGACATCGATCCGGCAGAAAAGGCGGATGAGATTTACCGCTTCCTCTTGGGCAAGCCTCTCTACCGGCAGATGGCGAAGGACTACGGCGGGTTTATCCAGCTGGATCTGACCAAGCTTTGATGGTTGAGGTGGAAGAGATGCGGCAGGCGGCAGTGGAAGGCGTTCCTGAAGGTTATCTGAAGTATACCGGTAGAAAGGTTTTCATCATTTGCCTGATTCTCTTCTTAACCGCCCTGCTGGGGATCTACGCCGTCAACGCCGGTTCGGCGGAGCTTTCTCCTACCCAGGTGCTGCTGACACTGCTGGGTAGAGCGGAAGGCCGCCTGAATATCATCGTCTGGAACATCCGGCTGCCCCGGGTGCTGGCGGCAGTTACCGCCGGAATCGGGCTTTCGGTGGCCGGTTGTGTGATGCAAAACCTCCTGCGAAACCCCCTGGCCTCTCCCTCCACTTTGGGGGTTTCGCAGGGAGCTGCCTTTGGCGCCGCAGTGGCGATCATCGCCCTGGGGGCGGGGAGCGTTCAGAGCACCAGCGCCGATGCGGTCATCATCAACAACCCCTGCCTAGTCACCATTTCCGCCTTTGCGGGGGCGATGGCGACGGCGCTGGTGGTGCTCTTCCTGGCCCGGGTCAGGGGGGTCACTCCCGAGGCGATGGTGCTGGCGGGGGTGGCCCTGGGTTCCCTTTTTTCGGCCGCCACCATCATCCTGCAGTTTTTTGCCAGCGATGTGCAGGTGGCTTCGATGGTCTTCTGGACCTTCGGTGACATCGGCCGGGCTTCCTGGCGGGACCTGGAAATAATGGCCGCGGTGGTTGCGGTCTCGCTCCTCTACTTTCTGCTTAACCGCTGGAACTACAACGCCCTGGACGGCGGGGAGGAGACGGCCAAGGGGCTCGGGGTTGACGTCGAGAAAGTCAGACTGGCCGGGATGTTTGTGGCCTCCCTGATCACGGCGGTGCTCGTCTCGTTCCTGGGGATTATCGGCTTTATCGGCCTGCTGGGTCCGCAGATAATGCGCAGGGTGCTGGGCGGCGACCACCGTTTTCTGATCCCGGCATCCGCCGGAATGGGAGGTTTTTTGCTGCTGGCTTCCGATACCCTGGCCAGGACCGTTATTTCCCCGGTGGTTTTGCCGGTGGGGGCGATTACCTCCTTTATGGGGGCACCCCTTTTCCTTTATCTTCTTACCAGGGGGTATGGCAGAAGATGATCCTCTCGGTGGATGGAGTGGAATTCAGCTACAACAGCCGGCCCGTGTTAAGGGACGTCAGGTTTGCGGTCAACAGAGGGGAATTGTTTTCCATCCTGGGCAACAACGGCGCCGGGAAGTCCACCCTGCTCAGGTGCCTGAACAGAATTATCAGGCCCCCGGCCGGGTCCATTCTCATCGAAAAGAAAGATCTCTTTGCGCTTCCCCGCCGGGAAGTCGCCCGGCGGGTGGGATATGTGGCGCAGAGGCACGAGAGTGCCAGGGTTACGGTCTTCGATGCCGTGCTGCTGGGGAGGAAACCCCATATCAGGTGGGATGCCACCGCAAGGGACCTGGAAATCGTCCGGGAGGTTTTGGGCGTCCTCGGCATGGAGGAGTTTTCCCTGCGCTACCTGGACGAGTTGAGCGGGGGAGAGCTGCAAAAGGTGATCATCGCCAGGGCGCTGGCGCAGGAGCCCCGGGTGCTGCTGCTGGACGAGCCGACCAGCAATCTCGACCTGAAGAATCAGTTCGAAGTGCTGCAAATAGTGAAGAGGGCGGCCCGGGAGCGCAACATCGCCGTGGTGGTGGTGATGCACGACCTGAACCTGGCCCTGCGGTTTGCGGATAAGTTCCTCCTCTTGAAGAACGGGACCGTCTTCGCCTGCGGGGGGAGGGAGGTCATGACCCCGGAGAACATCGCCGGCGTTTACGGGATTCCGGTGGCGGTGGAAAGGATGGCGGATATCCCGGTGGTCGTACCTCTGTAACCGTTTCCGGAGGGGATTGGCGCCGTCTTAAAGGGGATGTTCCTCCGCACCTCGCCGGAGTGAGGGTGGCGTTTGTAACCTTGTTTTTGTAAGAAGGGATGGACTGGCCATCTCCGGGCTTTCCTTCCTGGGCCTCGGCGCCCAGCCGCCCATGCCGGAGTGGGGAGCCATGCTCAACGACGGCCGTCCTTATATGCAGGTTGCACCGCAGCTGATGGTTTACCCCGGCCTGGCAATCATGATCGTCGTGCTGGCCTTCAACCTGCTGGGGGACAGGCTGCGGGACGCCCTCGACCCCAGAGAAATTCTTAAAAGTTGAGGGCCTGTTTGCCCCGCTGCCAGGGGAATACGGGGCAGGGGTTAATCTCCGGCCTAACCTCCAAATCCTGGGCATCAAGCCCAAATCGTTAGAGCTTTCATACGGGGCGAGCAGGGGATTCCCGGATGGTGTGGATGTTTAAGACGTTATCACCTTCCTGGCCATTTCCAGGACGAACTCGGCGTCTCTGATTGCCCGCTCGGCGTCTTCCCGCGTATACTCCTCTGTGGGGATGAAGTCGATATCCCCGTAGAAGGAGAATTCCCGCTCTTTCCGTAACCACCGGGAGATATCCGCCAGCTTTTTTGCCTCCTGGGCTACCTCCTTTGGGAGCCGGGATCGGAAATCCATAATCAACTTTCCGACATCATGTTGTTTTGGGGGTTCGATGCCGATCTGCCGCAAGACCCCCTTGAGGGCCAGCTCTACCAGTTCTTGCGCCTCCCGGACCACGTCCGAATAGGCATCCTCCTCCAGGAGCACCGATAGAACCCTGAGCCTTTTCGTGGCTTTCAGAAGATAGCTCTGAGCCAGTGTTTTGTTTGTCATATTTCAAACTCCTCGCCGATCTTATAGTTTTCTTTCAGCACCCAGTACCAGGCGCCGCCTCTGTATACCTTTTTGGCGCCCAGGCTGTTCAGCCTTTCTCTTAAGCCGGCCAGATAATTTCGGAAAAAGCCGTTTCTGTCGTAGAGAATCCGGGCATCGTCCAGCATGTCCAGGAAGATCAGACTCCCTTCGAGGACCTCTTCCGGTTCCTTGATAAGAGGTGAGAGGGATGTTTCGATTCCTTCCAGCCGCATCCTTTCCAGCAGGGGCTGCAGTTTTTCCTCCACCAGGTCGAACTCTCTTACCCGCTTGGTCCGGCCGGAGGGAAGATCGTTTGCTATGATCAGCAGATCAATATCCGAATCCGGCCGCGGCGTATTGCGCCCCACGGAGCCGAAAACGGCCAGGGTTACCAGCCGGTGGTCGTAGACCTCCTCTACCGCCTTTTGCAGTTCTTTCAGGATTTTTTGGAATCGCTCCAGGTACACGCCCTCATCCTCCGGGTGGCCGGCGGCAGGATAACGGGACCGCCGATTCTCCACTACCATCATACCATATTTTAGCTTTGAACGGGGGAGAATGTTGACCTTTGAACTGAGTTTTTAGGTGGCGCGCTGCCGGCACCGACGAAGAAATACTCGGGGTAGAAGCGATTTTTTTTACGGCATCCTGCGCAGGAATTCTC
>CADDZA010000094.1 GCA_902812435.1 Clostridia bacterium
CTGCTTCGCTTATTCTTGTTGTTCATCGATCTTGACCTCCAGTACTTTAGGTTGTTTTAGCTAACACCTTTGTACCAGGAGGTCTTTTTGTTGGTCAACCCTCCTCTACAACATTACAGGAATGCTCCCATCTGCCAATAACGATTTGCCCGAAGCCATAGGCCGCCCGGGGACCCAGACACTGTCCGTGCAGTCCGGACACTCTGCCGACATCTGCAACATCCGCCTCATAGAACCAGGTGCTTCCAGGCGGCAACACCGGTACGAGATGCCTTGGCCGTCGGTTAACAAGATCCCAACCACCAATCTGTTGTATTTTACCAATACATGCCGAAATGCAACGGCCCGGCACACCCGGCGGGCCCTCGCGGATTGCCCGCTTCACATCCTGCGGTTCACTGTACCAATCCGGCGTGATCAGGGTCACTGTAAAGCGTAGTTTGCCATCGTCCCCGCACGTCAAAGGAGGCGCCGGCGGGAGGAGTTTACCGGGATCTCCCATCTTGATCTCTACCGCAGCAAGGCGACTTTCCCCACCGAGGGGAAGGACCCGTTGACCTGCCACTTGCCAGTCCTCTGGAATACCTGATATGAATACTACCAGTTTCACTTTCGCGCGAGGTCGAATATGGATGCAGTTATATAGATGCCCTTCCAAGGCCGTGCGGGTATTATCCTGGCGTTCCAGCCCGATACGTGGCTCTTCGGCCCAAAGCTCCTCCGGCCTTTTTGTATGCTCCCTGGTCGGAATTCCGCCACCCAAAACAGCATTCAGACCATCCCGGGATACGTAATATCCCTCCGGCAACTTCGCTCCCTCGATACGCCGCGCCGGCACCGGAAGGCTGACGTAGCCTAGATCGCACTCAACCGGTTCCCCAGGCAGCAATCTTGTAAAATCGTCATGTTTTTCTAACAGAATGAGCGGCATCGGGAAGTACGGTTGGTTTTCAAAACAAAGGTAAGGACCGCGAAGTTTCAGTTCACCGAGATCGTCAGGACCCCCCAGTTCTGTCGGCCACAGCGTATCGTCGCCCGGGCCCCAGCCCCGCTCCAGGGCCAGCGTCGTCCGGATGGCCCCCTGCAAGGTGGTCATTGCCGGCGGAAAAATACTCCTAGTAGTCGCATACCCACCTTCACCAGAATTAAATGGTGATGCATCCCTGAAGAAGCAGGTATCAAGGATACGGAAGGCCCACTGTTGCCAGTTCATCGTTCTACCCCCTTCTGCACCAGAAATTTTACCAAGAGGGCGCCGTCGAGAGTGAATGCATTCTCTGCTATATGAACCCTCCCTTCTTCATCCCGCCAGGAACGGCAGCAGATCCTGAGTAGTCGCTCCATCCTTTGCTGCGCCGTCGGCCAGTCGACTTCACGTTCACGGTTTCTGCGGTATTCAGCAGCCAGAAGGTCAATCACGTCCTTCTCGGACCATCCCGAAAAAACATTGCCCTCCTCATCAGCCAGGACTTTAAAACGCTCGCGCAAGTTATAAAAGAAGGTGTTGTTATACTCCTGCTCTCTGGAGTCGTTTATCGTAAAGGTACTCACCATTTCATCGATAATGTTGGGATCGCCGTTTCTGATTATCTGCCAGGGGGCTGCCCAGGTCAGCACCCGCCCGGCGCCCTTCCAGACGGTAACGGCCAGGCTATCACGGCCGGTTCTGGTCTTCGCTACATCGTCAAGCAAGCGGAGGGCTTCTCTAATCACCGAGGCCAAGGGTGTGTTGTAATGTGCGTAGATAACAGCGCCGGAAATCGTGGCCTGCTCCGGAGGCACTTTGCTAGCGGTGAAGCTCCTGCCGTACTCGAAATGCAGGGCAACAGCCGCTTTGAGCGCCCCATCTAAAGGCAGAAGAGCCAGAACATCATCGCCACCAGCGTAAACCAGGACACCGTTGTGTTCCCGGATAATTTCCGGCACGCGCTGGCTGAAGACATGGAGAGCCCTGCTCACCTCTTTGGAATCATAACGTTTCAGAAGCGCACCCATACGATCGCCGTCCATTAGAAGCAAGGCATAAAAAGGTGAAGGAGACATCCCAATTTCTCCAGTAAGGTGTTGCAGGTTTGTGATCAGCTGCTGACGCAACTTCTCAGATATACTCTTCTTGGATTCGGCTACCTGCCAGAGACGCGGGTTGGCCAGTGCATTGGTAAAGAAGCAATTTCCGTCCAGAGAGGCAAACTCCCGTGCCTGCGGGTGTTCAGAAAGTTTTTTTTGCAAACAATAGAAACGATCAGGGTTCTCCCGGTATTTAATCCCGGGAAGGCGTGCAGCCGCAGCAGCATACTGTCTTGCACCTTCGGGGTTAAATTCAACTGCCTTTTTAATCCACGGCATAGCGGCAAGGTATGGTGTTGAAGGGTAACGCTCGCATTCTGATAATCTCCACCCGATAGCCTGTTCTGCAACAAGGGGTAAGAGACGCTTGATCAGAGCGATCGCGGAAAGGCGTTCTTTTTCATCGATATCATAGCCACCAACCATTTCCCGCAGCGCCGACCAGAAAATGTCTTGTTTTTTTCGTTCGAGGGCTCGAATAAAACCGGACAGTTCCTGGAGATTACCCATCAGAGTACATTTATCACCAGACTCTATCGGCAGTACATGACAACGCCAATTCTTACGCCGGTCCAATAGATCAATGTCATTTTTGCCTCCAATGGCCCAGTATATCTCCCAGATGTTATTTACCTGGCGTTTCCATATCTCACTTGTTCCCTGGCCTTTATCAGCAACCGACGCCACATAGTTATTCCACACAGTTTTCGCAATAATCTGCCAGGCCCTTTCGACAGCCTGAACGCACAATGCAGGGTCAAAACCGGCAGGGATAAAAGCCATGAAGCGGTTAGGCAGAGTGGCAATAAACGGGTCATTATCTATTTGTTTAATATCACGTGATTTTTGAATAGCTAATAATAAAGGATCGGGATTCTTATCATCGACATAAGGTAACATCATCTTACCACCGGCCCTAATTACCTCACACATGGCATGGCCAGTAAGATAGGATAGAATAAAGGACCC
This sequence comes from Clostridia bacterium, assembly GCA_902812435.1. Classification (GTDB taxonomy): domain Bacteria; phylum Bacillota; class DSM-12270; order Thermacetogeniales; family Thermacetogeniaceae; genus DULK01. Next base: position 3,037 of record CADDZA010000094.1, read on the forward strand.
CGCCCAGAAATCACGCGTCTTCCGTGCTTGGGCTACAAATCCCTGCACAGGACCTATGGAGAAATGCAAAAGCATCTCGTCATTCACGGCCAAACCACCACTTTCGAGTTGAATGCAGGTCTGTCAAAGATACCTTCAATTACCCGGTAGTCAACATTACAGGTGACATAAAAAGGTTGTAATCCTGCATGGCGATCTGGACACCTAATAGCGATCTGTTCTACTTCTGGCAGAAACATCGCCGGCAGCAATGTCATTACAGCAGCGTAATTTTCTTCCCCTAACTCGTGGATATGAATAAAGAGCGGGCTCGCCCGCCGCTTGAGATGGACAGCTTCCACCGTAGCTTTTTGTTTTGTGCTCTGGAAAAAGTAGTTTTGAGGCAAGCCAAAAACTATACGCCGGGGATGACGTTCTATTTGCTTGCCGGCCAAATAATCCCGTACAATGTCATGATCATCTTTAAAATTCTGCTCAGCATCCTCAGACCATGGAAGCACATGTTCACCCCCTTTTAGCCGTCCGTAGCTACGATAGCGCAGAAGTTCTTTTCCAATATCGTCTAAAAGAGTGAGTGCATTTCGGCTGGTTTTCACAATGCATACTTTTGCATCCGAACTAAAAGCAGTATATCTTGGTCGTGGAACCGAAGTCTCCCTAAGCCTAATGTCGCTCAGGAAATCTCTTATCGCCTGCTTTAGTTCATCCGTATTAACAGGCCTTTTCCAGATTTCGTGTCCGCCCAGACGGAGAGACTCTATGGAAAGTGAACCAAATCCCTTTCGTGACCGTGCGCCCGCCCCTCCAAAGAGTCCAAGGGCTTTCAACGCTTGAATGAGAAATACATTTTTTTCTTCCTGTATGCTTTTGTTTAAGATTAATCGGACTGTGAAGCTTCCACCTGGCTTTAGATACGGTCGCACTGTCTTACCTCTGTCAACTACCCCGTAACCCAGATAGGCCATGCCGTGGTTACGCCATTGTTCTCCATCAGGAACAACGATAAATTTGCTTTGGTTATCTAACGACAGGAAAAAGGCCGCTTGCCCTGCAGTGCTGCCAAACAACTTCCGCTCTGCTTCCCATACTGCCTGCCATGAACCAAGCTGTGGTAGAGCTATGGCGCGGAACCAGAACCGCAGCAGACCCTTCAAAGCCGGCAGACGAATTTCGGCAAATTTCTTAGCATCTGCACCACCTAAAAAAAGAGGTGTAGTCACCTTATAAGTAGCTTCTAGTTCCATTATCAATCCATCCCTCCTTTTCCACCTTAAAAATTGGACCTTTATCTACTCGGCATGCCCTATCGCTTTGACCGGGCATCCTCCCGCACCGCCTGGAGATTGATGATCTCTGCCACTTCGAAGCGGGGCGGAAGGGAGCCGGACACAGACCGCAGGCGCAGCACCGGCGGAAAGTGTCCCATGCGTCCGTGCAGCAGAGCGAGCAGGACGGCAGCACTGTAGTTCAGTGAAGGCAAGTTAATAATAAGAGGTTCGGTCTGCCACTGGCATGCCGTAAATCCCAGGCCATCGAGCAGCGTCTCGATCTGGGGTGCCAGAGGTTCCAGCGGGTCGATCTGCGAGGGTATCTCGGCGACCTCCTTCACCGGGAGGCCGGTTAAAGCCTCTATTTCCCTGAGGTTTTGCTCTGTCAAGGGGTGGGCAAAATTCAATATCCACATACTACTTCTTCTCCTCCATCTGGGCAAAATAAGGCGCGAATTCGGCGATCAGCACGCTGCGGTCTACGCTGGACTCCGGATAGCCGAGCCATTCCCTGAGCTTTTCGTAAACACTGCAAAGCTGGTTCGCCACTGTCTGTTCGCTCTTGCAAAGGGCTTTGGCTACAGAGGTGTTATCCAAACCGCGACACACCAGGCGGACCACCTCCCGCTCGGCCTTCGTCAACCAGTAGCGGATAAACTCTTCCTCCCGCTTCAACCGGTTTTCCCTGCTCAATCGTTCGTACCAGGCCACCACCTCCGCCGGGTCTTCGAGCTCCGCCACCGTCCGCACAAGGGTGCCAGCCTCGGCCCAGCGCAGTACCGGCACCGGAACCAGCCAGACCCTGTCGGCAGGCGAAAGGTGCAGCCGGCGCTCCGCTCCTGGATGCCACCCTTCGGTGACCAGGTGCCAGACGCAGTCCTTGGGGCCGAAGAGCAGCTGGGCAACCGCCATTCCTATAATCCCCATCACCTTGCGGCCGCCGGAGACACACAGGTGCACCGTCGAGCCGCTACTGCGGGAACGGTGCACCTCCCTGTAAAGGGTGCGGAGCAGGGCTCGCAGCTCGTCTTCACCGCAGAAATCAACCACCGGTCCTCCGGCGGAAACAACCGGCGCTTTTCGCAGCTGCACACCGGGATAGAAGCCTTTCGCACACTCGGCTTCGATTACCGCCAGCGCCTCCTCCACGCCGGGGCTCAGGGTGTACACCACTGTAATTTCGCGGATGGAGCACCCCCGGTCCAAAAGCCGGTCGAGTGTGATGGTCACCACCTGAGGCTCTACCCCAAGGGTGGCGATCAGCACCTCTCCGTTCCCATCTTTGAAGGCCATACTCTCATTCATACCGATCTTCTCCTAAACCGGCAGGATAGGCCAGCTACCTGGTTACTCTTTTCCATAGTAATGAGATACTATACCGCTGCATGTTCCCTGCAATAGTGTCTTTCCCGCAAAGCAGAAAGTATAATCCAGGGAGGCGGTCGGGGCAGAGAGCTAACAAATCTTTAGTGCGAATAGTGTCGAAATAAGACGAAAATAAAAAAGGCAGGAAATTCTCCTCCTGCCTCTGTGCATCCCTGTTTTTGCGGCCATCTTCCGGCCGCTATCTTCGCAAGCATTTCTTTCAATATTTTTTATTTTTGGAATTATTCTTTGAGAAATATTAGTGCTTATTGGAATTCACGTCCTGACCCAAAAGTCCCATCAGAACTTATTTGTTTTTTGTTCGACGTCTGCCGGTTATTTCCTGCCTATCTCCACAAATTTTCAAGTTTTTCAGCATATTCTTTTTATCGACCGGCTGCTTTTTACTGTAAGGAACCTTGGAGAATAAAGGGAAAGAAGCGATGAAGGCATGTTTCAATTCCTCATAGGTACGCTGGGAACAGGAGAGAGACGGGAAGCTGGTAGAAGAGGTGAAAGTTTCAATTCCTCATACCGGAGTTCGACAGCCCATAGACAAACAGAAGGCCGCAAGCCGCATGGGACACGGAATTCAGGGAATACGTTTTCAGAGGCGTGTTACTAGGCGTTTTGTTTGCCTGCGGGATTTATGGAG
>CADDZA010000095.1 GCA_902812435.1 Clostridia bacterium
TGGTCAAAGCGGAGGGGAAACACCCGTTCCCATTCCGAACACGGCAGTTAAGCCCTCCAGCGCCGATGGTACTTGGGTTCGCCCTGGGAGAGTAGGTCACCGCCAGGAAATTATTTAAAAGGAGCTCAGTGGAGCTCCTTTTATGTTTCCCCAGACAAGGGGACGGTTCTCTTGTCTAAGATTACGCAGACAAGAGAACCGTCCCCTTGTCTGTTTTTTCGCGATAAGAAGGAATTACGCATCAAATGTATAAATGTAGAGGTTGAGAAAATCAATTGGCGGTGATAGGATTGGGAGGAAAGGCTTTTTTAGTTATCGATATGCTGAACGACTTTGTTCGGGAAGACGGAGCTTTATACGTCGGCGAGGCCGTGCACCGGATCATACCGGTCATTGCTAAAGGGATTGAGGAAGCGCGGGCAAGTAAGTGGCCTGTTGTTTATATCTGCGATCAGCACCGCCCCGATGACCAGGAGTTTCAGATGTTCCCCCCTCACTGTATTGCCGGTTCGGATGGCGGCCGGGTTTGTACAGAGCTGGCGCCTAGGCCCGGGGACCTGGTGATTCCTAAGCGGCGGTATAGCGGATTTTATGGAACCGACCTGGATCTCACGCTGCGGGAGATGGGAATAGAAGAAGTAATACTTACCGGAGTGTGTACCAACATATGTGTTTTATACACCGCCGCCGACGCCCGCATGCGACACTACAAGGTCTCGGTTGTTAAAGCAGGTGTTGCCTCTTATGACCAGGCAGCGCACAGTTTTGCGCTGCAGGAGATGGAAAAAACACTGGGCGTGACAATAGTTTAAAGCGACAGGAGGCCGGCAATGAAAATCGCTGTAATTGACGGGCAGGGAGGCGGGATTGGCAAGCACATCACGGAAAAGATCAGAAAGGAACTGGGCACGAAGATCGAGATCGTTGCCCTTGGCACCAACAGCACTGCTACTTCTTTGATGTTGAAGGCAGGTGCCAATGAAGGGGCTACCGGTGAAAATGCCGTTGTTCGAACCGTAGCGGAGGTAGATGTTATCGTTGGGTCCCTTTCAATTTTAGTCGCCAACTCCATGCTGGGTGAAGTTACTCCGAAAATGGCCGAGGCTATCTGCAACAGCAAGGCACAAAAAATTTTACTGCCGATAGGAAAAAACCGGGTCGAGATTGTCGGTGTACAGCAGGAACCGTTGCCCCATATGGTAGATAAGCTTGTACAATTTCTCAAGGACTTAAAGGAGGCGGAGAATAATGTGTGAAGCAAACGCCTACATTTTAAAAAACGGCAAGGAAGAACTCCTGCTGGAAAAGGTAGATCGGGTCTTGCCCCATGAAAAGGGACTTCTGCTTCAGGATATCTTCGGGCGCCAGATGCTTCTCGAGGGGCGCATCAAGGAACTGGCGCTGGTCGATCACAAGATCGTCCTGGAAGAGATTACATAATAGTAATGCAGGAACTTGTTCTTTTATGACGAAGTATTAAACAGGAGGTGTCAACTGGCATGTTTGGTTTTTTACCTAGTATCGGGCCCTGGGAACTTATAGCGATACTTGCTATCGTTTTAATAATTTTCGGTCCCGGCAAATTGCCTGATGTCGGTAAGTCCCTAGGGAAGACCATCAGAGAATTCCGTAAGGCGTCCACAGAAGTTACTGAACAGGTCGAGGCTGCGGTGAAGGAACCGGAGCCGGAAAAAAGCGAGGCAAAATAAGTTAAATTATTTCTTGACAGGATTGCATTCGTGTGTTAACGTAACTCTAATAATCAAATAAAGGAATTAGTTCTCTTATCCAGAGCGGTGGAGGGACTGGCCCAATGAAACCCGGCAACCGGTCCTGCATATTCAGGGCGGCGGTGCCAATTCCTGCAGAATGTGGAATTCTGAGAGATAAGAGGGAGTGATGCAGTTTTTGCGAAAACCTCTTCTTTCAGAAGGGGTTTAATTTTTTGTTATTTACGGACACGCTACAGGAGAACAGAGGAGGTGCTTTTATGGCAATCGAAAAGACGTATGAGGAAATCAACGCCAGGATTAAAAGAGGGGAAGCTGTCGTCGTAACTGCTGAAGAGATCATCGAAATCGTGGCGGAAAAGGGTGTGGAGCAGGCGGCGCGGGAAGTCGACGTGGTGACAACTGGTACCTTTGGGACAATGTGTTCCAGCGGCGTCTTCCTTAATTTCGGGCATACTAAGCCGCGCATCAAGATGAACAAGGTTTATCTGAACGGGGTTCCCGCTTACGGCGGTATCGCTGCAGTGGATGCTTATTTGGGGGCCACGGCGCTCCCGGAAAGTGACCCGGAAAACCGCGTTTACCCCGGTCGTTTCCTCTACGGGGGCGGACACGTCATCGAAGATCTGGTTGCCGGCAAACCGGTTAAACTTGAGGCGACCGGCTACGGAACGGATTGCTACCCGCGGCGCCGTATTGAAACCTGGATTACATTGTCGCATATCAATGACGCCATTCTTTTTAATCCGCGTAATGCTTATCAGAATTACTCCGTTGCCGTCAACCTGTCGAACCGCACCATCTATACCTACATGGGGGTGCTCAAGCCCAACCTGGGCAACGCCAGTTTCTCAACTTCGGGGCAACTCAGCCCGCTTATGAATGATCCCTATTACAAGACCATCGGGGTAGGAACAAGGATCTTTCTCGGTGGGGGAATCGGATACGTGGCATGGCACGGTACACAGCACAATCCCTGCGTTCCCAGAGGGGAGAACGGCGTGCCTCTAACAGGCGCAGGCACCCTTGCCCTGATCGGGGATCTCAAACAGATGAAGCCCGAATGGCTTCGGGGAACCAGCTATCTGGGATACGGGGCCAGCTTGGCGGTTGGCGTTGGTATTCCGATTCCCATATTAAATGAAGAGATTCTTCTCTACACAACCGTCAAGGATGAAGACCTCTACGCTACGATCCAGGATTACAGCTCCGATTATCCAAATCGAGAAGGTTCAAACCTGGGGAGGGTGAGCTACGCCGAATTGAGATCGGGGAAGATAACGGTTATGGGCAAGGAGGTACCGACCACCCCTCTCTCCAGTTACCTGAAGGCGAGAGAGATAGCCGAGATACTGAAAGAATGGATCAGGAGCGGCAGCTTTTTGCTGACAGAGCCCGTACAACTGCTGCCGTCAGTGGATTCCGGGATTGCTTTAAAGGGTTTGGAAGAAAAGAAAAATAATGGGTAGGAGGCATTCGCTTTGATCGCCAACAAGGTTGTTTTACGCTTCGCTTCGTCCCTGGTGGGACAGCCGATCATATACCACCTGGTCAAGGAATACGACCTGGTCATCAACATCCTCAAGGCCGATATCAACCCCCACCAGGAGGGGTACGTTGTTTTGGAACTGAGTGGGGATTCCGAAAATTATAACAGGGGATTAAAATATTTAAGGGATATCGGGGTGGAAGTCGAACCCCTGAGTGGAACCATCGCCTGGAACCGTGACCGCTGCCTGCAGTGCGGGGCTTGCACATCCTTCTGTCCTGTCGGTGCACTGCAGTTGACCAGGCCGGAGATGGAAGTGAGGTTTGAAGAATCGAAGTGCATTGTTTGCAAAAGTTGTTTGGATGTGTGTATGGCAAGAGCCGTCGAGGTACGGTTTTAAGCGGTTGGCCATGGAATATATCGAGCGGACTTATCGCAACAGGATAAACGGGGAGGGAATGGTTTCCTTTCCCGTTTCTCTTAGGGAATCGGATCTCTACATCAGTGTGGACGAGGCCAGTTACACACCGGAAGTGGTGAAGCTTGCGCTCTCCCTTCTCTATGAATGCCGCGGGGTGTTAGAGCAATACCTTGTCAGGGACCCCGACTTCGGCCGCACCCTCAAGCCCTATTCTGTTTCCCGCCACTCACCCCGAATTATCCGCATGATGGCAGTTGCCGGTGCCAGGGCGGATGTGGGACCGATGGCCGCCGTGGCCGGCGCCATAGCGGAGGTTGTCGGCCGCGGGCTGCTTCGTCACGCAAGGGAAGTTATCGTAGAGAATGGGGGGGATATTTTTTTAACAACGCTTCGTCCGGTTACGGTCGGTATTTTTGCAGGGCCATCCCCTTTATCGGAAAAGGTAGGCATCAGAGTGCACCCAGGTGAGGGAATTCGCGGTATCTGTACTTCCTCCGGCACTGTGGGGCCTTCCTTGAGCTTTGGCAAGGCTGACGCTGCGGTGGTTTTGAGCACTAATGCCGCTCTGGCAGACGCCGCGGCGACCGCCCTGGGCAACCGGGTACACGCCCAGTCGGACATTTCTCCGGCCCTCAATTACATATGCGGCATCAAGGGGGTCCGGGGGGCACTGGTCATCAAGGGAGATAGACTGGGAGCGATGGGAGATGTAGAACTGGTTCCTTTGCACAGATAAAAGTGAAATTGCGGTTAAAAGAGAGTTTTGTTAGAATTCTCATGGAGTCTGTGTTTCTGTTGTTTAAAGTTTAAAATTTTGCGAGCGAGGTGATTCCATGTCCGGTCATTCAAAATGGGCGAACATCAAACACCGTAAAGCAAAGGTTGACGCTCAGCGCGGCCGCATTTTCACAAAGCTGGGTAAAGCTATAATGGCAGCCGCCCGTTCGGGGGGCGGTGATCCGGAAGCGAATCCGTCTCTCAAGCTGGCGATAGCCCGTGCCCGGGAAGCGAATATGCCCCTGGATAACATTAACCGGTTGATTGCCAGGGCAACCGGTGAAGCCGAAGGGGTTAATTACGAGGAAGTTAACTATGAGGGGTATGCAGCAGGAGGAGTAGCCGTTCTGCTAAAGGCCTTGACCGATAACCGTAACCGCACCACTCCGGAGATACGCCACATCTTTTCCAGGAACGGAGGCAACCTGGGAGAGGCGGGTTGTGTATCCTGGATGTTTGAGATGAAAGGTTTTATTTCCATCCCAATGGAAGGTGCTTCCTTTGACCCCGAGGAGTTGATGCTCTCCTTGATCGAAGCGGGCGCCGAGGATGTGAAGGAGGATGAAGGTTCCATCGAGGTAATTACCTCACCTGCCGAGGTAGAAAAATTCAAGTCCATCCTGGCGGAAAAGGGAATCAAGTACTCTGTTGCCGAAGCGACAATGGTGCCGAAGACCACAGTGTCAATAACCGACCGTGGAACGGCAGAAAAAGTCTTAAAGTTGATGGACGCCCTCGAGGATCACGATGATGTCCAGAACGTCTACGCTAATTTTGACATCCCGGAAGAACTTATGAACCAGATTGAAGACTAAGAAATTTTTTACAAATGGATACATAATTTTGGGAGGTTTAGAAATAATAATAAAGATAGAATTTGATTCAAAGGGTTGTTAGAATAAATGGGTAAGAAAAAGTACCAGGCGGTTCTCTACCTGATTCTTCTAGTAGCAGTTGCAGGCGGTTTTCGTCTGCTGTACCAGGGGATCCTATCCAGGCGAACCATACCTCCCGAGACGAAGATTTTCTCCAGGACATTCTATTCACTGTGCGGCCACGAAAACAGGGCCACTCTCAACATACCACGTAAGGGGGGAAAATTAACCTTACAGGATTTGTGCTCCCTATATCCCGCACGGGACGGCTGGCGCGTCAGGTATGCGGGAAAGGAAGTGGAGATCAGCAGGACTAAAAATGCTCTGTGCCCCTCCTGCCGAAAAAAAACCCACCTGGGCAGAAAAGGGGATTTCCTGGCTGTTATCCGTGGACCCGCTGGGGTTGACGGAGGGATTATCAGGGCAACGGCAATCAGGCTTTCCGACCTTCCCCTAACTGTCCGCATCAAGGCCCAGAAAGGCGAACTCGATTTGCCTGACGAAAAGGCTCTCCTGCAGATTCTGGACAGCCTGGAGGAGAATACGGATTGATGGACAAATAAAAAATAGAAAAAATGACTGTGACCGGGCAGACAGCCCGGTTTTAAATTTATAACGTCAGTAATTTAAAGCTTCCTGTGCAGGAACTCCGCATCTAATCCCTGAAGCCCATGCAGCGCAAGAAAGGCGGTATCAAGGCAAAACTTTATAAATTCGCATTTTTTAACCCGAGCAGGCAGGAAAATACCCCATAAATAGCAAAAAC
>CADDZA010000096.1 GCA_902812435.1 Clostridia bacterium
TGGTCAAAGCGGAGGGGAAACACCCGTTCCCATTCCGAACACGGCAGTTAAGCCCTCCAGCGCCGATGGTACTTGGGTTCGCCCTGGGAGAGTAGGTCACCGCCAGGAAATTATTTAAAAGGAGCTCGTCAATGGCTCCTTTTATGCTGCGTGTTATTGACTTGGATAGCTCATCGTGATATATTGACTTCTGTGACATTGCCGTTCCTCGGTAGCTCAACGGTAGAGCATCCGGCTGTTAACCGGAGGGTTGCAGGTTCGAATCCTGCCCGGGGAGCCAAAAGACAAGGATGCAGAACTTTATTGAGTTCTGCTTTTTTATTTTTGCTAAAATGAAGAAGAGCACAGTGATTATAGAAGTGCTAAACTTACTGAAAAAGGAATGAGAAAACCTTGATTATCGATTTTCACACCCATTGTTTTCCCGATGAATTGGCCAGTAGAGCAATACCTCTGCTGGCAGCCAATGCCGGGATAGAGCCACGCCTCAACGGCACCATCGAAGACCTTTGCCGCTCAATGCAGGAGGCCGGAATATCTTTATCAGTGGTTCAACCTGTAGCAACCCGTCCTCAACAGGTAAGAAAAATTAATGATTGGGCGAACACCAGACAGGGCGGAGAACTCCTCTTTTTTGCCGGTTTTCACCCGGATCTGGACAACCCCGTAGAAGAGATTAAACGCATTAAAGAAGCCGGATTTCGAGGGGTTAAGCTTCACCCGGATTATCAAAATTTTTTTGTGGACGAGGAGCGTATGCTGCCTATCTACGAAGCCCTTTTCAACGAAGGTTTGATTATCCTCTTTCATGCTGGGGTCGATGTCGGTCTCCCGTCACCGGTACACTGCACTCCCGAACGGCTGGCCAGACTACTCAAACTTTTCCCCGGAGGAAAAATTGTAGCGGCACATATGGGAGGGCACCTTTACTGGGAAGAGGTAGAGAAGGAACTGGTGGGCAAGGACCTGTTTTTAGACACATCCTTTTCCTTTTATAAATTGGGCAGCGAAGGGATGCGCCGCTTGATCCTTGAGCATGGGCCGGAAAAAATTCTGTTTGGCACCGATTCCCCCTGGACCGATCAAAAAGAGGAGCTTAACAGGATCCGGAGCCTTCACTTGCCCCAGGATTCACTAAAACAAATTTTGGGTTTGAACGCCGCCTTGCTATTGGGACTGGGCTGACCGGCACCTTTGTGCCAGTCAAGATTTGAAGCTGAAAGGTTCGGCAGGGCATTGCCGCTGGAATTGTCCAACCCCCTCAGCCTTACTGCCTTGAGTCAGCTAGAGGATTCAAAGGATACCCCAGCCCAGACCGGTTCTGATGAAGCCGGCGAGAACCAGCTTAAACTTAAATCTCAGAAATTGGGAAAGAAGGATTTCCGGATTTACTGACGAAAAGATATAGAAGGTTCTCATTTTCGCATAATTATGAAAGGGGGGAAGCTGCTTTGGCAGAAGAGAAAAAAAAGAAGTATAAGTTTGATTTCCAGATCAAGACGGATATCTGCATGGATTGCGCCACCTGCTGGTACGTCTGCAACTTTGAGGGAGGCAAGGGTGCGGTTGTCGTAAATTATAACGGGGGTGCCTACTACGCCATTGACAAAGAACTCTGCAGCAGATGCGGCCGCTGCGCCAGGGCGTGCCCGGTCAACGCTGTGGAACGTCTCTCAGTGGGTGAAGGGGCTTAAGGTTTGAAGTATGATTGTAAGTTCCCCACCGAAAGCGGGGAACTTTTACTTTTGTTTTTGTTTCATGAATAACTGCGGCTCCGATCAGGAAGAATAAGGAAAAAGGGGGTCTCCCCGGGACGTTTCCGAAAGCTTTCATGACCCCGCCTGTCCGGAGGCCCTTTTTAGTTTGCCTTATTGACAGTGGTAGACGACTATGCTAAAGTAAATGCGGTATCCTGCCCTGCTTATTCCTGTATTCTTAATTTGATTTGCCCAGTGTTAGGAGGTGGCGCACATGCGCGTTGGAATCACCTTGGCATGTACGGAATGTAAAAGCCGTAATTATACAACGGAGAAGAACAAGAAAAACAATCCGGAGCGTATTGAATTCAAAAAATATTGCCCGGTTTGCAAGACCCATACTCTGCACCGCGAGACGAAATAGAGAATAAAAGTTGGTAGATGGTTTTAAAGACCGGAAGAAGGATGTGAGGGCCAATGGGTAAAAAGGCCGGAGCGGTAAAGGAAAAGAGGAGTGCCAAGGTCCCCCTGGAAAAGGTCAATACCGAAACGGCTCCGGAGAGTGCAATCCCTGAGCGGAAGGCCGCACAGCAAGGAAAGGTAAGGTCATTGTTCAAGAAAAAAAGCGAACTGCAAGACAACCCCAAAACTGTGGAAAAAGTCCCATCCAAATCCAAGGATGACAAGAAAACACCGGTCAGGGGAAAGGATATACGAACAAGAGATTCTAACAAGCCAAAGCGGTCCTTTTTTAAAGAAACAGCAAGGTTTTTTCAGGGCACCTGGGGCGAGTTAAAGAAGGTACACTGGCCGAGCCGTTCAGAGATCGTGGTGTACACGGCGGTGGTAATCGGTTCCGTAGTGGCTGTGGCTTTGCTCATCTGGGTGGTGGATTCGATATTAAGCAGGCTTCTGGAACTGATCTTATAGCTCCTTTTTCGAATGTTCGAATGCCGGGAGAATCGTACCGAGGAGGTGGGGGCCGCAAGGTCCCTTGTCTTTATGGAGAAGAAATGGTTTGTCATTCATACCTACTCTGGATATGAAAACAAGGTAAAGGCTAACCTGGAAAAGCGTGTTGCATCCATGAACATGCAGGACAAGATCTTTCGCGTGCTCGTCCCGATGGAGGACGAAATCGAAGTCAAGGACGGTAAAAAGCGTATTACCAAACGGAAGATCTTCCCTGGGTATGTCCTTGTCGAGATGTACCTGACCGATGACTCCTGGTACGTGGTCCGCAACACTCCCGGCGTGACCGGTTTCGTGGGTTCGGGAAACAAGCCGATCCCCTTGCAGCCGAACGAAGTTCGCTCAATCATGCGGCAGATGGGTTTGGAAGAGGCGCGCACGAAGATCGATTTGGACCTTGGTGAAAGCGTACGGGTGATTACCGGACCCTTTGAAAATTTCATTGGTACTGTCGAAGAGATCTACCCGGAAAAGAGTAAACTCAAAGTGCTTGTCTCCATGTTTGGGCGTGAGACACCGGTAGAGCTTGACTTCACCCAAATTGAAAAATTATAAGAGAGGAAGTGTGATAGATGCCACCTAAAAAGGTTGTAGCAGTAGTAAAACTGCACGTTGCGGCCGGTAAAGCCACTCCGGCGCCCCCGGTGGGTTCCGCCCTTGGTCCGCATGGTGTCAATATTATGCAGTTTTGCAAGGAGTTCAACGAACGCACCGCAGGAGACGCCGGGCTGATCATACCGGTTGAGGTTTCCATTTACCAGGACCGTTCCTTCAGTTTTATCACCAAGACGCCGCCGGCTTCGGTGCTCCTGAAGAAGGCCGCCGGGATTGAAACGGCTTCCGGTGAGCCGAACCGCAAGAAGGTCGGCAAGGTTTCCCGGTCGAAAGTGAGGGAGATCGCCCAGCTTAAGATGAGAGACCTCAATGCGGCGGACATTGATGCCGCGATGAGAATGATTGAGGGAACTGCCCGCAGTATGGGTATTGAAGTTGCTGATTAGTTAGCTTTGTGGGAGGAGCAGTCCGTAAGAACCACGAAGGAGGTTTAAACCAATGCCGAAAAGAGGCAAAAAATACCGCGCTGCTTTAGAAAAGATTAACCACGGCACCTTGTACGAGCCGGGAGAGGCACTGAACCTTGTAAAGGAAACGGCTCCGGCAAAATTTGATGAAACCGTTGAGGTTTCCGTACGTCTGGGGATCGATACCCGGCATGCCGACCAGCAGGTAAGGGGGGCGGTGGTTCTCCCGAACGGAACGGGCAAAACCCGCAAGGTTCTGGTATTTGCGAAAGGGGACAAGGCCCGGGAAGCCCTCGAGGCGGGGGCCGATTACGTTGGCGCCGAGGAATTGATAGCCAAGATCCAGGAGGGCTGGCTTGATTTTGAGGTAGCAGTTGCCACCCCCGACATGATGGGACAGGTCGGCCGGCTGGGTAAACTGCTGGGCCCGCGGGGCTTGATGCCGAACCCAAAAACGGGAACGGTGACCTTTGATCTCGCCCGTGCCATTAAAGAGATCAAGGCCGGGAAGATCGAGTACAGGGCCGACAAGACCGGGATTGTGCACGCCCCTATCGGGAAGGTTTCCTTCCCGGTTGAAAAGCTGATGGAAAACTACGCAACGCTGGTGGAGGCGCTGATCAAGGCGAGGCCGGCAGCGGCGCGGGGCCAGTATTTGAAAAGCATCACCGTATCCTCGACCATGGGCCCGGGGATAAAAGTTAATCCGATGGCCAAGCTGTCATAAACAGCGGCTTGACTCAAGTTGTTATATTTGTTATGTTGATTGAGTGACCGTAGACAGCAGGTGCCGTATGGCTTAAATGATGCCTGCCGAGGTCGGAGGAACTGCCTGACAACCCTCTGCTGTCTGCGGGGGGTTTGTTTTTTTCAGTAAACTGAACTAAAAGGAGGGCAAGATGGGAAAACGTGACGAAAAAGCCCAGATCGTTGCAGATCTGGCGGAAAAGCTGAAGACCTCCAAGGCGGCCATTTTCGCGGATTACCGGGGCCTGAACGTGGCCGACGCAACGGCACTCCGCAAGTCGTTCCGCGAAGCAGGCGCAGAGATACGTGTTGTCAAGAATACGTTGACCCGGATCGCTGCCGATAAAGCCGGCTTTAAAGGGTTGGACGGGTTTTTGACAGGGCCGACCGCGATTGCTTTCGGTTTTCAGGATCCGGTAGTCCCCGCCAAGCTGTTAATGGATTTCACCAAGACAAACCGCAACCTGGAAATAAAAGGCGGTCTTGTTGAAGGCAGGGTGGTCGGAGTCGGGGAAATCAAGGCCCTGGCGGATCTGCCAAGCCGGGAGGTGTTGATTTCACAGGTGCTGCGCGGGTTACAGGGACCTCTGGCCGGGCTGAGCGCCGTTTTGCAGGGGCCCATCCGGAAGCTTGTATACGGCTTAAAGGCAATCCAGGATCAAAAAGCTGCCGTTTAACGGTTTGAACGATTAATCTTATTTCATGAGGAGGTTTACCATGAGTAAAGTAGCGGAAATTATCGAAGCGGTTAAAGGGATGACCGTGCTGGAGCTGGCCGAACTGGTCAAGGCTTTGGAGGATGAATTCGGCGTAACAGCCGCTGCCCCGGTGGCGGTTGCAGCTGCAGGCCCTGCCGTTGCGGCGGAGGCTCCCGCAGCCGAAGAGCAGACCGAATTCGACGTTATCTTAAAAGCGGCAGGTAGTGAGAAGATCAAAGTGATCAAGGTTGTACGGGAAGTCACCGGGCTCGGGCTGAAAGAAGCCAAGGAACTGGTAGATGGCGCTCCCAAGCCGGTGAAGGAGAAGGTCGGCAAGGAAGAGGCGGAATCAATCAAGGCCAAGCTGGCTGAAGTCGGGGCAGAAGTAGAGATTAAATAACAAATATCACCTTTAGTAAGAGAACCGGTAAGATTTATTAAGTGCTAAGGTACTCTTTCAGGGGATCCTGAAAGAGTACTTTTTTTCCGGTTGAGGGGAGATTTTGAGAACAGGAACTCCGCATCTAATCCCGGAGTTCGACAGTACCGAGGCATTTTTAGCGATAATTTCGAAGAGCGATCCTTTAATATCAAGGGTTAGCGGGTTCGGAACCGAGGCAAAAACGAAAAATGCATAGGCACACGTTTTGCG
>CADDZA010000097.1 GCA_902812435.1 Clostridia bacterium
AAACGCAAAACGTGTGCCTATGCATTTTTCGTTTTTGCCTCGGTTCCGAACCCGCTAACCCTTGATATTAAAGGATCGCTCTTCGAAATTATCGCTAAAAATGCCTCGGTACTGTCGAACTCCGGGCTCACGGCGCCACCTTTCACGTGTTTGAGCCACAAAAAAATCATGCCGCATGCGGCATGATTTACTGTTCCATTTGCTTGGCAAGGAAGCCCGCTGCCGTCTCGGCAAGTTTCAGTTCGAGCTCACCCATCTTGACATTCGGTTCCTTAGAGCAGATGATTACGGCTCCGATCGGGTCCCCCTCGGCGATGATCGGGGCAATCACCTCGCTGGAGAATTTGCACTCTTCGGCCTCTTCTTCGCTCAGGCAGCCTCGACAGAAGGGATGCTCACCGGCCTTTGAGATAAGAATGGATTTGCGCTCTTCCATCACACGCTCGACGGCGGGGCCAACCGGTTTATTAAGGAACTCCTTCTTCGGGGCACCTGCCACGGCAATGATATTGTCTCTATCAGCAATACATGCGATATGGCCAATCGCCTCGTGTAGGGAGTCCGCGTATTCTTTCGCAAAGTCACCCAGCTCACCAATCGGTGAATACTTCTTTAAAATAACCTCACCTTCCCGGTCTACAAAGATTTCGAGGGGATCACCCTCCCGAATCCGTAGGGTCCGGCGGATTTCTTTAGGAATTACAACGCGACCTAGATCATCAATGCGGCGAACAATACCTGTTGCTTTCAACTACCTATCCCCCCTTCATTTTCAGAGTTAGGAATCTTCACGAATAGTATATAACCGGATTGGGGGATTTATTCATTTTTTTCCATGCTAAAAGTTGAAAGTCGGGCTGTCCGCCCTGAAAAGGTTGAAATTTCAAGAAATCAAGCCCTATTTAGGCATTTTCGTTCGATACATGAATCTCCCTTGCTTACGCAGGTTCTCCAAGTACCTCATAAAAATTTGATTTTTTTTGGCAGCGAGAAGGTTCTGCCGCAGTGTTTCACGCACGTCTTCGTACCTGACCCCGGGCGGGAAGTTGATCTCATAGGCCGTCCTGATTTCATTTTCCTCCACTTTAACATCCCGCGTTACCTGGTCCTGCAGCTTCTGGATGATGAGCATGTCCCGGACCTGTTCGCGGTACTTGTCCAGGGAGAGGTCCTGCTCCTTCAATATGTCCTGCATCCTGTCAATACCCCCGGCACGATCCGCGTCCCCGGCCAACCGGGCGTCAACCTCGGCGTCGTCCACCCTGATTCCCGCCCTAATGGCCGCCTTTTTCAGCAAAACCCGGTTAATCATCTGATTCAAGATTTGTTGTTTTACCTGGTCCCGCAGTTTTGAGGCAGTACCCCCTCGGAGATCGAGGCCGTAAACCCGGCCGAAGAACCGGACGGCCCGGTCGGTCTCCGCCTGCCACTCCGCCTCAGAGATTTTCGTTCCGTTTACCTTCAGCACCCAGTCCCCCGATTCCGACCACCAGAACCAGACACCGCCTATAGCCAGCAGCAGGAGGAACAGGACCACCTGCGGGGTGTACTTCCAGCCTGCCCTTCCGGTGCACGGCCTTCCGGTTTCCTGCACATTCCCTTGTAGATCCAAAGTAAATCCTCTCCTTAATTCCATTGGCATACCTAGAAGGGTTTCGCTATCAGCCCCATTTATCCTGCTGCGGCAACCAAGTATTATTTTCCCACGCCGGTAGTTACCCGTAAATCTTTACGGACCTGGGTTCTTGGAACTGAAATCTGGTCCGGGACGCAATCAGGAGCGAGCGGAAACAACTTTTAAAACTAAACCGGAGTACGGGAGCAAGCGCAAGGATAAACCGGATCATATTTTCAGATACCGTAAATTATGTTACGGTAGGTGTTTGCATGACCTGGTCGAGCATCGCCACCAGCTGCACGGGCGACAGCCCTCGGGTGTCGATGCGGGCCTCCAGCCCGCCTACTGCCGAGAAACTGAGGCGGCGCCCGAACACCCTGGTCCAGCGGTCGAGTTCGGGGCCGCGTGGCCCTGCTCCATCCCTGAAGCGTACCACAATACTGCGGTCGGTATGCTGCACGTCTCCGATCTGGAGCTCCCTTGCCCGCAGGCGAAGTCCGGTCAGTTTAAAAAGATAGGAAACCGGCTCCGGAAGGGGGCCGAAGCGGTCGTGTACCTCTTCCCTCAGGTCCTCCAGCGCGCTCAGGTCCTCCACCAGGGCAAGGCGCCGGTACAGTTCCACCTTTTGCCTGGCGTCACTGATGTAACTTTCGGGTATATAGGCATCCACCCGGAGTTCCCAGGCAGGAGGGGTACGAACCTTTTGATCGGGTACTTTTTCCCCCTTCAACTCCTTAACCGCCTCCTGGAGAAGCTGGTTGTAGAGGTCGAAACCGACGGCGGCAATATGGCCGTGCTGTTCCGGGCCCAGCAGGTTGCCTGCTCCCCGGATCTCCAGGTCCCGCAAGGCAAGCTTGAACCCCGAACCGAATTCGGTGAACTCCTGCAGGGCGCGCAGGCGCTTCTCCGCCTCCTCCGTCAACACCTTGTCCCTGTCAAAGGTGAAGTAGGCGTAGGCCAGCCGGTTGGAACGCCCGACTCTGCCCCGCAGTTGGTAGAGCTGGGCCAGCCCGAAACAGTCCGCCCGCTCGACGATCAGGGTGTTGACATTTGGCAGGTCCAGCCCGTTCTCGATGATGGTGGTGCAGACAAGGCAGTCGAACTTCCTGTTGAGGAAGTCCCACATCACGTTTTCGAGTTCCTCTTCCTTCATCTGACCATGGGCAACCCGGAAGGTCGCCTCCGGGACCAGTCCCTGCAGGTAAACAGCACGCCGGGCAATGGTTTCGACCCTGTTATGCACGTAAAAGACTTGCCCGCCCCGCTGGATCTCGCGCCTAACGGCATCCTGAATAACCTCGGGATTGAACTCCAGAACATAGGTCTGCACCGGCAGCCGGTCCTCGGGAGGTGTCTCGATTATGCTGAGGTCCCGCACCCCGCTCAGGGACATCTGGAGGGTGCGCGGGATGGGTGTGGCCGTTAGTGTCAAGACATCCACGTTTGTGCGCAGCATTTTGATCTTTTCCTTGTGCCCGACACCAAAACGCTGTTCCTCATCGATGATCAAAAGCCCCAGGTCTTTGAACTTGACATCATCGGAAAGGAGGCGGTGCGTCCCCACGATCACGTCCACAAGCCCCCGGCTGAGGGCTTCGATGACCGCTTTCTGCTCACGGGGAGAACGAAACCTGCTCAGGACGTCAACCCGCACCGGGTAGCTGGCAAAGCGCTCCTTGAAGGTGCGGTAGTGCTGCTGGGCGAGAACGGTGGTAGGCACCAGGACGGCAACCTGCTTCCCGTCCTGCACCGCCTTGAAGGCTGCCCGGATCGCCACTTCCGTCTTTCCAAACCCGACATCTCCGCAGACAAGGCGGTCCATTGCCCGCGGGCTCTCCATGTCGGCCTTCACTTCGGCGATCGCCTGCTTCTGGTCCGGGGTTTCTTCATAGGGAAAAGCCGCCTCGAATTCCTGCTGCCAGACGGTATCCTGTGAAAAGGCGTAGCCCGGCGTCTCCAGGCGCCTGGCATACAGGGCCAGCAGGTCCTGGGCAAGCTCCTTCACCCGTTTTTTAACACGCTGCTTCAGGCGTGCCCAGTCTGACCCCCCCAGACGGGAAAGGCGGGGCACCTGCCCCTCGGGCCCGATGTACTTCTGGATCAAACCCACCTGGTCCACCGGGACATAAAGGCAATCCTCGCCGGCATAGGCAACTTCCAGGTAGTCCTTCTTCCTGCCGTCGGAGGCCATCTCCCGGATTCCCACAAACCGGCCGATGCCGTGGTGAACGTGCACCACGTAATCCCCCACGCTGAGTTCCGGCAAAATGCCGGGGCCATCCCCGGTCCGGCGGCCCGCCCGGGCGTGCCTGCTCATCCTCTTCCTGCCGTACAGTTCCTCCCCTGTGATCACCGCAAGCCTGCCGGGTATCTCAAAGCCCTTGCTTAGGTCGCCGATCCCGACATTGAGGCGCCCGGCATCCAGGCGAGTGCGCCATTCCTTATTCTTTAAAAAGGAAAGCTCATACTCCCTCAGGCCCCGCTCCAGCTGCGGAAGCCGACCTTCGGCCTGTGTAAGCAACAGGACCGTGGTGCCTTTTCTCAGCCAGCGGTGCAGCTCCGGTGCCAGGAGGTCCGGCCGGGCGAGAAAGGGCTGCATTTCCTTGGCCGTGAAGCTGACAACCGTCTTCGGCTCAAGGTAACCGGGCTGTGTCAGGATCTTGGTCAGAGAGAGCTGGCAAATCTCCACCAGTTCCTGGAAAAGCTCTTCCTCACGGAAGTAATAATCCTGCCAGGGGGTGAAGGACTGGCCTTCCTGGAACAGGCGCCTGTAGTCCGATTCCAGTAGAGCGGTGCGTGCCCGGCACTGCTCCCGGCAGCGCCCCGGCTCGTCCAGGATTACCAGGGAACCGGGCGGGAGGTAATTCAAAAGGGAGACCTGCTCCGGATAAAAGTAAGGCTGCACGAGGTTCAGGGAACCGGCCGTGCCCTCCGCAGCCATCTCCAGGAACCGGTCCAGCCGCTGTTTCAGGCTAAGCTGGGCGTTCCTGCTCCCTTTCAGTTGCCCGCGCCTGGCCTTGTAGGCTTTCCTGATCCGCCCGGCGGCGGCTTCCGCCCGCTCGGGAGCGTAGACAAATTCCCGGGCCGGCCAGATCACGGCCTCCGTAAGGTGAGACCTGGAGCGCTGCGTTTCCGGATCCAGCTCCCTGACAGACGTGACCTCATCCCCCCAGAACTCGATGCGCACCGGTTTTCCGTAAAAGGGGAAAACGTCGAGGATGCTCCCCCGCACGGCAAACTGGCCGGGACTTGCTACAAGGTCGGTGCGCTCATAGCCCCCCCATACCAGGCGGCCTGTCAAGAGGGTGGTGTCCACATCTTCACCCTTACGGAACCGCAGGGCCATCCCCCACCAGATCGAGGACGGAATCAGTTTGGGCAGGAGGGCCTCGATCGGAGCGATTACCACAGGAGGAGCCCCCCCTTCCGCCTTTAAGGACGCCAGCACCTGCAGCCGGCCCGCGGTGGGTTCCCGGTTGGCGGCCACCACCTCGAACGGCAGCGCCTCCGCCGCGTCAAAGACCAGCACCTCCCGGCCCGGGAATAGGTTTGCCAGGTCGGTCTGCCAGGCCCGCGCCTGGTCGGGGCCCGGAACCACCACCAGCAGCGCCCCCGTGAAGCCGGCATCCTCATAAAGGGTGGCGCTTAACAACGCCTTGCAGGGGCCGTGCAGTCCGGAAACCAGTACAGGCACGTTTCCATCCCCGACGGCGGTCAATGTTTGCTTGTATTCGGGTATCCTTTTGAAAATATTGCGCATCAATGTCCACCTTTTTACCCATGCAATGAACCGGCCCGGTTCGGGACCACGCCAAAGAGGGCGGGTTTTCCAACCCCCCTTGTAAAACCCGGGACGGGTTTCTGCGCCGTTCTTCATGAACATTATATCACCGTTCAGCCCCGCATTATACTCCCCTTCAAGTCGGCTGCTTTTCCGGGCAGACCACCACGCCGCCCCCGTTGGTACCCATAGACCCGTCGGGTGTATTCGATGTATTTCCAGGGCAGACCTTTATCCTGAGTTTATCAGTTGGCCCCGGATTCGGCCATTTTTGAAAACGAAAAATGGCTTAACAACGGCATTTTTGGCAATGACGATATGAAAATTTGCAAAAAGTGTAGTGGCAAACATATTACCATAA
>CADDZA010000098.1 GCA_902812435.1 Clostridia bacterium
TCTCCATAAATCCCGCAGGCAAACAAAACGCCTAGTAACACGCCTCTGAAAACGTATTCCCTGAATTCCGTGTCCCATGCGGCTTGCGGCCTTCTGTTTGTCTATGGGCTGTCGAACTCCGGTTTGTAACAAGAGTGATGTTGCAGCTTTCACTGGCCGGGTACACATGTTCACCTTTCAAAAGGCAGCCTACCAGCCTGGCGACCAGGTGGGGGTGTACCCGCCCCGTAAGGTCGAAGCAGTAAACAACCTCCCCCCGGCAGAATTTGATGCCGGTCTCCAGTGCTTTCTCACCCGGGAATTGATCCATTTGGATCAGGGTAAAATGGTGCCTCCGGTTCAAACGCTGGAGAATCCCGGGGGTTTCATCGCCGGAATGGTCGTCCACAACGACAAGTTCAAAAAATGCCAGAGGCTTGTGATGGTACGCCAGGATGTGTCTTATAAGGCCTTCAATAACAGGCGCTTGATTGCGGACGACCACGAGCAGGCTCATAGCAGGTGGTGCAGCAGGACGGCTGCGCATGAAGCCGGTGATCCGGCAGGTAAGCAAAAATAGCCCGTAAAGGGCCAGCCCGGTGACAGCGAAAAATAACAAATACCACCACATGACTCTCCATCCCCTTTCCCCTGCTTCAGTATATGCCGGGGACGGGGAAGGGGTTAAAGGTTAGATCTCCACCATTCTCTTCTTTATGGCATAGATGGCGGCCTGGGTCCGGTCTTCCACCTTGAGTTTGCGGAATATGCTGGTAATATGGTTCTTAACCGTTTTTTCGCTTATGAACAGCTTGCGGGCGATGTTGCGATTGGACTCGCCCCTGGCTATCAACATCAAGACCTCTTTTTCCCGCTCGGTGAGGGCGTGAATGCCCTCCTCCCTGGAAACAGGTGAGGTAAGGCGGCTGTACTCTCCAAGCAGCCTCCCCGTTACTACGGGATGAAGAACGGGCTTGCCGTCCATTACATTATAGATGGCCTTGATGAGCTCGGCGGGTTCCACATCCTTGAGAAGGTAGCCGCAGGCGCCGCTGTGGATAACGTCTAACATGTCTTCGTCTTCGGCAACCGTGAGAAAAATAATCCTGATCCTGGGAAGTTCACGGGTGATCACGCGGCTTGCCTCAATGCCGTTCGTACCAGGCATTTTCAAGTCCATCAGGATAACGTCCGGTTGCAACATCCGGGCCTGGTTGATGGCACCCTGCCCGTCACCCACCTCCCCAACCACTTTCAGGCGAGGGTCAAGCTCCAAAACATGGCGTAGCCCCTCTCTAATGAGAGGATGATCATCGGCAATTAGAACCTTAATTTCCTCCAATTTTATCTCCCTCCCCTTCAATGGGAATCATAACGTAGATTTCCGTCCCCTTGCCCGGGGCCGACTTTACTTGCAACTCACCGTTAAGCAGCTGGGCACGTTCTCGCATATTCAGCAATCCGTAATGCCCTCCATCCTGCTCAACCAACCGGGGGTCGAATCCCATCCCGTCATCCTTGACTACGATTATAACCTGCTGAGGAAGAAGTTCCAGCTTTACAACCACGCGACTCGCCCTGGCATGTTTAACAATATTATTGAGAGCTTCTTGAACAATGCGGAAAAGTGCGATGCTGTACGTATGTTCCAAAGCCTTCTCCTGTCCGAAGACAAGAAATTCGACAGGCAGGCAGTACCGTTCCTGAAAATCCCCGAAAAATCTCCGCAGCCCCCCGACCAGCCCCAAATCGTCCAGACACATGGGGCGCAGGTCAAAGATTATTTTACGTATATCCTGGAGGACGCAGCGCACCGAATTTTTCAGTTTCTCCAGTTCAGACCTCACGCTGCCCGGGTCGCGACTCAGCAATTGCTCGCACAATTCCGCCCTCAGAACAAGATTTGCCAGGCTCTGGGCCGGCCCGTCGTGGATCTCGCGGGCGATCCTCCGCCGTTCCTCCTCCTGGGCCTGGACGATCCTAAGCCCGATTTGCTGCTTTTGCTGCAGACCCTCAAGTTTCACGCTAATCTCATTTAAGGTACCCTGCAGGAACTGCAGGACAACCCCGATCTGAGTGACCAGGGTCTCCGCTTTCTCAACAGTATGCGACAGCCGCTGCAGGCTGCGCTCCAGTTCGTCACGGCGATTGCGGAGATTTTTTTCCTTTTCCTGCAGCACGAAGAGCTGAATCTGGAGGTCCTTCGCCCTTTCGTAAGCCTCTTTGATGGCATCCTCGCTGTACCTGTGGAAATCCCGGCTTACCTCCATCAGGCGGATGCGTGCCTGTTTTTCCAACTGGACATACCTGTCCACCTGGTGGATGGTTTCCAGCGTCTCCTGTTTGGTTGCCATCAGCTCTTTTTTTACCCGCTCCAGTTCACTGCGGGCATTTTCCGCAATATCGAAGATTGCTTCCTTTCCTTTTTCGATTGCAGAAAGTGTTTCCTTGACAACCCGGTCAAGCGTCTCAATTTCCACCCGTTAATCCCCTGCCGTAACCAGGTTCTGTTTTTCATAAAATAAAATAACTCGATTGTGCAATTCAACATAATAATAAGATGTTCCTGCAATCAAAAGCAGAAAATTGTAATTTAATATTAAGATACCAGATAATATATTTGGGGTTAAAGTCCCAGTGCCGCACGGGCATCCTCCTGGAGCTGCCTGAGCCTCTCTTCATCAGACGCTTCAGCATAGATTCTGAAGAGCGACTCCGTTCCGGAGGGACGAACGAGCACCCAGTCGCCGCTTTCAAGAATGAGTTTTACCCCGTCTATTATATTTCTTTCCCTGACCCGCTCACCGTTCAGATCCGTGGGTGACCATTCCCGTAACCTGGCAAGGATCTGGTTCTTTCTTCCAGGGTCGCATTTTAAATCAAGCCTGGCGCTGATCAAACGCCCAAATTTTGCGGTAATCACCTCCTGGAATTCACGCAGGGATTTCCCGCTTGCCGCCACCATCTCGACAACCAGTGAGAGAGCCAGTATGCCGTCCTTTTCCGGAATATGCCCCTGGATGCTGAGCCCTCCGCTCTCCTCCCCGCCAATGATGCTGCGGTGGTGAATCAGGGACTGGCCGATGTACTTAAATCCGACGGGTGTTTCCACCACGGGAAGCCCGTAATCGTCGGCGATCCTGTCCAGCATGTGGGTGGTGGCCACAGTTCTGGCAATCGCACCGCGCCAGTGCCTGTATTCCAGGAGGTAATATAGTAATAAAGATAAAATTTCGTTGGGAGTCACGTAAACGCCATCCCGGTCGATCACCCCGAACCTGTCGGCATCGCCGTCCAATGCCAGGCCGAGATCGGCCTTTTCTGCAACCACGGTTTTTCTAAGATCGCTCAAGCCGGCTGCGGTGGGCTCGGGCAGTGAGCCGCCGCATAAAACGTCCCGGTAATCGTGAATGAACTCCAGGTCACCGCAGGCTCCCCGGAAGACCTCCTCCACGTAACCGATGCCGGCCCCCCACATGGGATCAATCACGATCTTCAGGTTGCTGCCGCATATTGCACTGTAATCAAGGATATTCCGGAGGTGGGCCAGATAGCCCGGCTTCGGGTCAAGGTGGCGGATCAGTCCCTTATCCCGGGCCTCGTCAAGTGGAAGCCAGATCACATCCTCCGGGCTTTTGATCACCCTGATATTTTTCTCAATGGCCCGGGTTATTTCCGGCACCGCCGGTCCGGCGTATTCGGGTATGAACTTAATCCCGTTATATTCGGGAGGATTGTGGCTTGCGGTGATCATAACCGCCCCCCCGGCACCGTTCTCCTTAATGGCGTAAGCGGTAACAGGGGTTGGGGTAGCCTCCGGGGGGAGCCAGCAGAAAATATCGTTTCCCGCCAGCACTTCCGCCACAGCAGCAGCAAATCTCTCGGAAAGAAAACGGTTGTCGTAGCCGATTACAATCCCGCGCTGAGACAGCCCGGATTCTTTCAAATAGTCGGCAATCGCCTGGGCTACCAAACGAACATTGGCAAAGGTAAATTCGTCGGCGATAACGGCACGCCATCCATCGGTACCGAATTTAATTTCGTTCATGTTGTTCTCCTTTCATGTGGACAATAGTCCCTGTCAATTTATATAGTACGTTTTTCAGTGTAAGCAAACGGAGCGTTTTAACACAAAAAAGCGTCCGCTTTCATACAGAACAGTGGACGCAACGGTGATTTATACCCCGGCCATTAACGGCGGATAGGAACAAAGTGCAGGGCCGGTTACAAGTGTTACCTATTTCATCTGCTCATTTAAATCCGGGTCGTCAGACACCTGTACATCGTGAGTTAAACTGTCCTGCTTCCTGTCAATATAGAGGTTGCCCTGCGTATCCAGGCTGGCAAGCATGACATCTTTCGGCGAGTGAATACCCTGCTTTTCGAGTTGGTTAATAAGCCAGGCTTCGTCAAGGTTGTTCTGTTTGAGATTCTGGTAGATGATCTCCCCGTCTATGATCAACTCACTGCCGACCCCCTCATAGCTGCTCGGGATCTGCAGATCTTCCCTGGTGACCGGCTTTTTGGAGGATTTCGGCAGTACGCTTAACTTGCCGTGCGGCTCCAAAATGGCGAATTCCACGTCTGATATATTGAAGTAACCTTTCTCCCGCAGCTGCACCAGGAGATCGTCGACGTTATAGCGGAGGCGGCCCATGTTCTTCTCCATGATCTTGCCGTTCTGGACCACGATGGTGGGCTCACCCTCAAGCAGCTTCCGGGCCGCCCTGTTCTTGAGCGAAATGTAGCCCATCAGATAAGTTAAAGCGGAGAAAATAACCAGTGCGAGGAGCACCGCACCGGCCGGGATCACCGCATCTATCGCCAAACCTGCGGCCAGAGAGCCCAGTGTAATCCCGGTTACATACTCATAGTAAGTCAGATGGCTCAACTGCTCTTTTTCCAAAATCCGTGTTACTATTAAAACCGCAAAAAAGGCCAGTATTGTTTGAAGAGCTACTTTAAGATAAATCGGCGGCAAACGGAAGACACCTCCTGCTGACGCGATCAACGCAGTTTTATTGAAGAAGCCTTTTCACGCCTGATTTTTTCCGTAACCTGCCGGAAAAGATCAAACATCTCTCCCCGCTCGGGAATCCGGCGCAACCTGAGCTCGCCCTTTTCGTTTTTGCCTGCCATAATTGCACCCCCATGTATTTTAGCTAAAAAGCCACAAAAATGGCCTCACATAAAATTATTGCCGGTTCATCCCTCTTTTATCCCCTGCTGCAAAAAACTTAGGGGGTACGTGCTCGCACCCCCTGTTGCTTCTACTTGTACCGCTGCACCGTTTTATTTGCTTTCCGCCGGAACCTTGCTGTCGGTAACCGCTTTGCTCTCTTCTTTGGCCTTGTTCTGATAATCTTTGTTTCTGTGGTCGGTAATATAAAATCCTGAACCCTTAAAGATAATTCCAACGTTGCGAGAGATCAACCGTTGCACAGGCTGTCCACAGGTCGGGCATACCTCAAGAGCAGGCTCAGTTATTCTCTGGGAAATTTGGAAACGACCGCACTTCTTACATTGATATTCGTAAGTCGGCATACTGATCACCTCTTCTGTCTGTAATTTCCCAAACACTTATATACGGCAGATTCCCTTTTTTGTCAAGCTACCTGGGTTGCCACCAGAACCCGCGCCCCCAGTATTTACCATCCCTACATTTCAACAGCCACAAGGCTTCCAGCTACAGCACCTGGTAAAGAGTGTAAATAACCCCTTTTCCCTAAATTACCTGTTTTTTTCAGGGAA
>CADDZA010000099.1 GCA_902812435.1 Clostridia bacterium
TAGTAGTACCTGGTGTCCCCTACTGTGAACACAGCCCACATCCCCTTCTCGGGCGGAGGGGGTGGGGGCGGAACCAGGGAGGCGTAAGTGTAGCCGGGCAGAAAATCATAGGCGAACGCAGCACCGGCCGCGGTCAAGACAAACGCCAAGGTCAACAGCAAAACCAAAGTCTTCTTCACGGTGATTGAAATCCTCCTTCCAAATCATTTTTAAAAAATTTTAGTATTTTTTGATTTGTCCGTGTTGACATCAAAAAAAAGAATAACTTAGAATATAACTGGAAACACTGAAACAAATGCTCGTGGTGTCCTCACCTGCTGAGGGTGTCAGTTCAAAGCCTTAAGTTGCGGGAACAACTTGAGGCTTTTTACTTTACCAACAGCTGGATGAGAAGTACCACGAAGGTCAGTAGTGAGACTGTTGCGATTACTATCTGGGCAGCTTCTCCTGCTCTCACTTCAGCCTCACCTCCCTTCGGTGGAATCCCCTCCAGCAGGTGAGGCATTCATTTGCTCAGCGTTTCCAAGGGTATTTTATCATACTCTCCAAATATGGATGCATAACAACAACGCCTCCGATTGCCTGTAATGCCTGCGTAAAATCTTTTAAATTTATGTCAACGTTAAAGAGTGAAGTGAGGCTTCGCCGGGGGCGGTTAATCATAGCAAAGACATGGTCTCTTGACATCACTGCTACTATATATGATACTATTTGCAGGTGGTTGGTTTGAGTACTCTGAAAAAACTGTACGAAAAAATCAAGCACAACCCGAATCAGGTTCGCTTTGATGAACTGCGGAGATTACTGCTGCGCGCAGGGTTCAAAGAACGCCAACCACGCAAGGGATCGAGCCACTACGCCTACGTCAAAGGTGAAAAGCTGGTCACGGTCCCGAAGCATTCCAAGCCGGTCAAAGCCGCCTACGTCAAGCAGGTAATCAAGGCCCTGGAAGGAGAGTTGCCAGATGAGTAAGTCTCTTGATTATTACCTCGGCCTCCCTTATAAAGTTGTTCTGTATCCCGCAGAGGAAGGAGGCTTTGTAGCCGAAATTCCCGAATTGCCCGGCTGTGTTTCCCAAGGCGAAACCGTTGAGGAAGCCTGGGAGATGATCCATGACGCGAGGCGCGCCTGGCTTGAAACAGCACTGGAAGAAGGCATTTCCGTTCCGGAACCAGCGCCAGACAAGTACTCGGGGCGCTTAGTGTTGCGCATGCCGAAGTCGTTGCACCGCCGTATCGCGGAACTAGCCAAGCAGGAAAACGTCAGCCTGAACCAGTACATCGTCTACCAGCTGGCACGGGCAACAGGCTTGAATTCCTGAAATCGAAAATCGCCTGCGGGATAGAGGAAAGAACTCTCTCTATCCCGGCAGCGACGTCCTCCCCTCGATAAATAGGACTGTCCCCACTGGAGATATTGTTCTTTAGGGACAGCCTCTTTTTTGATTGCCCTCCGGCGCTCTAGGCTCTCAACAACGATTTTCTCCGTTATTTTTGTCCCCATAAACCCACTCTCCGCGCCCATTACATCCGGGACCTCCGAAGGCGACATCACAAAGACGTTGTTTCCGGCATAGTTTTTCAGCCAGTATGATGTCGCCGCATCCGCCGCGTCCCCCTCCTTGTGCAGGACGATCACCCCGTCCGTTTTCGGAGCCCGGGAAGCGATCTCAAGGTTTCCGGCGCAGTCAACAACAACCAGGTTGAATTTTGGCTTGATCTGCTCCACCAGGGCGTGGGCGGAAACATCCTTGACGTTCAGGAACTTGAAGGGGTCCACCGGCCAGACCGTCACCCCGCCCCACTCCAGGGGGGCGTCTGAGCCGGGAATCCTCCAGTCGGAACAGATCAGGTTGTCTTTCGGTATCCACAGGGCCAGGGCCCCCGTGCTCTCCGGAGCGGCGCAGACCAGGGCGCAGTTGTCGATGTCACGGGCGAGCCGGGCGGCCACCTCTCCTGCCTGGCCGGGGCGCGACGGGCAGACGATGTAAAGGGCGCTGTGCAGGGCAAGCGACTGGCCCCTGTCGGAACGCCCGCCCGGGAGAACCCTCAGGTTTTTCGCCGGCTTCTCAAGCAGTTCGACCAAGGCATCGACTGCAAATTCTTTGTTCCCTCTTAAGATCACAAGGGGAACAGCCCGAAAGCGGGGATTTCTGCGGAACTCACGGACCGCCCCGATCCCCCAAGACGCGGGGATGACCACGGCGTCGCAGTCTGCGTCTATCTCGGCGGCAGAACCCCAGTTGCCCCTTATATAGTCGTTCCCGACGATTATTCCGGGGGCTGCACTTCCAAAAACCTTTTCTTTTTAGCTTTTTTTCTCGGCCCGCCTGAAAAGGCGCTTGTGAAGCGCCGACAGCAGGCGAACAACGCTCTGCCGGATGCCTTTCACCGCGACATCGCTCCCCTTGGGAACCACTTCCGTCCCGCCCGCTTTTCTGGGTACGGGAAGCGTGCTCAAGCCGAAGTCCTTAATGTCTTTCCTGGCAGACAGCATCTCCGGCAGCCGCTCCATGGAAACGCTGCCGGTCTTGTATACGTCGTAAATTCCCATGTACAGGATGCTCTGTAAAACTTCAGGCTCAACGGATTCGGGAAGCACAATGCTCTCGTCTATTTCTTTTACTCCGGTAGCCATCAAAACGCGCACAAATGTACCACCTCGCAAGTGCTGCCAGAAAGGATTTTTCTGGAGTCCGAAGCTGTTTCATTTTTGCTATCAACTTTTATCAAGCAGCGATAAAAGCGACGGCAAAAGCAGTTCACGCTCTCCGAGAGGCCGGGTGCCTCCACCTGCCCGGCTGACGGGGCAGATGGACCGCGGGCTTCTGAAGTCCCGCCCGAAACAGTGACCGCCAAACCGGCACGTCATCCGGCAGGCCCGAAGGCCCACCATCTTTATCCAGCCTGGCGGCTTCCAAACGGCGGGGTGGTCTTACCACCTACTTCCAACCTGAAGCTCAGAAACTTCTCGATGAACTTCTCGATGGATCTGTTAAAATGAAAGACACGGGGGAATTATTTTTTAAAAAGGAGTGAGAAAAGTGCTCAAACCAGAAACTGCACACCTTTTGGCGGAGGCGGGTTACGGCACCCAGCAGCCAGGCATTGAGGGGTTGATCAACGAAATACTGGCGCGGGGCTGGCAACTGCTGCTGGCAATCAACGCCCGCGGCTGCCAGCTGCGGGTCTACGACTTAGAAGGAAACGCAGCCGACCTGTTCGGCTCAGCAGAAGAACTTACTGATCTCGTTGGCCAGGCACTGCTGTTCGTGTTGGGCAGAAAAAGATTATAACCTGATCAGACGGCAATAAAGAGCCGAGGGAGATTTTTAAAAGTTGAGTAAATCTCTTCCCACTTTTGAAGGACACTCTCAGCTTCCCCAACTATAGTCTGAACCCTTTCCCACAGATCCTGGAAGTCGGGAACATTTCCGAACCTATCCCACTACGGAAACATCCCTCCGGCTGAACAGCAATCGATAAATCTCTTCATCATTCGATATTCGATAAATTCTTCATCCAGGTTCCGCGGTATGCATCTCACGCAAATTTTTCTGTCATCTCCCACGCCGGGGTCGCTGCTGTTGATCCACCAGGGTCTGTTGCCAAAGACCCTAAAATACAAATGCCAAAGAACTGAACCCAAAAGAAAAACGCAGGAACATTCTCTTCACACCTCCAGGAACCTTGCCTTTCCGCATTGCCTTCACCAACTGCTTGATATTGTACACTGTATAGGCCAGCAGTGACTGGATCTGCACTTTCTCTCTCCCACGCAGTGTTGCTTTGGCCAATCCTAAGGGCCCTTTCAGTTCAGCAAAGGCAGTTTCAACCCGGTGGGGTCGCTCCTTCAAGCTCTGTTTCGCATAACCAGTCGCCAGATGTCCATTGACCCATTTCATGAGTTCATCATTGTAACTGGTCTTTATTGAAGGCCGTTTTGCTTTACAGAGTGTCCCGTGATAAACACATCCCCGGCAGGCATGGCGGCCGACCCGGTAAAGGGCGGTGCATCGTAAAATTTACCCATGCAGTACATTTTCTTTCCCTGCGGACAGTAGTAAACGTCCTCTTTTTCATCGTAAACAAAGCCGGCTTCGAGCTTCTTCCTGCGCATTGTCTTGCGGGGCTTAGGATAAGGAATGCTGGGCAGGATCCCTGCTTGCTTGAGAAAAGCGTAAAGATACCGTCTCCCGTAGCCTTTGTCTGCAACTGCTTCCTGAGGTAAGAGATGTGTATTCCAGATGTGCCTGCCGATGAAGCCTGCAGCTACCCTGGCTTCTGGAACACATCCAGATGTGGTTTCCACCGCTGTTACAATCCTTCCCGGACCTCCGGCTACAGCAATGTGCACCTTATGGGCAAGCAAGACGCCTTTGGAATTGTTGTGCGTAACAAGGGCGGCATCCGGATCTGTTCTGCTGACCAGGCGCTCGTTGGTTTTCGGCTTGCCTTTTCCTTTTTTGCTCTCGTTCTTGTCTGAAGGAGCGGTATGGCTGCCTTCCTCTTCTTCAGGCGCCTTGTTCTCTGCCCAAACCTGGTCAAGGTACTGTTCCGGCGTTTGCAGCTCCTGGTAAGGCCGGCGTTCTGTGAGGGAGTCCAGAGAGGCATTTGCTTCCACGAGAGTGGCGTCGAGGAAGACCTTGTTGCCTTCTACCAGGCCTGCCTTTTCGCAGAGCATGACCACATGCCTGAAAAACTGCTCGTAGACGTCCCGCCCGAAACGTGACCTTGCCTTTGAGAGAATACTGTGGTCTGGAGGAGTTTCATCTATGTCATAGCCCAGAAACCACATGAAGGCCATGTTCAAGCGGCATTCCTCCGCCAGTTTGCGCTCGCTGGTGATCCCGTAAATATAGCCCAACAGCGCCATTTTAAAGACAACAACCGGATCGACGGAAGGAGCGCCGGTATGGCTGTAGTAGGGCTGGACTAAGTCGTAGATAAAGCTGAAGTCAACTGCTCTGCTTACCTGTCTTAAAAGATGGTCTTCAGGCACGCGCTTGTCGATGTCGAACATGTAAAAGATCTTGCGCTCTGGGGATTTTCGACCCATCATTATCTGGAATCACCGCCCAGATTGAGGTTTGTCATTTATAATGATTAATTCTCCATAAAGGATTCAATCTCCTGGCCCGATTTGGCATGAGTTTGGCAACAGACCCAAGATCAAGTGGATCAGTTTTTAGTTGAGATCGCAGGGAACAAGGTTAAAACGGTTGCAGAGGAGGCTGGTTAGGACAGTTTCAATTCCTTATAGGTACGCTGGGAACAATAAATTGAAATCTGAATTTAGAAAATATCAGGAGGGTTTCAATTCCTTATAGGTACGCTGGGAACAAAACCAGCCGCCGTCTTGGCTTCCCTTGTCGCTCGTTTCAATTCCTTATAGGTACGCTGGGAACCACCTACCCGAAGACCGGCAAACAACATAAGACCTATGTTTCAATTCCTTATACCGGAGTTCGACAGTACCGAGGCATTTTTAGCGATAATTTCGAAGAGCGATCCTTTAATATCAAGGGTTAGCGGGTTCGGAACCGAGGCAAAAACGAAAAATGCATAGGCATACGTTTTGCG
>CADDZA010000100.1 GCA_902812435.1 Clostridia bacterium
TGCCGGCAGTATAAAATCCGGTACGCAGGAGTATTCTGTCCGGATTCCGGCCCGGTACAAGGACGTAGAGGAAATAAAAAATACGGTGGTCGGCTATTTTAACGGCAGGCCGGTTTACCTTAAGGACGTTGCCGAAGTTGAAGACGGCTACAAAGAGCAGACTGTGAACGGCTGGGCGGACGGGAAAAAGGCTATCGTTCTTATTGTACAAAAACAGAGCGGCAAAAATACGGTGAAAGTTGCGCGGGACGTCGAAGACAAGCTTAAACAAATAGAGAAAAACCTGCCCAGCGACGTTAAAATCAGCACTGTATTTGACACTTCTGAAAATATTTTGCTAGCTATTAAGACTTTACGGGATGAATTACTAAGGGCCATCTTTCTTGTGTTACTGGTAACGATTTTATTTTTAAGGAGAGTTAAGGCGGCTGCCATCGTTGCCCTTACCATCCCCTTTTCCCTTATAAGCGCTTTTATATTCCTTTACTTATTCGGTCGAACTATCAACATTATTTCTCTGCTGACACTTGCCATTGCCTGTGGCTTGGTGGTAGACGACGGTATTGTGGCTCTGGAAAATATCATCCGCCACCTGGAGCGCGGGGGCCGGCCGAAAACCAGTGCCATTTACGGCGCAAGCGAAGTGGGAATGGCCATGACCGCTTCCACCATGACGGTCGTGGTGGTTTTCGTCCCGCTGATGTTTGTAGGGGGAATTACGGGAGCCCTTTTTAAAGAACTGGGGTTTGTCATGGTCGTGACCCTGCTCGCATCCCTTTTTACTGCTCTTTCCATGACGCCGATGTTGTCCGCGAAGTGGCTGGAAACCGACAGCAAAGAATTCGCTGAAAAACAAAGCCTTTGGAGCAAATTTTCCAAGACTATAGAGAAATTTCTGTTTCTTATTGAGGATGTTTACGGCCGCGTCCTCGCCTGGGCCCTAGCCCACAAGAAGATCGTTATTATCGGGTCAATTTTGATTTTTGCCAGCAGCCTGGCCCTGGTTCCTCTTATAGGTACCAGCTTTATACCGGATATGGATTCCGGGGATGTCAACGTTGAATTTCGCCTGCCGGAAGGAACAAGAATAGAGGAAACAAACCGGGTTATGGAAAAAATACTGCAAACCATTGGTGAAACAGTAAAACCGGAAGAATTGAGGCACTCTTACGCCTTCGACGGGCAAACCGAAGAGGGACTCGGCGCGGCTATGGGCATGGACGAAGGGCCCAACGTCGGAACGATTGGTTTTAAGCTGGTGGACAGAGATAAGCGGGAACGCAGCGCGAAGGATATCGCCGGCAAGTTAAGAGAACAACTGGAAAGAATACCGGGCATAAGCCGGATGAAGGTTACTGCCACGAGCCAGATTTCCTCACTCATGATGGGTGGCGGAAAGCCAATCGTGATTGAGGTGTCGGGCCCCGACCTGAACACGAACCTCAAAGTGGCCGAACAGGTGAAAAAGATTGTTCAGGAAGTCCCCGGAACGATCGATGTTTCCCTCAGCCATAAAGATCCCCGGCCGGAGCTCTGGGTGGAGGTGGATCGCGAAAAAGCATCCTCTTTTGGGCTAAATCTTGCTACGATTGCAGGTACGGTCCGCACCTATTTTTATGGTGATAATCCCACCGAGTTCCGCGATGCGGGCGATAGCTTTGATATTTTCATCCGCCTGAGCGAGGCGGACAAAAACAAGCTGGAGAATTTACCGGAAGTGCCGATCTTTACTCCCGACGGCAGGATGATTAACAGGATGATTAAATTGAAAAATATCGCCGAAATAAAAAGCGGTGAGGGACCTGTAGAAATTGAAAGGAAAAACCGCCAGCGGAACGTCAAGGTAGAGGCAGACAGGTACGGCCGTTCTCTGGGGGAAATCACCAACGACATCAGAGATGCTCTTAAAAATGTGGATATACCGCCGGGTGTTTCAGTCAGCTTCGGCGGAGAAATTGAAGAGCAGCAAAAAGCATTTAAAGATCTCAGCCTGGTATTGGTCCTGGGAATTGTGCTTGTTTACATGGTTCTGGCCTCGCTCTACGGCAATTTCAGGGATCCCCTGATCATAATGTTCTCTGTGCCCTTTGCTTTAACGGGTGTGTTTTACGCATTTGGTTTAACCGGCACAACCCTAAGCTTAATTTCTTACATGGGTATAATCATGTTGGTAGGAATTGTGGTTAAAAACGCTGTTATTCTCCTCGACTATACCCACCTGTTGCAAAACAGAGGTCAGCCTTTGCTGGAAGCAATAACTAATGCCGGACGCAATAGGTTAAGACCAATTTTGATGACTACCGCCGCCATGTTTTTCGGCATGCTGCCTCTGGCCGTTTCCAGGGGTGTAGGCGCGGAAATATGGAATCCGCTGGGAATTACCATGTTGGGAGGGCTGTCCGTGTCAACCCTGGTTACTCTGGTTCTCATTCCGACGGTTTACTGCCTCTTTGAGGAGAGAAGGCTTCGAAAGACGGCTGGCATTCAGAAGTTAGGTATGGATCTTTCCTGAGGACTTGAATATGAGAAGCTGCGATTTTCGGCAGGTTCTGTTTTCTGGGAGGTGCGGTAGTGAAGCTACTTTTTATCACTTATGATGCGGATTTTGACGAGGACATAATGGAGATGCTCAATTCGCTGGGGGTTACCGGCTTTACCAAATGGGACAGGGTGCTGGGCAAAGGGAAAAACAGCGATCCCAAGCTGGATGATCCGGTATGGCCGGGGTTCAACTGTGCCGTAGCTGCGGTAATCAGCGAAGATGATCAAGAAAGAATCTTAGAAGAGCTTAAGAAATTTTCCTTACGGCTTGACGGTAAGGGCTTTAAAGTTTTTGTGTTGCCGGTTATATCGGTTATTTAGCAACCAAAGCAAGCACAGGTACCCCCCCCATCATCAGCTAATGCCGGTGGTTTAAATGCCTCCTATGTTTGGCAACCTATACTCTTTGGTTGATACGGGCCGTCTCCTCGGGTTACGAGAACGCCAAAGTGGAGTCACCTTTTGAATCTTTGAGGCCCGGTAGGCAGTAAGCACTACCCGCGGCTGCCCCCTTCCCTAAATTGCCGCTTCAAAAAAGCCAAGAAAGCAAAGCTGTTCATTGGCCGAGAGGGTAAAACTTCGTTCCCATGGTGTAAATGGTGCGGGAAACTCTCCAGCTCCGGGTGATGAGGGGCATTATCCCATCTTTTAAGCAACCCGGCATTCGCATTCTGCAGATGAAAGCTATAGTTAACCGTTCTTATCGCATTCTGATCCTTTACCACGTATTCAAACAATTCCACTCTATCTCCGTTGCTCAGAGCGAAACGCAGCCGGAGGTATCCAAAGTCATCAGTGATAAATTCTTCGCGGACAATCACTTCCTCCACAAATTCCAGCTGCAACAACATCATTTTTAGTCTTTCGAAATAGCGTGCGGTGGTCATTTCTCGAGATACTCCAGCTGCGACTGAACACGCTGTTGCATGTCTAAGAGGCTGGCCCATTTGATGAGGTCCACATCGTCGCCAAGAGTCCCCTCGGCGTAGCGCTTTTGGAAATCAGAAGAGCTCAACTGATAGCGCTGCTCCAGAGCCCTGATCTCCTCTGAAAGATGTCGCAGGGTCCGCTTTAGCTCTTGCTTTCTCAAACTTATTAACTTGCGGATGGTCTTCTCAATGAGAGGGTTGCTTCCGAAGCTTTCAACAACATGCTGCAGCTTTTTGAGCTCAACCAAAACACCCATTTTTTCTCCCTTCTTCGATTAACCTTAAATTACCTCCCTAATGTCTTCCTTGCCCTGATTGTAAACCCCAAGCAGGCCGGAGTCAATGACCTGGTTCCGTATTGCCCCACTAACTTTCTGCTACAACAATTTTAACAGGTCTCTTATCCGCAAAGACAACGATCTGGAGATCACAGTCGCCCTTGCAGAATGGCGGCGGTTAAGATCAGTTCTCCTCCACCGGCGGCAGCAATCACGCAGCTTCAGGACAAGCTACTCTTCTAAGACTTCTTGCAGCACCTCGCGGCACTTTTCCAGTTCGCCCAAAAACCCGGGCAGGACGGTATTTCACCGAAAAATGTACCATCCTCCAGCAGCAGAAATACCACAAGAGAGGCAGCCCTCAGCCTTAAACTTATGCAGAAAAGAATCTGGACTGGACCGGACTGATGCCTACGTGGCCGCACAAATGCCGGTTAGGGGAACAGATGCGGTTTACTCCTCTGACCGCGATTTCGACAGGGTAGATGGTATAACCCGCCTGGAACCGTAAATGCCGCTACGGGAGTTAAGAAATAGGGCAGACAAAAAGAAATGAACCAGCATAAAAACCACGCCGATTGCCGTCGCAATGAACTCATATTGTGATATACTGATCTCAAGATAACCCAAGTATGGTTTCAAAACATTGAGATTGTAAAGGTGATGATAATGGCTAATCCCGATCTTGATCAGAGGGTTTCCAGATTAGAAGCAAAGGTCAAAGTTATTGAAAAAATGCTTAAAAAATACGGCAAAGATGACGAAAATGAACTGATTAAACTTAAGGCCGGTTTAGAGAAGCCTGTTAAAAGAACGCCTGACGATATTGACAAAGCTTTAAGCATCGTCGGAATAGGTGAAGGCCCCGAAGATATGGCTCGAAAATTTCATTATTACCTCACTGGAGAGAAATAATGAACCGAACAGTATTCATTGATGCATCTGGCTGGATAGCCATCGTTAATAAGAAAGACCACTATCATTTAACTGCTGTCAGGTTGTACAAGCAACTGCTTCAGAATGGAGTGCATCTTATTACAACTACATGGACAGCTTATGAAGCGCTTTCGTTGATAAAGTCAAGGTTTGGTTTAGATGTAGCTCTGAAACTTTGGGAGATATTGAATAATCGTAAGATAGTTTCTCTTATCAGAATCAGCACAAAAATTGAGGCTGATGCCCTCAAGATGTTTTTCGGCTATAAAGATAAAACATGGGGAATAATTGACTGCACTTCGATAGCGTTGATGTCCTTACTGGGATGCCGTCATGCCCTTGCTTTTGATGAACATTTTGTCGAAGCTGGCAAACAAAACGGTTTTGAAATTCTTGGATGAAAATATCCGGCCTGTTAATAAACTTTGCTAAATAACTGCCGCAGCAAGCACCGGAGAGCCTCCACCTCGTACGCACAACCTGATTTTGCTTGTGCCATCATCCAGCAGCTTGTAACGAGCCTCCGCCATACCGGAGTTCGACAGTACCGAGGCATTTTTAGCGATAATTTCGAAGAGCGATCCTTTAATATCAAGGGTTAGCGGGTTCGGAACCGAGGCAAAAACGAAAAATGCATAGGCACACGTTTTGCGTT
>CADDZA010000101.1 GCA_902812435.1 Clostridia bacterium
CTGAAAAAAAACAGGTAATTTAGGGAAAAGGGGTTATTTACACTCTTTACCAGGTGCTGTAGCTGGAAGCCTTGTGGCTGTTGAAATGTAGGGATGGTAAATACTGGGGGCGCGGGTTCTGCTGATAGAAACAAAAAGTTGTCATGTAGGCTTTTTTGTGCTATGATAAATTCCAACATCCTGAACAGGGTAAAACAGGCGATGCAGGGGACAAGTAAGGTTCGCCCGGCTTGGCAGAGAGCTGGCGGCCGGTGCAAGCCAGCAAGCAGGCGGCCCGAATCCCCCCCGAAGCTGGCTCCGGAAACGGCCATGAGGCCGATTAAGGAGAACGGGCGGTTCCGTTACAAACCGGTCAAGAGGATGTCGGTTGCTTTGCGGCCGGCATCAAAAATGGGTGGCAACGCGGGAACTACCTCTCGTCCCAGGCTGTGGCGGGAGGATTTTTTATACGCCGAGGAGGATGAGCACATGGAGGAAAAGCAGTACTTGATGCTTCCGGGCCCAACGCCTGTACCCCCCAGGCTGCTGCGGGCAATGGCAAAACCGATGATCAATCACCGGGGGCCTGAATTCAAGGCTCTACATGAAGAGGTAATCGAGGGCTTAAAAGAGATCTTCCGCACGAAAAATGACGTTTTCATTTATACAGCAGCCGGGACCGGGGCGATGGAAGCCGCCGTGGCCAACTTCGTTTCACCGGGAGACAAGGTCCTGGTGGTCTCCATCGGGGTTTTCGGCAACCGTTTCGCCAGCATCGCCGAGCGCTTCGGGGCTCAGGTGGAGAAGCTGGACTTCACCTGGGGAACGGCCGCGGACCCGGAAGCCCTTGCCGAGCGCATCAAGGCGGATGAAAAGAAGGAGATCAAAGCCGTATTCGTGACACACAACGAGACGTCAACGGGTGTCACCAATGATCTCAAGGCGCTGCGCGCCGCCCTGGGGGATCACCCCGCCCTGTTTATCGTGGACTCGGTCAGCGGCCTGGGAGCCATGGAGCTGGAAACCGATCTCTGGAATCTGGACGTGGTTGTGGCAGGTTCCCAGAAGAGCTTCATGATCCCCCCGGGTCTTTCCTTTATAGCAGTGGGGCCCCGGGCCTGGGAGGCCAGGGCAAAATGCAGGAACGCCTGCTTTTACTGGGACATTGAAGCTGCACGCAAGTCCGCGGAGAAGGGACAGACCCCGTTTACTCCGGCCATACCCCAGATTATGGCGCTGGCCGAAGCCCTGGAGATGATACGGGCCGAGGGGCTGGATAACATCTTTGCCCGCCACAGGCGCCTCCGGGAGATGACCCGCCGGGGAATCAAAGCCATGGGTCTCAAGCCGCTGGCGGCAGACGAGGTGGCTTCTGCGGCGGTTACCGCGGTCCTGGCACCGGATGGGATCGAGGCCAACGCCATCCGCAAGGTGCTCTTAAAGGAATTCAACGTGGTAGTGGCCGGCGGCCAGCAGAGCCTGGACAACAAGATCTTCAGGATCGGTCACCTGGGCTACGTCGGGGATCTGGAGATTATCGCGGTGCTGGCCGCCCTGGAGATGGTCCTGAACAGGTGCGGGTTCAAGGTGGAGCTTGGAAAAGGAGTCAAGGCTGCCCAGGAGGTTTCCCTGGCGGCACTAAGCGGAGAAGGGAGAGCTTAGGAGATGGGAGAGAGACCGAGGATACTTGTAGGGGATAAGATCGTCGACGAGGCCCTGGAACTGCTGCGGCAGGAGGCCGATGTCGACATCAGGTACGGCATCGGCCAGCCGGAACTGGAGGAGATTATCGAGAACTACGACGCCCTGATCGTGCGCAGTGTTCCCCTCGTTACCGAGGAGGTCCTACGCCGCGGCAAAAATTTGAAGGTGGTCGGGCGCGCCGGGAACGGGGTCGACAACATCGATGTGGAGGCGGCTACCCGCCACGGGGTGGTGGTGGTCAACACACCGGACAGCAACAGCATCTCGGCCTGCGAGCAGACCATCGCCCTGATGCTGGCCTCCGCCAGGAACCTGCCCCAGGCTCACAACGTGGTGAAGGGTGGGGGCTGGGGCCGCGGCGAATTCATGGGTAGCGAGCTGTTCGGAAAGACCGTGGGGATTGTCGGCCTGGGCCGCATCGGGTCCCTTGTGGCCACCCGCCTGAGGGCATTCGGGATGCGGGTGATCGCCTACGACCCCTACATCCCACTGGAGCGCTTCAAGCGCTTCGGAGCCGAGCGCAAGGAGACTCTGAACGATCTGGTACGCGAGGCGGACATCATCACCGTCCATACCCCCAAGACCGAGGAAACCATCGGGATGATCGGAGCGGAGCAGTTCCGCATTGCCAAGCGCGGGGTGCGGGTGGTCAACTGCGCCCGGGGCGGCATCATTGACGAAAAGGCACTGGCGGACGCCCTGCGGGAGGGAATCGTAGCCAGCGCAGGTCTGGACGTTTTCAGCAAGGAGCCGTGCACCGGGAATCCGTTGCTTGAGTTCAAGAATGTGGTGGTGACCCCGCACCTTGGTGCCACTACCTTTGAGGCCCAGCGCAGGGTGGGGACCGACGTGGCCAACTACGTACTTGCGGCACTCAAGGGAGAGATCGTTCCGAACACGGTGAACCTGCCCTGCCTCCTGGGCGAGGAGATCAAGACACTGAGGCCGTACCTCACCCTTGCGGAACATCTCGGCAAGCTTTACTACCAGCTGGAAAAGGCTGCCGTGGAACGGGTGGAGATCACCTACAGCGGGGAAATTGCCTCAAAAGAGACGGGGATAATCACCCTGGCCTTTTTGAAGGGCCTCCTGACGCCGGTGCTGGGGGATAACGTCAACTTCGTCAATGCCGCCTGGCTTGCCGAAAACCGCGGCATCCGCTTCTCCGAGCAAAAAGATGAAAACGACGAGGAGTGTCACTCCGGTTACGTGAGCCTGATTACTGCCCGGATATCCGGTAATGGCGCAAAGGCGGAATACGCCGGGACGCTTTCCTGGGACAACTGCCCCCGGATCGTAAAGGTGAATCGCTACCAGATGGAGATCGTCCCCACCCCCCACATGCTGTTTGTGGATCACATCGACCGGCCGGGGGTGATCGGTCCCTTCGCCTCCACCCTGGGACAGGCCAACATCAACATCGCCATGATGCAGGTCGGTCGCTGCACCCGGGGAGAAGAGGCCTTGATGGTCTTAAGCGTTGATTCTCCGGTGGATGAAGCCACCCGGGAAAAGCTATCCAGGCTTTCAGGTATATTAAATGTCAGGATTGTTTCCTTGTAATTATTGTGAACCCATCCGGCCAATGGCCGGATGGGGAATCAAAGGCGAAAGGATGAAAGGCAGTGCTCGATCTGAAATTTATTCGTACCAATCCCGAAGTGGTCAAAGAGGCGCTTGCCCGCCGGAACTATGACTTCGATCTCGATCAGGTGCTGGCCTGGGATGAGCAGCGCCGCAGGATACTGGTGGAAAGCGAGAGGCTGAAGAACCAGAGGAACACCCTTTCCGAACAGGTGGGGCGCCTGAAGGCATTAAAGCAGGACGCAACCGACCTGATGCAGGAAGTTAAGGAGATCTCCCGGCGCAGCAAGGAACTCGACCGGCAACTGGCGGAGCTCGAGGAGAAGCTGGAGAAAAGCATGCTGATGATACCCAATATACCACACCCCTCTGTTCCCGTCGGGCCGGACGAGACAGCCAACGTGGTAGTGCGGGTGGAAGGGGAGCCGCCGTCCTTTGCCTTTGAACCAAAACCCCACTGGGAGATCGGGGAGAAGCTGGACATTCTCGACTTTGACCGGGGTGTCAAGATTGCCGGGGCGAGGTTCACCGTGCTGAAGGGCTGGGGTGCCAGGCTGGAGCGGGCTTTGGTCAATTTCATGCTCGACCTGCACACCCGGGAGCACGGCTACACGGAGATCTTTCCCCCGTTTCTGGTAAACCGGGCCACCATGACCGGCACCGGCCAGCTTCCCAAGTTCGAGGAGGACCTCTTCCTCTGCCAGCGGGAGGACCTGTTTCTCATCCCGACGGCCGAGGTCCCGGTGACGAACCTTTACAGCGGGGAGATCCTGCCGGGGGACGCCCTTCCCATCTACCATACCGCCTATACCGCCTGTTTCCGGGCGGAGGCCGGGGCGGCAGGGCGCGACACCAGGGGTCTCATCCGGCAGCACCAGTTCAACAAGGTGGAGCTGGTCAAGTTCACAACTCCGGAGGACTCCTATGCCGAGCTGGAGAGCCTGACGGACAACGCCGAGGAGGTGCTGCGCCGACTCGGTCTGGCCTACCGGGTGGTCTCCCTGTCCACCGGGGATCTGGGCTTTTCCGCCGCCAAAACCTACGATCTGGAAGTCTGGCTGCCGAGTGCAG
Organism: Clostridia bacterium; assembly: GCA_902812435.1. GTDB lineage: Bacteria > Bacillota > DSM-12270 > Thermacetogeniales > Thermacetogeniaceae > DULK01. Next base: position 4,339 of record CADDZA010000101.1, read on the forward strand.
GGTGCTACCGGGAGATTTCTTCTTGCAGCAACTTCGAGGACTTCCAGGCCCGGCGGGCGAACATCCGCTACCGGCCGGAGGCGGGAGCGAAGCCGCGGTTCGTCCATACCCTGAACGGTTCCGGCCTCGCCGTTGGAAGAACCCTGGCGGCGATCCTGGAGAATTACCAACGGGAGGACGGGTCTGTGGTGGTTCCGGAAGTGCTGCGCCCGTACATGGGGGTAGACGTGATCGCCGCCTCCTAGCCGGAAGCGGCGGGCGTTCGATTTCCGCCCCCTCCAGGCGGGTTTAAAGCGCTTAAACGCCGGGGTTCCCGGCAGGGTCACATTGACAATGAACTGACGGGTGTGCTATACTGGGGCCGTAAAAGTGCGGCCTTGCCGCACATGTTTGTCCCCGGAGGGGTGTCCGAGCGGTTTAAGGAGGCGGTCTTGAAAACCGTTGAGCCCTTGCGGGTTCCGTGGGTTCGAATCCCACCCCCTCCGCCATGTTGACGAATGGCCGGTTTTCGGGTATAATGAAATTCCGTTGTAGATAATCATTTGCGCCCGTAGCTCAACTGGATAGAGCAACAGACTACGGATCTGTAGGTTGGGGGTTCGAATCCCTCCGGGCGCACCATTTTTATAATAAAACAATGCGGAGAGATGGCCGAGTTGGCTGAAGGCGAACGCCTGCTAAGCGTTTAAGCGGGTATAAAACCTGCTTCGTGGGTTCGAATCCCACTCTCTCCGCCATTTTAGTTATGCGCCCGTAGCTCAGCAGGATAGAGCAGCGGTTTCCTAAACCGCGTGTCGGGGGTTCGAGTCCCTCCGGGCGCGCCATAGGAATTCAAGCCCCGCAGAAATTGCGGGGTTGTTCTGTTTGCGTTATTGCCATCTCCACCAGCCCCGGCCCGTGGACGTGGCCGCTGGCGTGGCACGCTCCAGGTGTCTTTCCGG
>CADDZA010000102.1 GCA_902812435.1 Clostridia bacterium
CCTGGGAGTGCCGGATACGGACATAAAGTGGGACGCGGCGAGCCGGAAGGTTACCATCGTAAAGGGTGATCGCCGGGTTGAACTGACGGTTGGGAGCAGGGAACTGCTTCTGAACGGCAGTGTGGTCGCCATGGACGTGGCACCGTGGCTCGACAACGGGCGGATCATGCTTCCGGTCGGTTTCCTGGCAAAGGCCCTCAATGCCGACGTTCAGTGGGACAGCGCCGCACAGACCGTAACCATTAAGTATTAAGGAGACAAGGAGACAAGGGGACGGTTCTCTTGTCTGCGCTCTTACGGGGGTAAGTTTGCATTAAGGCCGCTTCACCGCCAGGTGCTGCGGCCTTTCTTGCCCTTTCACCGGGTGTAATCTATAAAGAGCTTGACAGTAAATATTTGTGTTAAACAGGGATGCTGCATTATGCCGCTTCTAACTGCTTTTGTGGCAGCGGCTCTGGCGGAGGCTTGCTGCAAGCTGCTGGAAGATGGCACCTTTTTTCGGGGAAATACCGTCCTGCCCGGGAGTTTGGGCGAACGAAACCAGCCTGGAAAAGTGCCGCGAGGTGGTGCAAGAAGTGTTGGAAGAATGGCTTGTCTTGAAACTACGAGATCGCGATCCTCTGCCGCCGCTAGGTGGAATTGACCTTAACCGTATGGTGGCCGAGGTATGAACCGGTTAGCAGATAAGAGTTGATTAGGCGTAGGCCCTTTTTCTGGCGGTAAGCATTCGTTCATGCGTCGGGGGCCGCTAAAACTACGAATACCAAATCCACATCAGAAAGATATAGGTATTGCACTCTTGAAAGAAATAATCAAACAGGCTGGCATTTCGGTGAAAGAATGGGATCGGATAGAATGATTTCCATCGGCGGCCTACGGGAGTACCGGACTGCTGAGGTTATGGGACCTGGCGAGGGCCGGTTTTATTTTCTGCCGGGCCGGGCTTTAAGTCTGCGGCGGCGGTATGATAAGATTTAAAGAAACGGAGTGAGGGGAGCTGGGTTCATGGACTACATCCGCCTGCTCAGGCCGAAGCAGTGGCTGAAGAACTTCTTCGTCTACGCCGCCCTCATCTTTTCCCGGAACGCCTTCGACCCCCTGCTGCTGGGGGTGACCACCGCCGCATTCGCCCTCTTCTGCCTGCTGAGCGGCGGGGTTTACGTTTTGAACGACATCTGCGACCGGGAGCGCGACCGTAACCACCCGGTCAAGTGCGGCCGGCCCGTCGCCTCCGGGAGGGTTCCGGTGGGGACGGCCCGGGCCTATGCGGCAGCACTGCTGGGCGGCGGCATTTTTGCCTCTTTTGCCGTAACCCCGGCCCTGGGGATCGTGGCCGTGGCCTACACCGGTCTGATGATCGCCTACTCCCTCTGGCTCAAGGAGCAGGTGATCCTCGACGTTTTCTCCATCGCCGCCGGTTTCATCCTGCGGGTGCTGGCAGGGGTTGCCGCCACGGGGGTGAGCCTCTCCCCCTGGCTGATCCTCTGCACTCTGTTCCTCTCCCTCTTTCTGGCTCTGGGGAAGCGGCGCCACGAGCTCTACCTTCTCAAACTGGAGGCTCAGGAGCACCGTCCGGCCCTGGATCACTACTCCTTCGGCTTCATCGACCAGATGGTGTCCATCGTCACCTCGGCCACCGTGCTGTCCTATTCCCTCTACACCTTTCTCGCCCCGACCAGCCGCCTTATGATGCTTACCATTCCCCTGGTGCTGTACGGCCTGTTCCGCTACCTCTACGTCGTTTACCGGGCCAACGGCGGGGGCGCTCCCGAGGATGTCCTGATGAACGACCTGCCGCTGCAGGTGACGGTGCTCCTCTGGATCGTCGCCTGTCTCTTGATCCTCTACCTGGGGGGCAACCCGGGGCAGCCGGTGATCGCGCCAGCGTCCCCGATTATAAGATATCCGGTGCTTGCGATTAAGCCTCCCGGATTGTCATGGATTTAGTGCTATTATTGACTAACATAAAATCATTGATAAAATAATAGTAAGGAAACACGGTAATAAAGGATGTGGTGCTATGCTTGAGGCCAGCGGCCGTGTTACAGGCAAGGGGCAGGTGCAGGTTCCCAAGCAGATCAGGGATATTCTCGGCATAAGAAGTGGTGACGAGCTTGTATTCAGGCTTTCACCCGATCATTCACTAACCGTCCATGTTCGTAGAGTCAGAAAGCTTTCTGAACTGGCCGGATGTTTGCCGCCGAAGCGTCCCTTCCCCGGTATCGCTGAGGAAGAGGATGCGGCCAGGCGTGAGTACGCCGGAAAAGCCGCCCGGAGGCTGAAAAATGGGGGCTGATGTCTGGATCGATGCCAATGTTGTGCTCAGGTACCTGATCCGTGATGATGAGAAGTTGTTTTCCCTGGCTTCCCGGGTTATGGAGATGGCCGAACGGGGGGAAGTGAGGCTGCACCTGTCGCCGCTTACAGTGGCGGAACTGGTCTGGGTGCTTGATTCCTTCTATGATTATCCCAGGAACCAGGTGGCGGATGTGGTGAGCAGCTTTGTCAAGGCAGGTGGAGTAGCGGTGGAGGAGCGGGACCTGATCATCAAGGCTCTTGAGGATTACTCGAATTTGAATGTGGATTTTATTGATGCTTACATTGCTGCCAGGGCTCATGCCGCTAACTGGCCTGTCGTTACTTTCGACAGGGATCATTTTAAAAAGCTGGGCGTTGAGCAATTTATGCCGGATTGATACTGAGTTGTCTCAGATGCAGTTTTATTATTATATTCACCCGAGAGAAGACTTCGGCAGTACCCCGGCATCGAGAGATTGCTGATTCACTGGCGAAAAAGATTTGCCGGGATTTGGGACACGAGGAAATCGAATAAAGTTTGTTGTTATGTCAGGGGGAGATAAAGACGGAGATAAATAAGAAAGCCCTTGTTGCCGTTCTGCATACCACTCCGGAAACGGTGCTCGACGACTACGAGCGCCTCCTGGAGATGGCCGGGTTGAGCCGGGCCCTGGACCCCGGCCTTCCCACCGTCATCAAGCTCAACCTCTCCTGGACGAAGTACTTCCCCGCCTGCTCCACCGAGCCCTGGCAGCTGGAAGGGGTTCTGCGCGCCCTTTTCCGGGCGGGCTTTGCCCGGGAAAATCTCATCCCGGTGGAGAACAAAACCGTTGTCACCGACCCGCTCAAGGGGGCGGCCAACAACGCCTGGCTCCCGGTTCTGCGGCGCTACGGCCTGGAGTTCACACCGCTCCCCGGCGTGAAGTGGGTTCCCTTCCGGCCCGAGCGGAAGCTTTTGATGCTCGATAAGATCTTCACTGAGGGGATTTATATCCCGGAGATGTTTATCGGGAAGCAGGTGCTGCACCTCCCGACATTGAAGACTCACGGGCACAGCACCACCACCGGGGCGGTTAAGAACTCCTTCGGCGGGCTGCTCCAGGAGGTCCGCCACTACTGCCACAAGCACATCCACGAAGTGCTGGCCGACCTGATGGTGATCCAGCAGGAGATCCACCCGGGGATCTTCGCGGTGATGGACGGCACCGTGGCCGGCAACGGGGCGGGGCCCCGCACCATGGTCCCGGTGGTGAAGAACGTAATTCTGGCCGGGGCGGATTCCGTCGCCCTCGACGCCGTAGCGGCGAAGCTCATGGGGTTCGACCCGCTGGGGATCCCCTACCTGCGTCTCTGCCACGAGCGCGGCCTGGGGGTGGCCGACCCCGGCCAGATCGAGGTGGTGGGGGAAGACATCCGCGAGATGAACTTCGGCTTCCAGGTGAAGCGGAGCCTCGTCATCTGGGGGGACCAGCTGATCCGGAAGGGCCCCCTGCGGCCCCTGGAGCACCTGCTCCTGCACACGAGGCTGGTGGCCTGGGCGCCCCTGGCCTCGAACATCTACCACGACTGGCTCTGGTACCCCACCGTGGGGCGGAGGCGCATCCGGGAGTTCCTGCAAACCGGCTGGGGGGAGCTGTTCCGGAGGTACGCCGGCGGAGGCAAGTAGAGTAGTTGCAGAAGAGTACGGGGCATGCGAGGTTGTGTTTTCCAGTAGCAAATGTTAAAATAAAGGCGGGTGAAAGAAGGTGAGCGCCTTGCCTGATGATGTAATTAGAGAAACTGCCGTTACGGATGAGCGCACACCGGGTGGGTCACGGGGCCTGGCATCTCAGGAGTTTTTCTTTTTACTCCAGCGTATTGACCGGCTGGATGAAAAGTTGAGCGGTGAGATCAAAAGGCTGGATGAAAAGCTGAGTGGAGAGATTAACAGACTGGATACCCGTATTGAGCGGCTGGACGAGAAATTAACAGGCGAAGTCAAAATGATGGACGGCAAACTGAACAATATCAGGTTTTGGGCCATTGGCGCTGTTGTTACCCTTATTGCCGGATTTGCCGGTACCATCGTTACACTTGCACTTCGCTAAAAATTGAATAGAAAGCTCTCATCCCCTCAAGAGGGGATTTTCTTTATACCTCAGCTATCAGATTAAGCTGCGTGTGAGTTTCTAACAAGGGGGCTTCGATGTTTGTCAAACGCACTCGGAACAGGGCAGGCGCTGCTGCCCACTTATGCAGTGCTGGCCGCCAGCCTGTGTCTGAACGCACTGGCCAATTTCACCATCAAGCTGGCGGTGCAGGGGCGCAGGGGCGCACCCTGCGGCTCGATCCAGCCCACCTGGCGGAGACTCTGAAGGGGATGGCCCTCAACCCCTTGCTCTGGGGCGGGGTGATCCTGTTCGGGCTCGCCCTGGTGGGCTACAGCACCGTCCTCTCCCGGATGAACCTGAGCACCGCCTACCCGGTGATGGCCGGGGGCGGCTTTCTCCTGGTCTTCCTGCTGAGCGCCCTCTACCTCAAAGAGGCGATCACCCCGGCCCACCTGGGGGGCGCCCTGTTCATCGTCTTCGGGATGTGGCTCCTGCTGAGGTAGGGATCGGCCCAGAAAATGTATGGCGATTTGTCCTTGCGCCTGCTCTGACTACGGTTGAGCTTTCACGATTGTTTCCGCGGATAAGTAATCTCGCCGTCACGAACCGTTATTCTCGCATGTTCCCGGTGATGTTACCCGGTCACAGATCGCTTGCCGGTAACGACTTGGTGGCAGGGTGTAATTGTAAATAGACAGGAGAATAGACAAGAGAACCGTCCCCGTGTCTGCGTAAGGGGGCGTCGGAGGATAAGCGATGCTTTGGAATGAGGAGCGCAGGGTTGCAGCATGGAGCGGATCATTTGCAAGCGGATTCGGGCGGGGGCGGCCCGCCCCGGAACCGGGGG
>CADDZA010000103.1 GCA_902812435.1 Clostridia bacterium
TTTTTGCTATTTATGGGGTATTTTCCTGCCTGCTCGGGTTAAAAAATGCGAATTTATAAAGTTTTGCCTTGATACCGCCTTTCTTGCGCTGCATGGGCTTCAGGGATTAGATGCGGAGTTCCTGCTGTTCTACCGCAACAGAGGCATAAACAACTCATCACCTGTCCAGTATGACCGGTAGCAAGGTAGACACGCAGATTTCCTCAACCGCGGCTTGGTGGGCGGTACCTGGCGGTCTGATTTGCGTAAATGTTGAAGGAATAAGCCTACCGGAGCAAGGATGCGCTCTATAACCCGGCGGAGTCTCATCTGAATACTCTTAATGCCCGCCAACCCATCCCTGCACCAGAGGACGATGCGCCATCTCAGAAAAGACGCAAGCAGGTGCCGTGTATAGCCTCTGACTACTTCCCCAGTTCTGGTTATCAGCCCCCTGACCTGGCGGAGCGTGACCTCCAGGACGACTTTCTCCCCCCGCAATTCCTGGATGCTTTGAGCGGTAAGGTCGAGCCCTCCGGCCAGCAGCAGGGCACAGACCAGAAAGGCTGCGAAAAAATGCCGCTTCTCCACAGGCAGCCTCCATCCCTACTGGTATGTACGTATCTATCTTTCCCTGGTTAAGCCATATTATGCGAAATCCTGCCTGATTCTTTCATTTCTCCCAAAGCAAGGATACAGAATGAAATCCCTGGGAAAAAGGACCGGAAATGTCACCTTATCGTGCCTTTTTGAATATTGTATCACGGTTGATAGCATTTAATTTTCCGGAAGGAGGAAAGATCCAGCGATGCTGCCTGGTATGTGGAGAATGCAGTTTGATAAAGGAAAGAGCACCGGCGGGGAAAAACCGGGTGATCGTATGGAAAACCCTGATCAGGGCATGGAGGTGGAAAAGGAAGATCTGACCGCCAGTCCGGGTAAAACAGGAGAAGAGCTGTTTGCCGAAGCGATAGAGCTTCACAAGCGCGGCCTTCAAGGCGATAAGGAAGCCGTAGTCAAGGCCCATGAGTTGCTGGCAAAGGTTAAAGAGCTGCTACCTGAAAACAATCTCGTTGAAGCCTACTATGGGAGTGCCATCACCCTCCTGGGGCGGGACGCCATTGATCCCATGGAGAGATTCAAGAAAGCCGTCAAAGGGCTGAAAATACTGGATGGCGCCGTTTCCAGGGACCCCGAAAATATAGAAATCCGCATCTTGCGGGGAAATGTCTGTTACAGGCTTCCCGAAACATATTTTCACCGGACCGCCACCGCCGTGGAGGACTTCAGCTACCTGGTTTCACGCTACGAACAGGACCCCAGCGTCTTTTCACAAGATTATTACTGCCAGCTCCTTTACAACTTGGGGGCGGCAAATAAGAACCTTGGGCGAAACCAGGAGGCCAATTCCATCTGGCAGAAGCTTTTATCCGTGGCCGGAGAGACAAAGTATAAAGAACTTCTGTCCCGAGAAGGCGTACAAGGCGTACAAAACTCGGGAATAATCCCTGACCAGGACTCCGGTTGCGATATGGAAGCGCCCGTTATGCCTGGCAAAACGAAGGAAGAGGTGCTCGAAAAGGGAGTAAAGCTTTATGAACTCGCCCTTACAGGAGATAAGGAGGCCACCCAAAAGGCATTTGCCTTCTTTGCAAAGGCTACCCAGGCAGACCCGGACGATCTGCTGCTCAAGGCATATTATGCCGACTGCATGTCCCTTAAGGGGCGGGATGCCATGGATCCCACCGAAATGTTTGCAAATGCCATTAAGGCAATGCAGTTATTTGACGAAATTGTGAACCGCAACCCGGACAATTTGAAAATTCGTTTAATGAGAGCCTACCACAGTTTCCGTCTTCCGGAGGGCTTCTTCCACCGTACCGCTTCGGCCATTGCCGATTTTGATTACCTGATCCAGCGTTACGAGAATGATCACTCCAGTTTCCCTGAAGAAACCTACTGGCAGATCCTCTACGACCAGAGCGTGGCATACCGGCGTCTGGGGTTGGAAAATGAAGCCTCTTCAGTCCGGGAGAAACTTTTGTCTCTCGACCCCGACCCGAAATTCAAAGCCCTGATCGAGAAAGAGGAGAGCGACAACGAAGTGAGCACCCGGTTAAACCTGCTGGCCGGTGAGCAAAAGGATGCCCTTTTAGAAGAGGGGATCAGGCTGCATGACCTGGCAGTAGAAGGCAACAGGAAAGCGGCAAAGCTGGCCCTTGAATTATTGAAAAAGGCCCATGAAGCAGATCCCCGGGACACTCTTGCCCAGGGATATTACGGAAGTTGCCTGGCTTTAAACGCAAGGGACTCATTGGATACCAACATTCTCTTCGGCGACACCATCAAAGGGCTGAAGCTCTTAAACCGCGCCATTGCCAGGGACTGGAACAACGCCAAACTGCGCCTGCTGCGGGCATACCTGACCTACTCTCTTCCGGAAGCCTTCTTCCATCTGACACAGCGGGCATTAAAAGACTTCAGATACTTAAAGGCTGCTTACGAACAGGACAACAGCCTGTTCTCCAGGGAACTTTACCACCAGATCCTTTATGACCTGGGAGTGGCCTATGAGCGCACCGGTGACAGTGCCAGGGCTCAAAAGGTCTGGTCGAAACTCCTCCAGGAAAACCCGGATCCTAAGTACCAGGTACTGTTAAAGAGAAAGGATGTAGATCGGGAATGAACTCGCTCTTTGAAAAAAAACTGCAAAGCCTCAGGAAACCGGCAATCATAGACAAATACTTTTCCGGGTCGGAATTTCCCGACGGCGGGATGCCTCCGGCCACACTGGCCGAATTTCAAAGGGATTCTATCAGGGAAATCGTCCGCCGGGCCTACGAGCGCTCCCCCTTTTACCGGGAGAAAATGGACAGTGCGGGGGTAACTCCTGAGGACATACGGGAGCTTGAGGATTTGAGCCGCCTGCCCTTCACCACCAAAGAGGAGCTTACCGGAAAACCCTGGGTGCTGCTGGCCTGCGATAAGGAAGACATCGCCCTGATTCAGGTATCCACCGGCACCACCGGCGGCGAAGAGATCTACATCATGAATACGTGGGACGACTACTATCTCCTGGAACTCGCCACCGGTTACCCGAACCTCGTCCCGGTCGGGCGCGGCGACATTGTGCTCAATGCCCTGCCTTACGAAATGAGTTCGGCAGGACTGGCTTTCCACAAGACCTTCATGGACGGCTGTCAGGCCACGGTGATTCCGGCAGGGAAAGGAGGCGCCTACTCAACACCTGCCAAAACCGTCAAAATGCTGCGGGACCTGCAACCTACCGTGGTCATCACCACCCCCTCCTGGTCCATCCAGATTGCCGAGGCGGCGGCCGAGAGCTCCTTCGATCTCACCGGTCTGCCTTTGAAAAAGATGTGGCTGACGGGGGAGGGCTGCTCTCCCTCCTTCAGGAAGCGCGTGGAACAGATCTGGGGCGTTACTGCAAACTGTTATTACGGTTCCCTTGAGTGCGGTGGCATCGGCATCGAATGTGACGCCCACAACGGTTATCATATCGTCCAGGGGCATGTGGCAGTGGAGATCGTGGATCCGGATACGGGAGAGGTGCTGGAGCCCGGGGAGATCGGCGAGATAGTGGTCACCTGCCTGCTCCGGTATGACACCCCGATCCTGCGCTACCGTACCAGGGACCTGGGCTACATAGACCCGGCCCCCTGCTCCTGCGGAGTCCTGCTCCCCAGGCTTTTCCTGATGGGCAGGCAGACCGATCAGGTGATCATCAGGTGTGTGCCGTTTTCACCGTTCTACCTTGAGGAATTTCTAATGCGCCTGCCGGAAGTGGGAAACTGGTTCCAGTTCGTGGTTGACCCGGCCGGTACGGACGTCCTGAGGATCCGCGTTGAACTGGCCCCGGGTGTCCGGCCCTCCCCGGAACTGGCCGATTCCCTGGCCAGCAGGATGGAATTTGGCACCGGGCTGCCCTGCGAATTCGAATTCGTAGATAAGCTTCCTCGCCCGCGTGAAAAAACCATCCGGGTAGTCCATACATGAACCGCATATAAAAGCGGACTTACGTTAGAGTAAAGGAGGGGTTGGTGGTGATAATCGATGCCCATGCCCACATTTCTGATACGACATATGGCAACACCGAAATTTACCTTAAACAGCTGCAGCAAGCCGGTATTGATCGGGGGGTGGTGGTTCCGGGTGGAACGATGGATGTCAGAAAGATGACGGATTACGTCACCGGAAAAGCTAAACCGGAAAATCCTATCCCCGATAACCACTACGTGGAAGTAGCCTTCCAGGCACAGCCGGGTATCTTCTGGGGCTTCACCTGCATCGACCCGCATCAGGCTGACGCCGTTGAGGTCCTGGAAAAAAGCTTTCAGAAGGGATTTAGAGGTCTGAAGCTCTCGCCCATGACACACCAGTTCTCTTTTTCCAGCAAGGCCGTAGCAGCCCTGGCCGCCTGCTGCAGAGATTACGGGTATCCCGTCTACTCGCACGTGGTTTACAGCCCGGGCGCCTCCACAGCCAGGTTTGTGACCCTGGCCCGGGAGTTCCCGAAAACCAACTTTATCCTGGGACACATGGGATTCGGACCGGCCGACCGGGAGGCTGCCGAAGCCGCGGCTCAGCTAGACAACCTTTTCCTGGAAACTTCCACCGGAAACTTCCTGCACATTCAGGAAGCGATCAAAAAGGCCGGACTGGGAAAGATCATCTTCGGCAGCGAATTTCCTCTCTCCCACCCGGGCGTGGAACTCAAAAAGATCCTGCTCCTGGATCTGGGAGACGAAGACCGCGAGAAGGTCCTCGGAAAAAACTTAATGGCACTCTTACGCCTTTCCTGAAAGAAGGGAAAATAATTGAAAGCACAGGATCAGCTTGAGCTTTTGAACCGGGTGCTGGAAAACTGCAAGGCATCCCCCTTTTACAGGGAACGCATACCCGATCGCCCTCTCCGGTCCCTGGATGAACTCAAAAAAATACCGCTGACCACAAAGGATGACCTGAGGCGCCATTCGCCCTTCGATCTGATCTGTGTGCCGCGGGCCAAAGTCTACCAGTACCACGAGACCTTCGGTACCACCGGAGTTCCGGTAGCCACCTGGTTTACCCGGGAGGACCTCCGGGATAACGCCAGGGAAATAACCAGGTGCGGCGTCAACCTCAACGAGGACGATAT
>CADDZA010000104.1 GCA_902812435.1 Clostridia bacterium
TTGAGTAACTTCCAATATCTCGTTCTTACGTAGTTTTACGCACCCAAAGATATTGGAGGTGAAACCAAATGATGTGGCTAGAAATATGCTTTAGCCGCAAGCAAGTGGAGTTTCCGAGAAACTACTACCTTTGTTCTGGAGGAACAAGATGGGCAAAAAGATAAGTCGCCGGCAGGAGGAAATATTAAAGTATATCCAAAAGAGTATGGATGAACGGGGTTATCCGCCGTCAGTCCGTGAGATCGGTGAAGCCATAGGATTAAAATCAAGCTCAACAGTACACGCACACCTTGTTCACTTGGAGAAAAAGGGATATATTCGCAGGGACCCCACCAAACCGCGAGCTATAGAATTAGTTGGTGCTAATTCTTCTGTGGTGAGGGTTCCCCTGGTTGGACGGGTCGCTGCCGGTGAACCCATTCTTGCTGTAGAAAATATCGAGGATACATTTCCTCTTCCCGCCAACTTTTTAAAATCCAGCGATAACGTATTTATGTTAACTATCCGTGGCGATAGTATGATCAATGCCGGCATTTTGGATGGAGATTATATAATTGTGCGGCAGCAGAACACGGCGGAAAACGGAGATATAGTGGTTGCTCTGCTGGGTGACAACGCCACCGTTAAACGTTTTTTTAAAGAGGACGACTGCATTCGTCTCCAACCGGAGAACGATGCCCTTGACCCCATCCGGACTAAGAATGTAACTATTTTGGGTAAAGTAATCGGTTTATTAAGAAAGATTGATTAAGTGCCCTAAAATATCCTGTTTAAAAAGACTATAACCATAAACAACGCAACAATGGATCTAACGATACTTCCACCGGCAAAACCTACCAGAGTTCCTACCCCTACCTTTAAGGCATCCTGCAAGGCGCAGCGTGAAAAGATTAATTCCGCAACCACGGCTCCAATAAAGGGGCCTATAATTATTCCAAGCACGGGATTGAAAACCCCAAGCATGCCACCACCCAATATTGCTCCATAAACCCCTACCCTGCTGGCGCCGAATTTTTTTGCACCCCACCATCCCGCCACGTTATCTATGACATAGGATAAAACTGTGACCATGAACATTGCAGCAAGAAAAAGAGGGGTAATGTGATGAAAGCCTTCGACTAACCCATATACTAGAAACACCGCAAAAATTATCGGAATTCCCGGCAACACTGGGAACAAAGACATCAATACACCTATGATCAGAATTATAACAGTAACAATTTGAATCACAGTGTTCACAGAATCAACCCTCCATTTAACATTTCCTGTGCTGCCCGTAGCAGCCCGTACAAAGTATGGGCGTAAGACAGTCCACCCTGGAGGTAAACAATATAAGGGGGACGTATGGGAGCATCCGCCGTCAGCTCGATTGATGCTCCTTGTACAAATGTGCCCGCGGCCATGATAATCGGATCCTGATAACCCGGAAGGAAACCGGGTTCCGGACTGGCACGGCAATCCACCGGCGAAGCTGTTTGGATACCCTTGCAAAAGGCCTGAATTCCTTCCGGGCTGTTCAATTTTATAGCCTGTACTATGTCAGTACGCGGCGAGCCTGGAGCCGGGGACGTCTCAAAACCCAACAGAGAAAAGAAGCGGCTTGCAACAATTGCTCCCTTAACGGCTTCACCGACAACAGCAGGGGCCATAAAGAATCCCTGGTAAAAGAGGTGGCCTACTCCAAGGTTGGTTCCGATTTTATTACCAAGTCCAGGTGCAAATAACCTATCCGCAACCTCTGCCACCAACTCCTTATTTCCTACCAGGTATCCACCGGCGGGGGCTAACCCCCCTCCGGGATTTTTGATGAGAGAACCGGCGATCAGATCCGCCCCAACATAAGTCGGTTCTCTATCCTCAACAAATTCTCCGTAACAGTTATCAACAAAACAGATGATGGATGGGTTAAGGTTTTTGATAAAGGAGATCAACCGCTCAATTTCCTTAATACTAAGTGAATTTCTCCAACTGTAGCCCCGGGAACGTTGAATGAGGACAAGCCGTGTTTTGTCGGTTATGCTTTCCTTTATTTTTTTGTAGTCAGGTAGTCCCTCTTCAGTTAAAGGTACCTCCTTATACACTATTCCTTGTTTCTTCAGGGAGCGTCCCGCCTCCAACGAAATTCCGATAATTCTCGCCAGGGTATCGTAGGGGCGGCCCGTGACCGAGAGAAGTTCATCCCCTGTATTTAGCAAAGCTGTTAAACCAAGGGTAATTGCATGGGTGCCGGAAACTATCTGCGCACGTACCAGGGCAGCTTCTGCATCGAAGGCCGAGGCATACACCTCTTCGAGGCCCTCCCGCCCCAAATCGCTATACCCGTAACCGGTGCCGTCTCTCAAATGGTATTCGGTGATACCGGCCCTTTGAAAGGCATTTAAGACCCGCAGTTGGTTGACCTTGACTATTTCTGCAACTTGCTTGAACTCTTCACAGGCCTCTGCTTCCGCCTGCTGCACCAAATCGAACAGCTTTGGTGCAATGTTGGTGCTGGTACATAAACTTTTCCATGAGGTAGTCATCTAGTTCACCCAGTTGATCTTTCCATTTAGAATTATATCTTCAGCCTGAATGACCATCAGTTCCTCCCTGGTCAATCGCGGCTTTTTTACAAGACGTACAGCCTGCCGGCGAATTGCTCTTTCAATGATGTTCCGGACAAGGCGCGCATTTCCTTCGTTCTGGTTCCCTCTTGAAGTTTGATCAATAAGTATCCTCCGCAATGCTGCCTGGGCCTCAGGAGCCAGTTTATACTGTCTTTTATGCAACATTAGCTCGCCGATCCGATAAAGCTCCTCTACTGAGTAATCGGGAAAAGTGATGTGCAGGGGGAAACGCGAATATAGGCCGGGGTTGGTGCGGATGAACCATTCCATTTCCTGTTTGTAACCCGCCAGGATCAATATCAGGTTGTCCTTTTGATCTTCCATCGCCTTTACCAGGACGTCTATGCTTTCTTTACCGAAGTCCTTCTCCCCGCCCCGCGCCAGTGAATATGCCTCATCGATGAACAAAATCCCGCCTAAGGCTCGTCTCAGTTGTTCTCGAGTTTTATGCGCCGTATGGCCGATGTATTCGCCCACCAGGTCTGCCCGTTCTACTTCTATTAGATGTCCCTTTGATAAGACGCCCATAGCCCGAAATAATTTACCTATTATCCGGGCTACAGTTGTTTTACCCGTACCGGGGTTACCTTTGAAGATCATGTGCAGTACAAGGGGGTCGGTGCATAATTTTTCTCTTTCCCTCCGTTTTTGAATCTGTACGAAAGCATAAATCTCAGAAATGAGATTTTTCACTTCAGTTAAGCCGATTAATGCGTTGAGCTCCTGCATTATTATTTCAGGTTTCAGTTGTTCGTTGTCGTCTTTTTTATTGTTTAAGAACAGGTTATGGTGTTTATCCTTGGTGTGGCCGTTCCGCAAGGGTTGTGGGTGCAGCCTGAAATTCACGACTTTCACCTCTTTGCCCTTTTCTCTCTAAGACATTATACGCTTTAGAGATCCTAAAGTGTTCAAACGTAAAGCCAAGGGCAAAAGAGGCGCTGCAGGAAGTCAATCAGTAAGAAAAGTAAAAAGCCCAGCAGGCTTAAAGCCAGTATGCCGGCAAACATTTCTGTATAGCTGATTCTACTCCACGTTTCAAAGATAAAATATCCCAGTCCCTTTATAGTTGCAAATGATTCTGCAAAAAAAAGAACGGAAATGGCGGTTCCAAGGCTAATTCTTACTCCCGTGAAGATCTCGGGTAGGCAGGCCGGGATTATGACGTTTCGGTAAATTTCCCAGCGGCTTGCTCCCAGCGATAAAACGGAGATAACCGAAGCCGGGGGCACTTTCTTGGCAGCATCACGTGTCGTGACGAGAATTTGAAAGAAAATGATGAGCGTAATCAGGACGATCTTTGATGTGTCCCCGATCTTAAATATAATAAAAATGACCGGCAGCAAAGCTATTTTGGGAATCGGGTAAAGCAGATAAACGTGCGGTGCCAGAAAACGATCAACTTTCTCTTCACGTCCGATGTAAAGACCCAAAGAAACAGCAAACGCTATTCCCAAAAATAAGCTTAACACAACCCGGTAAGAGCTGACAAGAAAATGTTCCCAGAGCCCCTGGGGAAAAATGCGGATAAATTGTATCAGCGCCGGGAGAGGCTCGGGCAGGGCCGGGTTGTTCAGGGTCAGCGCAAGGATCTCCCACCCCAGGAGCAAAAAGAAGACTGCAAAGATATATGAGATGACGCTGTTCTTATGAACAGACCTGGCTTGTTTGCTCACTTTGGCCGTTTTCCTCCAGAATGGAACGAATTTCAGAACATTTTTGATGAAAAAGCTGATTGTGGCGGTATCCTTTTGAGCCCATCCCGGGGTTTGTGACAACCGCGCGGATTTTCCCTGGTCGCGAAGATAGAATAATGATTTCCTGCCCCAGGTAAACCGCCTCCTCAATGCTATGTGTAACCAGGATAAGGGTTATTTGATGCCGCACCCATAGTTTTAAAATAAGTTCCTGGAGGTTTTCCCTTGTCAATGCATCGAGCGCGGAAAGGGGTTCATCCATCAAAAGCAGTTCCGGTCTCAGAGCCAGGGCCCGGGCGAGTGCTACTCTCTGTTTCTGTCCCCCGCTGAGCTGGCTTGGATATCTTTTTAGGCATTCTGTTAACTCTAGTTCTTCAAAAATTGGATATAGAATCTTTTGTATATCATCTTTACCGGTTTTCCGGAACTTGAGACCGAGAGCGGCATTTTCCCAAACTGTTTTCCAGGGAAGGAGACCATATTCCTGTAATATCAGGGCGGTCTTCTGTTGGGGCTTCCCGAGCTCTTTGCCGGCAAGGCGTATTTCTCCGTAAGCGTAAAAAAACACCCACCTTGTAACCAGGGTGGGTATTGAAATAGGCTTATTTATTGATGCGGCAGCTAGCGGGCAAGGAAACGGACCAAGGCAGTAACTCATCCAGGTCTTTCCCGCCC
>CADDZA010000105.1 GCA_902812435.1 Clostridia bacterium
TTCCCTGAAAAAAACAGGTAATTTAGGGAAAAGGGGTTATTTACACTCTTTACCAGGTGCTGTAGCTGGAAGCCTTGTGGCTGTTGAAATGTAGGGATGGTAAATACTGGGGGCGCGGGTTCTGCATATTCTGTGAAAAAGTTGGCATGGCAGGGACGGCGGGTTATAATAAAATAGTTGGGAAAAATAAGGATATCAAGAAAAATTAAAGGGAGATGGGTTGTGGCAGCAAAGGGATCAGTTTTACCGGTTGACATCAATACCGAGGTCCAGAGGTCGTACCTGGATTACGCCATGAGTGTGATCGTCGGGCGGGCACTGCCGGACGTGCGGGATGGGTTGAAACCCGTACACAGGCGCATTCTCTACACCATGTACGATGCGGGGATGGGGCCGGATAAGCCGCACAAAAAATCGGCGGTTGTAGTAGGTACGGTACTGGCCCGCTATCACCCGCACGGTGACGCCGCCGTCTACGACGCCCTGGTGCGCCTCGCCCAGGACTTTGCTTGCCGCTACCCGCTCGTCGACGGGCATGGCAACTTCGGTTCAGTGGACGGGGATGCGCCGGCGGCCATGCGTTACACCGAGGTGCGGCTGGAAGCAATCGCCATGGCCATGCTCGCAGACATCGACCAGGAGACGGTCGACTTCATCCCCAACTACGACGGTTCCCAGCAGGAACCGACTGTATTGCCGAGCAGGGTTCCCAACCTGTTGATCAACGGTTCGGCAGGTATTGCCGTCGGCATGGCCACGAACATCCCGCCCCACAACCTGAGGGAGGTCGTGGACGGCATTATATACCTCATAGATAACCCGGATGCCACTTCCCGGGACCTGATGAGGTACATACCCGGGCCGGACTTCCCGACAGGAGGGTTTATCCTGGGCGAGGATGGGATCCGGTCGGCTTACGAGACCGGCAGAGGCACGGTGGTCATGCGCGGCCGGGCGACCGTGGAAAAGGGTGCCGGCAACCGCACCCAGATCGTCATCACCGAACTCCCCTACCAGGTGAACAAGGCCCGCCTGGTGGAGCGGATCGCCGAGCTGATCAGGGAAAAGAAACTGGACGGGATCAGCGACCTGCGGGACGAGTCCGACCGGAGCGGACTGCGGGTGGTAATGGAGCTGCGCAGGGACGCCAACCCCCGGGTCATCCTGAACAGGCTCTACAAACACACCCAGCTCCAGGAAACATTCGGGGTGATCATGCTCGCGCTGGTTGATGGGGAACCGCGGGTCCTGAGCCTGCGGGACGTTCTGGGTCACTACCTCAACCACCAGATCGTGGTTGTCAGGCGCAGGTCCCATTTCCAGTTGAAAAAGGCCGAGGAACGGTTGCACATCGTGCAGGGCCTGATCATCGCCCTCGATCACATCGATGCCGTGATCACCCTGATCCGCGGGTCCCGGAGTGTCGATGATGCCCGCAAGGGCCTGATGGAAAACTTTAACTTAAGTGAACGCCAGGCCCAGGCGATCCTGGACATGCGGCTCCAGCGATTGACCGGCCTGGAGCGGGCCAAGATAGAAGATGAAGGCAAGGAACTGGAAAAACGGATCTCCTACCTGCGGGAGCTCCTCGCCAGTGAGGACCTGATTCGGGGCGTGATCAGGTCGGAGCTCCTGGAGTTAAAGGAAAAATTCGGGGATGACAGGCGCACCGAGATCATCGGCAAGGCCCCGGAGGTGACCAGGGAGGACATCATCCAGGAGGAGTATGTGGTGATCACCCTCACAGGGCGCGGCTACATCAAGCGCATCCCGGTGGATGCCTATCGCGGCCAGCACCGCGGGGGACGCGGTGTGACCGCCCTGACGACCCGGGAAGAGGACTTTGTGGAGCACCTCTTTGTGGCATCCACCCTGCATTACCTGCTCTTTTTCACGAACAGGGGGAAGGTCTACAGGCTCAAGGTCTACGATCTTCCTGAAGGGAGCAGACAGGCGAAGGGAACCGCTTTGGTCAACCTCCTGCCCATGGCCGGTGACGAGCGCGTCACCGCGGTGATCCCCCTGCGGGAGTTCAGGAGCGACCGTTTCCTGCTGATGGCCACCAAGAACGGTATGGTCAAGAAAGGGGTTCTCCAGGATTACGATTCCGCCAGGAGGGACGGTATCATCGCCCTCCGCCTCGGCGATGGGGACGAACTGATCGGGGTCAAGCTCACCGAGGGGCAGAGCGAGGTCATCCTGGCCACCAGAAAGGGAATGGCCCTGCGGTTCGGCGAAGAGGAAGTAAGGCCCATGGGACGTACGGCGGCAGGGGTGCGCGGCATCCGCCTTGCTCCCGGCGACGAGGTGGTCGGGATGGAGCGGATTGAGCCCGATCACCAGCTTCTGGTGGTAACCGAGAAGGGTTACGGAAAGCTGACGCCCCTAGATCAGTACCGGCGCCAGGGACGCGGCGGAAAGGGAATCACCACCTTGAAGGTGACAGACCGCAATGGGTACCTGACCGGTATCAAGGTCGTCCGGAGCGGGGACGAGATCCTGTTAATGAGCGGTACGGACACCATGATCCGGATACCGGTCAACGAAGTCTCGCAGCAGGGAAGAGCCACCCAGGGGGTCAGGCTGATGCGGCTGGACGAAGGGGACCGCGTGGTTGCGGTCGCCAAACTGCCGCCTGCCAGCATCAAGGATGCCAGGAAGGCGGAGTAGGGCCTGGTTGTTTTGAGCGCCGGTCTGCAGTAGAATTAAGAAAAAGCACATGTATGGTTTACATAGGAAGGATGAGGTTGGCATGGAGGAGGCAAAAGGCACCTGGAAACTGAAAAAAGGATTGGCCGAAATGCTTAAAGGCGGGGTGATCATGGACGTCACCACTCCCGAGCAGGCGAAGATCGCCGAACAGGCCGGGGCGTGCGCCGTAATGGCCCTGGAGCGGGTTCCGGCGGACATCAGAGCAGCCGGTGGAGTCGCCCGGATGGCCGATCCCGACGTAATCCTGCGGATCATGGACGCCGTATCCATACCGGTCATGGCCAAGGCCCGGATCGGCCACTTCGTGGAGGCCCAGATCCTGGAGGCCCTGGGTATTGACTACATAGACGAAAGCGAAGTCCTCACCCCTGCGGACGAATCCCATCACATCGACAAGCACCGGTTCAAAGTACCCTTCGTCTGCGGCGCCCGGGACCTGGGTGAGGCCCTGCGAAGGATCGGAGAAGGGGCGGCCATGATCAGGACCAAAGGAGAAGCCGGCACCGGCAACATCGTCGAAGCCGTGCGCCACATGCGCACCGTCATGGGGGAGATCCGGTGGCTCCAGAACCTTCCCCCGGAAGAACTCATGGCAGCCGCCAAGAAACTGGGTGCCCCTTACGAACTTGTCAAAGAAGTGGCATCCCTGGGCCGCCTCCCGGTAGTGAACTTTGCGGCGGGTGGAGTGGCGACACCGGCGGATGCCGCCCTCATGATGCAGCTGGGGGCCGACGGAGTCTTCGTAGGCTCGGGCATCTTCAAATCCTCGGACCCTGCGGCCCGTGCGAAGGCGATCGTAGCGGCGGTAACCCATTACAACGATCCCAAGATCCTGGCGGAAGTCTCCCGGGGCCTGGGCGAGGCCATGCGGGGGCTGGAACTGTCGACCATTACGCCCGGGGAGCGTTTGGCCACCCGCGGGTGGTAAGGAAAGGATAAGAATTCTGATGAAGATAGGAATACTGGCCATGCAGGGGGCGTTCCGGGAACATGCCGCAGCCCTGCGGAAGTGCGGCTGCGATACCGTGGAGGTCCGGAAGCCCGCCGATCTGGAAGCAATAGACGCCCTCATCATCCCCGGTGGTGAAAGCACCACCATCGGGAAGCTGCTTAACGATTACGGCCTTACGGAACCCATACTGGCCAAAGCACGGAATGGCCTACCGGTTTTCGGGACCTGCGCCGGAGCGATCCTCCTGGCGAAAGATCTTGTGGACAGCGACCAGCCGCGCCTGGGGCTGATGGACATCAAGGTGCGGCGCAACGCCTACGGCCGCCAGGTGGACAGCTTTGAGGTTGATGTGGATGTTCCGGTCCTGGGCAAAGAGCCTTTTCCGGCAGTATTTATCCGGGCTCCCCGCATCGAGGATGCCCAGCCGGGGGTGGAGGTGTTGGCCCGTTACCGGGAGGGGATTATCCTGGCCCGGCAGGGAAATCTGCTTGCCGCTACCTTTCACCCGGAACTGACCGAGGACCTGCGGCTGCACCGCTATTTCCTCTGCATGGTTGTGGAACGGCAAGATGGTGGGCGTTAGCAAAATATGACTAAAAAAAGGGGGTTCAGTTCACCCCCTTTTTGTCATCCGTTACAAATTTCGTTTTGCTGTTGTCCAAAAATTCTTGTCAAAATTTGATAAGCTTTCTAATCTCCTCTCTCCAGGGTTTAAAACAGAAAAGCCCGGGTCTAATCCCCGGACCCCTGCGCTCCAGGCGGTACGCGTGCCACTCCAGCATTCCGTTCAGGATGCTGAATGCTTATCAGCTGACCGCTTCTTTTAAAACCTTGCTCGCCCGAAAAGCCGGAACGTTGGCCGCCGCTATCTGGATTTCCTTCCCCGTCTGCGGATTGCGGCCTGTGCGTGCCGCCCTCGCCCGCACCTCGAAGGTGCCAAAACCGACGAGTTGAACCTTCTCACCCGCGGCTAGCGCCTCTTCAATGGCCGCAAAAACCGCCTTTACGGCTTTTTCTGCGTCTTTCTTCGTCATTTCCGCCTTCTCGGCGACGCTGCTGATCAGCTCGGCCTTGTTCAACAAGATCCCTCCTTTATAAGAATTTTTAAAATTGTTCCATTTTACCTTTTTGCCAATTACTGTAATTTCCTGCCTTTTTAAGTTTAAAACTCCGATTCCCTCTTGATTGCCCCCTTGCCGAACAGATCGCGCAGATAACGGGCTTTCATCGGCGGTGCATCGTCGTCGGTCGACTGTCCATCCCTGTTCTCTAAAGGTGAGGCATCCCGCTGTGGTT
>CADDZA010000106.1 GCA_902812435.1 Clostridia bacterium
ATTCTTCGAAAATGTTCCCTGAAAAAAACAGGTAATTTAGGGAAAAGGGGTTATTTACACTCTTTACCAGGTGCTGTAGCTGGAAGCCTTGTGGCTGTTGAAATGTAGGGATGGTAAATACTGGGGGAGGGTTCTGATAATACTAATACCTTCTTGATAGTCTTTAACAAATTGGATATACTATACTTACTATGAAAGCCAAAGAAGTAATGGAATTATTACGTATCAGCCGGAGCACCCTCAACAGGCTGCGGTGGGAAAATAAAATCAAAGTAAACAAACTGCCCAACGGCTACTACGACTACGACGAAAAATCCGTTTACGAATACCTGCTAAAGACCACCGGCAAGCCTATCAAGAGGAAAACCGTGCTCTACGCCAGGGTGTCCACAAATAAGCAAAAGAGGGATTTAGAAAATCAGCTGGAATTGTTGAAACAGTTCTGCCTCAACAACGGCTGGACAATTGATGGGATTTACAAAGACATTGCTTCCGCTTTGGATTTTGACAACCGGAAAGACTTTAACGAACTGCTTAAAGAGATCCTCAACTACCGGATTGAAAAGGTCATCATCACTTACAAAGACAGGTTGACCAGGACCGGCTTCAATTTCTTCGAGAAGCTGTTCAGGTCTTACGGCACGGAAATAATCGTCATCAACAACTACCCCAACGAAAAATCCGATACTGAAGAATTGATGGAAGAAATTTTCACTTTGCTCCACAGTTTTTCCATGAAATTTTATTCCAACCGGAGAAAAATAAAAAAGTGTCTTGAGGAAGCGCTTAAATGAAAGTCAAACGGGCGGTAAGAATAAGGATTTCCAGCAAAAGAAGAAAAAGAGCGAGGGAACTTGCCTACGACCTGGCCCAGTTCCGTAACCTGTTATTGATCTTTCAAAGCAGATATTACACCTATTTCGGGCAGATCATTTTAAATGAAAGTGTCATTTACTCTCTCTTAGCCGATAAAACCACGAGAAAGAAACCCGAACAGGAAGAAGCACTCCGGGAAGCGTCCGAAAGGATTATCCAGCACCCGGACTTACAGGAACTAATCCAAAGGATGAAAGAGCAGAAAGCCAGGGTAGACAACAACTACGTCCTCCAGACCACGATCCGCCAGGTTATCAAAGATTACAAAAGTTTTCTGGCATCTCTGGCTGAATACCGCGTCAACCCGACGAAATTTAAAGAACAACCGCAGCCGCCTAAACCTAAAAAGTTAGGTAAACTTACGCAGATCACGGCGGAATTCAACAGCAATGTGTTTGAAGTGGAAGGAAATGTTCTTTTTCTTCGCTTGCGTATGGGCGGTAAGAAAAGAATGAAAGTAAAACTTCCCAAAGATGTGAAAGGTGTATCCTCGGTCAGACTGATTTACCACCTTTCCGACGTCTGGGTAGATGTAATTTACGAAAAAGAACTTAAAAAGCCAGAAGCCGGATTTATTCATCTGGCCGGAATCGACATGGGGATGGACAATTTAATTTCTCTGGTTTCTACCAACCCCGACGTAAAAAGCCTGATCATTTCCGGCAGGGAAATAAAGTCCTTCAACCGTTGGTTCAATAAGAAAAAGGCCGTGGTACAGTCGGCGATGGACACCTTAAACGATAAAATTGCCCGGGAAAAAAACGAATCCCGGAAAAATGCCATGTCGAAAGAGCTGTTTGAGTTAAAGCTCTATCTTCACAACCTTTACAATTACCGTGACCGCTGGATTGAGTCCTACTTCCACAAGGTGGCCCGCGTTCTGGCCGATTTTCTCTACGAAACCGGCCATAAAGCAGTTTGCATCGGCAAGGGGGCTACGGAGAGCAAGGACGAGATAAACTTGGGAAAGGTGACCAACCAGAATTTTGTGAGTATTCCTTTTCGTAAGCTGATCAATATTTTGAAGTACAAGCTGGAAGAACTGGGTGTAAAAGCGGAAGAAAAAGAGGAACCCTACACCAGTAAAGCATCTTCCCTTTCTGACGATATTTTGGAAATTCAGCGAAAGTACGCCGAAGCCAAAGAGAAGCAGGGAGAAATAAAAATTAAGTGTTCCGGTAAAAGAATTGAGGGCGGCTTGTACAGGGACAACGTGCTCAATAAAGTTTTCAACGCCGATTTGAACGGCGCTTTGAACATTTTAAAAGTGGGAGCGAAGCTCCGCAGACTTACTCTAAGCCTGAAAGTTCTTTTGTGTAAGTTGTGCAACCCGCTGAGACTTAACCTCTACGATTTTATTTACAGGTTCAAAAGTAAGGCCGAGTCCCCTCCGGGGATAGGAGATAGTAGGCTGGCAACAGCAGGGTTAACTCGATAGATATGATATCGCCATTCGAATATAGAATGGTCGATTAAATATCTATTTGAGTGCCTTATTTTTGGTTAACCCCCATTTTTTCTTGTTGCTGTATTACAACAAAAAATTTGAAACGGGAAGACTGAATTTATGCTATAATGAAGTGGGTCCGGCAGCTTTCACAAAGGAGCTCAAGCCGGGTTAAAGCGGCCGGTTCCAGCACAGGGGTCGTCGCCCCGCTTGACAAGGTGCGGTTTGGAGGTTAAAATAAATAATGCTCCTTGTAATTCGTGGTGGGAGTAGCTCAGTTGGATAGAGCATCAGGTTGTGGCCCTGAGGGTCGTGGGTTCAAGTCCCATCTCCCACCCCAATTTGATTGAATTGGGGCGTAGCCAAGCGGTAAGGCACGGGACTTTGGATCCTGCATCCGGAGGTTCGAATCCTCCCGCCCCAGCCATTGATAATGAAATAAATAATGCGCCATTAGCTCAACTGGTAGAGCAACTGACTCTTAATCAGGAGGTTGGGGGTTCGATTCCCTCATGGCGCACCAGAGAATTCAAGGCTTCCAGCGTTGGAAGCCTTTTTGCTTTATGTTGTATTTATGTTGTAAAATTGTAAGGAGAACTTTGGGAAGGGGTTTCAAACCATGGCGGTAGGGGCTCTCGTCTTTGCCAATCAGCAGCACCAGCTGCTGGTAGCTGTATCAAAGCACTTTTACGTGCAGAAAAACGGGTTGTTGAAATATCAGGAAAAGCCGCTTGAGATAAGCCTTGCGACTGTTAAAAAATCCCGCAAGGAGCACCTGGTTTACTACATCATGCGGGATGCTTACAGCGGCACCTTTTTTATCGAAATCACCACCTCGCAAACGATGCTTCCCCTGGCGGAGTTTTTGTACCTGGCATGGGAGAGAAAGCAGGGTAAATACCTTTGGGGGCTGCCGGCAAGCCTTTCGGTTCCCCAGGGACTGGTCGCAAAAGAACTGGTGGAGGGACTGGAGCGGCTTGGCGTGCGGCTGTTTCTTCCCTCAAGCGGCTTTGCCGCAGGGGTGCGGATCCTCAGGGATATTGAAGACCGGCTCTTCTTTCTGATGGAGAAAATTGTCGACCAACGCCCCCATGTGATCAACGAGAGGTATAAAGAGAAGTTATACAGCTACCTTGTGGGTTACAACTTTGGTGAGAAGTACGACAAATTTACAAAATGGCTCAACGCCCTACCCGGGCAGGGGGCACGAGAGGTACCGGACCGGGCAACCTTTATGTCAAACTTCCGGGAGCTGAAGGAGCCTCTCTCCGGTGTGATCTGGTTAAAAACGGCGGAGCAGAAACCACGCCGGACACCGGCGTGGGAAAAGGAGCCCTGGCCGCCCTTTGACCGGGCCCGGTACGACCGGGCGGACCGGCTGGTCGGCGATGCCTGTGACATCCCGGAGAGAGACAAGTGCCTCAGGCGGGCCTGGGAGGCGCTGGAGATATCTCCTTACTGTGTGGATGCTTACAACCTGCTGGCAGAGGAGAGCGAAATACTGGAGGAAAAGATGCAGTTTTGCGAAAAGGCCGTACGGGCGGGGCGCATGGTGCTGGGGGAAGAGTTTATCCGGGAAAAGGAGGGACATTTCTGGCTGATCCTGGAGACCAGGCCGTATATGCGGGCGCTCCGGGGTTATGCCGACTGTCTCTGGGAAGCCGGCCTGCGGGAAAAAGCAATTGAAATTTACTGGGAGCTTTTGCGCCTGAACCCTAATGACAACCAGGGAAACAGGTACGTGCTGTCTTCCTGTTTGCTGGAGAGCGGGCGGGATGAGGAGATGCGCCGGCTGATGGCGCGTTACGGGGATGAAAAAACCTGTTTTATTGCCTATGATAAGGCCCTCTGGACCTTTCGGGTCACCGGAGGGGTGAAAGAGCGCTCTGACAGTATGCTTCGGGAAGCGCTTGAAACCAACCGGCATGTTCCTGCCTACCTGCTGGGGGAGAAGTTCATACCCTGGAGATTGCCGGATTATTACGGGTGGGGGAGTGAGGAAGAGGCCATTATCTATGCGGCGGGTTCCCGCAAGGCCTGGCAGCAAACCCCCGGGGCCTCGGAATGGCTGCAGGAGTTTGTTCAGGGTAAAAGAGACGGCCAGCAGCATCCTTAAACCGGAAGCGGGGTCTTAGTGGACCTGCGGGAGGTAAAAGGTAAAGGTTGAGCCTTTGCCGGGTTCGCTCTCCGCTTCGACCCTTCCACCGTGGGCATCGACGATGTGTTTGACGATGGCGAGACCCAACCCCGTTCCACCGTACCCGCGTGCCCGGGATTTGTCGACTTTATGGAACCTGTCCCAGATGTAAGGCAGGTCCTCCTCCGGGATGCCTTCACCGGTATCTGCGACGCTCACCCTGATCTCATCACCACAGGCGCTCCCGCTGATTTCGATCCTTCCACCCTTTGGAGTAAACTGGATGGCATTATGAACAAGGTTGATCAGCACCTGCTCGATCCGGTCGATATTGCCCAGGACGGGGGGTCCGGAGTTCGACAGTACCGAGGCATTTTTAGCGATAATTTCGAAGAGCGATCCTTTAATATCAAGGGTTAGCGGGTTCGGAACCGAGGCAAAAACGAAAAATGCATAGGCACACGTTTTGCGTTT
>CADDZA010000107.1 GCA_902812435.1 Clostridia bacterium
ATCTTTTAAAAAAAGGAGGTGTGGCCTGATGTTCAAAAGAGTTTATTTCTGGTCGCTTACCCTCATTGCTGCCGCATTTATGGCACTTGCCAACGCCAGCGCTGCTTCAGCTTGTGCTATTCTACATTACCAGCCAGAACTTCCTGAAACCTTAAGAAAGTACTAAAGGGAGTCAGATAGAGGCGAGATATTTTTGCCTCTATCTGAATTTTTTGGGGGTCGTTCCATACATGAAAGATATCTGGCAAAAGCGATTGGAAAACTCCATGATTGAGCATATCACTGCCGCCCATATCGTGAGTCTGTTGATCTGCGCGGTGGCCTTTATCAGTTTTGGTCCCATGAAAAATTTATCCATGCTGGGTCAAGTGACCGGCACCCTTTTTATCCTGCTCTTGCTGGTATACTGGGCGGCAATAAGTTATATCGGTAAAAGCATTGTTAAAGAAAACAGACTGGTTGATTTAGCTGAAATCATATATACCCTCTTCACCTTTATTCTTATCCTTGCCGTTGTGATCACCACCGGGGGTATCAACAGTCCCATCAAGGTGCTGCTTTTGGTTCCTGTAATTATCCTGTCCGTTACCCACGGGAGATGGGGGGGTGTACCTGCTGCCACGGTGCTGGGGCTCTACCTGCTCATTCCCAGTTTGGCGAGCGGTTATTACGGCAACCCCAACAAGATCTTTGAGGCGAATCTTATCTTTACCGGGGTAGCCCTGCTGGTAGGCTGGATGATCGGCGGATTTACGGATATGGAAATGGAGGCCAGGAAGCACCTTTTCCATCTCAACGAGGAACTGGAGCAAAAAGTGGCCGACCGTACCAATGAGCTCGCTGCTGTTAGCAGGGAATTGGAAAACGAGATTGCCGAACGCAGGCAGGTCGAATATGAATTGAATGCCCAGAACAGGATCTACGATGCCATGCACGGCGTGCTGGAAGAGGCTTCGGCCGTCTCAGCTCCACGTTATGAGGGAATTTCCACACTGGCTGACTTGGCCTTTTCTTTGCAGTCGGTCGGCTACGAGAATACCGTGGCGGCGCGCCTTGTGGAGGTGGCTTGCGAGATCGCAGGGGCGAAACAGGGATGCTATTACGGTTATGACGAGAACACCGGTCACTTGAACCTGGTCTACACCGTAGGTTTACCTGATCTGGCCTCCCGCTCCGGCGAAGCCTCCATGTTTGTGAAGGGGGAAGAGCGGGGTTTCGTGGGCTTGGTGGCACAAACGAAAAAGCCCGTTTATGTGCCTGACGTGCAGGCGGATCCCAGGTGGATAGCGGTTGATTTTGCCCGGCATATCCGCTCCTGTTACCTCCTTCCTTTTTATCATGGAGAAAAGCTCTTTGGCGTTTTTGTTTTGCTTTCGGAACATGTTGACGGTTTTTCAAAGGAGAAGCGAGTCCTTGCGGATACCCTTGCATCTTATATTTCGACTGCAATGGAGAACGCCCGTTTGTTTACGGAGGTGCACCGGGCCTATGAGAGGCTCAATTTAACCCAACAGCAGCTTTTTCATTCACAGAAAATGGAGGCAGTCGGTCAGCTTGCGGGGGGAATGGCCCATGATTTGAACAACCAGATGACTGTTATACAGGCATGTGTGGACCTCTATCTGAAGAGCGTTCCCGAAAGTGACCCCATTCATAAGGCATTCATCCGAATACGCCGGGCTGCCGAAAGGTCGGCCAACCTTACCCGACAGTTGATGCTCTTTGCCAGGAAACACCCGCAGTTTCGGGAGCCCCTCGACCTTAACTCCAATATCAGGGAGCTTCAGGAGATGTTTAAACGTATGATCGGGGAGGACATCACCATTAAACTGGATCTTTCCGACGACCTCTGGATTGTCAACGCCGATGCAGGGAATATCGATCAGGTGATCACCAACCTTGTGCTGAACGCACGGGATGCCATGCCCCAGGGAGGAACGATTACTATCAAAACCGAAAATGTAAAATTTGAGGAAAGCCGTTGCGGCGCGCCCCAGGGGAGCCGCCCCTGCTGTTTTGTACGCCTGACCGTCGAGGATACCGGGACGGGTATGGATGAGCAAGTCCTCTCCCATATCTTCGAGCCCTTTTTTACCACTAAAGATCCGGACAAAGGGACAGGCCTCGGCCTTTCGGTGGCTTACGGCATCATTCAAGACCACGATGGTTGGATTAACGTGAAAAGCAAGGTGGGACAGGGGACCGTATTCGAAATTTACCTGCCCGCAATGTCAACCGGCATGCGATTAGCCGGTATCAAAGACGGCAGATTATCCTCGAACGAACTCTACGGCACTGGGGAAAAGATTTTGCTCGTGGAAGACGATTACGAGGTTATGCTCCTTACCAGCCGGATATTGTCCGAAAACGGATATACGGTCGTGTCATGCGGCAAAGCCTGCGAGGCGTTTAAGATTTTTGAAAAGGAAAAGGACTTTTGTCTGGTTATAAGCGATGTGATCCTGCCGGACGGAAGCGGCATAGACATCATCCGGCAGATGCGTGCATCCCATCCTTCCCTTGGGGGATTGTTAATCAGCGGCTACTCCGACGAACGATCCAATCTCCAGAGGATTCCAAGAGACGAGTTTCGCTTCTTATCAAAGCCGTACCTTGCGGCAGATCTCCTGCGGAATATTCGTGAAATACTGAATCAGAATCAATAACCCCCGGCGGTTCAAGTTCTTTGCCCCCTGCCTTTCGCCAGCTTATTCCACGGTGTGAATGGGAATTGTACGACGCATGAATGCTTTACGCCTTGATTGTCATCCCTTCACACCGCATGTTATCATGTTATTAGTAGGAGTCAGGAGCCAGGAGTCAGAATGAGAGAACGGTCGAACGGTTTATCGTCTCAAAGAATTCTGAATTCTGACTACTGAATTCTGAATACCTGAGCAGTAACAACATTTGGTGCCCTCCAAGCAGAACCGCTTCTGTATTTTACACTCTCGACGACTGCACCAAGGTGTTTCTGCACTCGCTGTCTTGCTCAAGGATCTTTTCTTTCAAAAGATGAGGCTGATTGGATAATTTGTTTTTTTGTATGGAGTGATGTCCGGATGCGCTCGCTGAAAGAACGGTTCACCCTTCTGGTTATGGGAAGCATTGTATTACTTACGCTGAGCCTGATGCTTGCCTTTATTTTTGTCAAAAGCGAACAACGCACCACAGCAAACAGACGGGGTAAGTGAGAACCATCCTCCGCAGCAGGAAGGTGTTCAAGAAACCGGCAAAGAGGACAGGGATGGTGAATGGGATGATTCCATTACCGGCTATGACAACAATAAGGAAGAAATTCATATATTGGAAATGGAGCACTTTAAAATATGATCCGGCTTATCCTTGCGCTTGCTCCCCGGCACTTAACGGAATCTTGTATGTTAAATTTCCATAATATCCTGCAATTTATGACATTAAACCGGTTAAGACCTAGTATTAAGTGCAGGGTAAGGTCGCTGCGCCTGGCAAGGCTAAGCCGCTATTTTCAACCATCTGCACTGAAAATACATCAAGTTCATCCGCCGGTCTACCGTTCGACTCCTGATTCCAGGCCGGACAGGACAACGGCTCGCTTCGGGACGGCTCTGGAATACTGGTTTAGGGAAATGGAGGTGAACGAATTGGGCAACTTTTGGGACAACAAGCATTTCTGGATTTGGGAATTGAACAAGAGCGAAAACGGGCGTCTAGACGTACTGGTGAATAGAGCGGTTGAACTCGGCCTGGCCGGTTTGATTGTGAAGGCCTGGGACGGCCGTCACTACTGGTCCCAGTTCGATCAGATCATTGCACCCGCCAAACGGGCGGGACTTATCGTCGCAGCGTGGGGCTACAGTTACGGAAACGATATTCCCGGCGAGATCCGCGCCATGGAAAGGGCTGTTTCGGCAGGATGCGACTGGCTGGTTATCGATGCCGAAATGGAATATGAAGGTGATTCCGGCAGGGATAATGCCGCATCCCTTCTGAAAGCTGTTAAGTCCTCTTCATTTAAGGAGATCGTTCTGGGATATACCAGCTTTGCTTTCCCCAGTTTGCATCCCAAATTTCCCTACGATATCTTTTCCTCTTACTGCAACGTGGCGCTTCCCCAGGTTTACTGGAGCGAATTCCGCATGCGTCCCGATCAGGCGCTTCAACGCAGCGTCCGGGAAATGGGTAATTACGGTTTAAGTGTGGCGCCGGTAGGGCAGGCCTTTGGGAATGTTACCGGGGAACAGATCAGGGTTTTCGGCGATGAGGCCGAAGCCCTGGGCCTTTCCGGTGTTAGTTTCTGGAGCTGGCAGCACGCCACTGCCGAAATGATGAATGCCGTCAGGACACTGTCATTGAAGAAGGGGGACCCTCCCGTGAGCGATTGGGCAGAGAAAGCGTGGGATAAAGCGGTAGCGAAAAAGGTGTTGGATGGAACCAACCCGCGGGGAACGGTTACCCGTGAGATGCTTGCGGTTGTCCTGGATAATTTGGGTTTATTGGAGCCGTTCGTCAATGCTCCGGAAGCGCTGGAAAAGCTTGCACAGAAAGCGCGGTTTAACGCCGTGCACCCGGGCCGGGAGCAGGTGGATTTATTTCTGCTTTCTGTGATTCTCGAAAGGTTGGGGATAATTTAAGTGTAGTTCACAGAATTGCATTGGAACTGGAAACGATGTGCACTGAAGAAAGTTAATAATCATGTGGTATTATTCATATAGTGGGGATAACAAGGATACTCTGACCCAGTAAGTAGGTTCTCGTAAACCAAAAATGCCCATGTAACAAACTGGGATATGTGCTAGAACAATCCTTATCCCAGCACCTAAAAAAAGAACCTTGACAACGAAATAGCGGTGATCCCAAGACCGGGG
>CADDZA010000108.1 GCA_902812435.1 Clostridia bacterium
TTTATTAATGAAGCCCTTTGATAGTTGATTAAATTCAACTCCGATTAACAGCCCTCTTCCGCGTACCTCTTTGATAAATGAAGGATATTTTTCCTGAAGCATTCGAAGGCCGTTTAACAGGTACTCTCCTTTCTCTTTTGCCTGTGACACCAGATCCTCTTCAAGCATCACCTGGATAGCGGCAATACCTGCTGCCATAGCACGGGCGTTGCCACCGAAAGTAGATGTATGGATCTGGCATCTCTCAAAACCCCCAAAAGCCCGATCCCAGATGTGTTCAGTAGTGGTGAAAGCAGCGAGGGGTATCACTCCTCCTCCAAGGGATTTACCGACACACATGATGTCTGGCACAACTTCCTCGTAATCACATGCGAAAACAGTTCCGGTCCTGGCAAAACCGGTTTGGATCTCGTCCATAATCAAATACGTATCGTACTTGCTGCATAGTTTACGGACCTCGCTTAGATACCCCCTGGGAGGAACGTTCACCCCTCCTTCCCCCTGAATAGGTTCCAGGATAAATGCCGCAATGTCCCCATCCCTGAGTTTCATCTCGAGGGCCGATGTATCACCAAAAGGAACCGGTTCGCAATAGGGAACCAGGGGCTGAAAAGGTGCCTGATACTTATTCTTACCGGTTACCGAAAGAGCTCCCATTGTTTTCCCGTGAAAGGATCGTTCGCAGTAAATAACTTTCTTCTTCTTTGAGGCCGCCTTCGCCAGTTTGAGCGCCCCTTCAACTGCCTCGGCACCGCTATTGCAGAAAAAGGTACGTGAGAGATTTCCAGGCGTGATTTGCGCCAGGTTATGGCCCAATGCTGCAGTTAGCGTGCCGAGAGAAACCTGAAGCAAGTTCGGCAAATTCGATACCCGTTCTACGGCGGCATTAATTTTAGGATGGTTGTGTCCGAAATTGAGGGCCCCGAAACCGCCCAGGAAGTCGAGGTACTCCGCTCCATCCTCATCCCAGACGGATACCCCTTCGGCACGGACAAATTTTTTATCAAAATCAAGCATTCCCAGCAGGGTTGCAAAGCCGGGATTAACGTAACTCTTGTACAAGGAACGGACTTCTTTTTTATTCAGATTGATTGCATCATCAAGACTGATTAAATCAACCTTCGATTTCAAGGCTAAATTCCTCCGTAAGACAGATTCCTACTGCTCCTTTTTCTTTATGTTGTTCCCTCCACAGTTGGCGCACTTTTTAGGTTTACACCTGGTTTCCTTTTCCCAACCACAATCTTGACACTGCCAGACCGACATTTCATCTCCTCCTTGACATGATAATCTACCAAATGAATTAAGAGAAGTAAAAAGAAGATCGTGAGTTTTACATTCGTGATCTTTTTTTTGTTAGCAACTAAGTTGTGCTTATATAATAGCACTGTTATGAGTTTGGCAACAACCTTATAGCCAATTAAAGACAAAAATATTAACTACTATATCTTAACAGAGGCGGAGCTAAACAAAAAATAATCCCCTGGCCGGGGGAAAATCAGAGGATAAAAACACCCCTACCATGGATTTCTTTTCATAGCTTCCTCTTTCTCACCACGTCCTGCACCGCTTGTGCCAATGCCTGGTGAATTCTACTGTCAAAAGGAGAAGGTATGATATATTCCTCGTTTAGTTCAGTAGGTTTAATCAAATTAGCAATTGCCCGTGCCGCGGCAAGCTTCATCTCGTCATCAACGCATCTAGCCTGTGAGTCCAGCAGGCCTCGGAAAAATCCGGGGAAGCATAGAACATTGTTGATCTGGTTGGGGTAATCAGATCTTCCGGTTGCCATGATCTTAGCATAGGGTAGAGCTTCATCAGGCATGATCTCCGGTGTAGGATTAGCCAGTGCGAAGACGATAGGGTCTTTTGCCATGTTTATAACATCCTTCCGGGTTAATACATTGGGACCCGATACCCCGATAAAAACGTCTGCTTTGATGATGGCGTCATGAACTGAACCCTTAATGCCTTCGGAATTTGTGATTGCTGCCAGTTGTGACTGGTACTTGTTCATCCCCTCCCTGCCTTTGTAAAGGGAACCGCCCCTATCGCACAGGATTATTCGTTCAGGGTTAGCTCCGGCGGCGATCAAGAGTTTCGTACAGGCGATACCTGCTGCACCGGCACCGGACACCACAATTTTGATGCGCCCCAGCTCTTTTTTAACTACTCGCAATGCGTTGTAGAGGGCAGCCAGAACCACAATGGCGGTTCCGTGCTGGTCGTCGTGAAAAACAGGTATATCCAGTTCTTCACTGAGTCTTTCTTCAATTTCAAAACACCGGGGTGCTGCGATGTCTTCCAGGTTAATGCCACCAAAGGTCGGAGATATTTCCTTAACGATTTTTATGATTTCATCGGGCTTTTTTGTACCTAAACAGATGGGAAAAGCATTTACCCCGGCAAACTGTTTAAAGAGCATCGCTTTACCTTCCATAATAGGGAGGGCAGCTGCCGGCCCGATGTCTCCTAAACCGAGGACCGCTGTACCGTCCGTTACAATGGCGATGGTATTGCCCTTGATTGTATAGTTAAAAACATGGTTGGGATGTTCATAAATGTCCATCGCCACCCGTGCAACGCCCGGTGTATAAACCATAGCCAGGTCATCGCTGTTTTCCGCAGGGTATCTCAAACTAATCTCAATCTTTCCGCCTGAATGCACAGCAAATGTTCTATCTGTTACGTGTTTGATGTTGATACCCGGTATTTTCTTCAATCTCTCGATGATTTGGTGTATATGATCGATATTATAAGCTGAGAGATTGATATCTCTCGTAATCAGGTTATTGTTAATGCTGACAATATGGACTGACCTGATGTTACCGCCTGCTTCGCCAACCGCTGATGTTATTTTGCCGAGCATACTTACCACGTTGGGATATTCGATCCGCATTGTTGCACTAAAAGTAGGGGCTTTTCTTGGCTTCATAGCTTTCCCTTCCTCATATCGTATTATATTAAAATAATCATGCCTTTATTGAACCATACATCAAAAATGTCGGGCTCTTGAATAGACTCGTTTTTTCATTGCTTCCCGTGCGCGCTAAACCCAACTCATTGAAGATAACCTCAGCCCATTTCGGAATTTCTTTTCCCGTTCTCCATGCCAAATACCGTTCCAGGAGATCCTCCCTGGCGCATATAAAAGAGCGAACATCCAGAGCACGTCCGATAATACTTAGGGTGCCTTTATATTCATCGATGGCCAGCGAAATGGCTGCATGAACAACGTCTCCAGCACTGGCAGGCTTAGAAGTAAAAAATTTGAATCCTGATCCCGTCTTGACCAGGAACCAGCCGGGCCCGGTTTTCACTTCAACTGCACAATCTTTAACATAGAAGGTTGGCACCGGATTTTGGTTTCCATGGGGTTCTAGCAGGTCCAGTTCCATCACTTCATCTGGTGTCGGCACCGCGTCAAGCCTTGTATCAATGTCAAGCCATTCCACCGTGTCCTCCGGCCTCAACATGTTAAGGGCAATTTCGTGTAAGGTTTGTTTCACAACGGGTAGATCTTTCACGAGCATTGAAAAACCCGCCGCCGATTTATGACCTCCATGGGTTAAGAAAACTTTCTTCCGGCGCTGGCACTCGTCCAATGCCTCAATCAGGTTGAATTCACCCGGCGAACGGGCCGAGAACTTTATTTTATCGCCACAGATTGAGCCAACCGCGACGGGGCGCATGATAGTTTCGACCACACGCCCAGCCGCTATGCCAATAATCCCTTCGCTCCAGTCGGAAGATGCAAATAAAGCAAAAGCCTGACTGTCATATTGGGCTAGACAAACCTCGGTAACCTTTTTAACCTCTTCCTGACGCTGTTTCCTTAGCTGGTCCAGCTCCTGGGCCAACCTCTCCGCTTCCGTATAGGTTTCAGCAGCGATTAAACGGTAGGCCAGCATAGGGTCGCTCAGCCGCCCCGCTGCATTGATACGCGGGCCGAGCACCCAACTCATCACTTGTCCCGTTATTCGGGAAACACCGGCTTTTCTTAGCATGGCCGCAATGCCCGGGCGCGGGCTTCTTCTCATTTTCAGCATGCCCTGCCTTGCCAGTATAAAGTTTTCACCCGTTAAAGGGCACATATCTACGACGGTGGCCAGGGAAACAAGATCCAGGAGTTCTTCCGGGTAATCTCTACCTAGCAATTCGCAAACCGCACAACAGACTTTATAGGCAACTCCTGCTCCTGAAAAATCCCGGTAACATCTGGAACCCGGCAATTTCGGGTCCGTTACAGGAACACCGGGGATCGAGGCGAGAGGTTCATGATGATCCGTGATCACCATATCAATGCCTAGAAGCCTTGCGGTATCCGCCGCATCAAGGGCGGATATACCGTTGTCAACCGTAACAATCAAGGTGTATTTTTTTTCCCAGGCCCGGTACACTTGCTCGGAACGGATTCCGTAGCCATCCTGGCGCAGGGGGAACAGGACAGAAGCCCGTGCCCCGCACTGGTTCAGAAAATCGCTCATTATATAGGCAGCACAGATCCCATCACAATCATAGTCTCCAAATACGAGCACCTTTTCCCTATTTAAAATGGCCTGAACCAGCCGGCGCGCCACCACCTCCATGCCTGCGATGTCGAAGGGCGAGCTGTATAATCTGCCGGCATGAGCCGTCATGCTCAGCCCCCGTG
>CADDZA010000109.1 GCA_902812435.1 Clostridia bacterium
CAGAAGAAACCTCCTTTGTGATTTTGACTGGATTGCATTGGAGGTTTTCTTCTTTTCTCCAGGAAAAACTCCTTCTTTTCTCCCTGGAGGTTACTGGTGATTACCCACACTTATTTTACAGCTACTTACGGACTTACCCTCCCTCCAGACCTTTAACAGCTTATCACAATTACGGCGGTGCCGGCATAAGCTGCTATAAACTTAGAAGGAGTGATCCCGGTGTCCGATCAGGATGAAGTATTGCTGGGAGGAGTCAGAAAGGAGCTCGTCGCCGCCCTTCAAGAGATGCAGTTCTGGCTCAGGATCATGCAGGAACATGCGGGGTTGATCAGAAACGGCCTCGACCCTACAGAAGAAAGGCTGTTTAGGGAAGCGGACAGATTCTTTCAGGAGATCGCACCTTTGCGAGCGGAAGCCGAATCCCTGACGGCCGTCCGGCCGGAACAAAATATAGGGGAACTGATCGAGCGCAGTCTGATCGTAGTCGGCCGCTTGAGGGATTTCAAGCGGAACGTCACCGCACTGATCAGGGAATGCAGAATACTCACCATTCTTCCGGCCGACTTAATCGACCATGTCAGGCGTGAAGCCGATTTCTTTCTCGGAGAACTGCACTATGTGCGGGGAGAACCCACCCCTGCCAAGGAAACCATCGGTATTCCGGATGCTCGGGAACGGGCTCTGACCGTTCCCCGGTTATTGATACCGGACCTGGCGGGTCGTATCGATGAAATTGCCCTGGAGGCATCCCTGTTCTGGCTCAGGCAAAATATGGAACACGCCGATGTCCTCGCCCTTTATTTCCGGCCCGAGGTCCAGGACAGACTCGTTCAAATAACGAAGTCACATGCGGCCAGATTGCACGAAGTATACAACGAAGCCCTGGAGGTCAACCGGACGGGAAGCGGGCTCGACCGGCTCCTGGCCAGAAGCCGGAGGGTTGTCGGTGAATGGGATGATTTTTTGCGCCGTCTGTTTAATGCCCTGGTGCACTGCAGTGTTCCCACCGGGCAAATCAATACTTTCCCGGTTCTGGATGACCATATGTCCCGTGAAGCTCAATATTACCTTGAGGTCCTGCATATCGTCGGCCGGATCCGCGGGCCGCACGGAATGCAGGGGCACTCGCATTAAACAAAAAACCAGCAGGCAGCCCTGCCTGCATTCTCCATAACCGCGGGAATTAAGGCGGTTCCCCTTTTAAAAAAGAAAGAGCGCCGTCTAAGCCGTTTAACCAGGCTCATTTAATTTTTTACTACTTCCAGCTCAACCGCTGTTCACCACCGGTGATCTCGGGGGCCTTTTCCCGGTTACCGCAAATGCTCCACAGGCAGGCGCAGGCCACCGATCCCATCAGGGAGACCGTCGGCGCTGGCGCGCATCGCTTCCGTCAGGTCCGGTGTATCGGGCTTCGTCACCAGGAAACACCCATCATATACCGCCATACATTCAAACATTATTTTGTATCTCTCCTCAAAACAATTACGACTGTTTTCTGTTAAACAGCATCTTTTTCCGAATTAGCCAGGTGTTCCGCAAGTTCCCCATCACCTCAATTCCTAACACCCTTAAAGAGATCGCCTGTACAGACCCGGAAAAACGTTTTACCGAACACGGTTAGCACCGAGGCATTTAGAGCGATGTTTTCGAAGATCGATCCTTTAATATCAAGGATTAGCGGGTTTGGGACCGAAGAAAAAACCCCCAGGATGCGTAATTTACCAACAGCAACTTCTGAAAGGATTGCTGCCAGTAAGGAATGAGTTTCGCACCGGCAATGGGTGCCAGAGGGATTTTACGCACAACAACAGACTTGACCATTGTGGCTTGCAATAAATTTAATTATAATAAAACACATAGAATTAATAAGCTTAAAGAAATAATAATTTTCTGACAATAAGGAGAAAAAATATGATCGATTACTTATTTGAAAAAATCGAGCGCGAGCAGGAACTGAATAAGGAAGACCTGTGCCGCCTTCTCGCCCTGGAAAACCCTCAGGAATTGGAAACCCTTTACAATATGGCGGATAAGATCAGAAAAAAATATGTAAGAGACGAAGTCCATTTAAGGGGACTTATCGAATTTTCCAACCACTGCAGGAACAACTGCCTGTACTGCGGAATCCGAAGGGACAATACAAAACTGGTGCGTTACCGGATGGACCTGGATGAAATAGTAGATACGGCCGTTCTCGCTCAAAAGTTGGGATATAAAACGGTGGTATTGCAGTCGGGAGAAGACCCCTGTTATACCGTAGATAAGCTGGAGTACCTGATAAAATCCATTAAAGCCCGTGCGGATGTGGCAATCACGCTCAGCATAGGAGAACGGCCCCGGGAGGAGTATAAGCGGCTGTATGAAGCCGGCGCCGACAGATTTTTAATGCGCTTTGAAACTTCAAATCGGGCACTTTATCACAAACTGCACCCCGATTCCAGCTTCGACAGGCGCATGGAGAGCCTGAAATGGCTCAGAGAAATCGGCTACCAGGTAGGATCCGGGACAATGGTAGGCTTGCCCGGTCAGACCATCGCGGACATAGCGGAAGACATCTTGAAATTCAAAGAGCTTGACCTTGATATGGTGGGAGTCGGCCCTTATATATGCCATAATGACACGCCCCTTGCGGGCAGTGCAAACGGCGACGTGGAAATGACATTAAAGGTCATCGCCCTTACCAGAATCGTGACGCGCGATTCCCATATCCCCGCCACCACCGCATTGGCTACGCTGAGGCCCGCCGACGGCAGGGAAAAAGCCCTCCAGTGCGGCGCCAATGTTGTTATGCCCAATACTACCCCCATGAAATACCGGGCACATTACGCCCTTTACCCCGCTAAAATATGCATTAATGAAAAAGCCGAACAATGCTCTGCATGTATTCACCGGCGCATTTTCTCCATTGGCAGGCCCGTAAGCAGGGATTACGGACATTCCCTGAAACGGAAAATCTCTGTATGAATTACGGATTGCCCATTGCCTCCTTAAACGTGATAGGAACTCTCCGGATCAGCGTGCTCGAACTATATACTTAAACCTCATGTCATAACCTATATCTTTGTATTTTTCTAACTGATTTATCTATCACCTCCTAAATAATAAGCCCGGTTAAACTGCCAGGATTCCCTTGTACTATTCCCGCCATACTCTGGCGCCTGTTTGGGGAGCCGGTAGTTGCTTATTAAAGCGTACAAAGACCACGCACTGACCCACCATCCCAGCGTGAATCCTGCGACCTGACCGGATATCATATTATAATAGCAAACTGTAGGCAGAAGGGGCAGGTGTCCGCACAGTAACCTGCCCCTCCTACAATAAGTCTACATATTCTGGTTATGCTACAGGTCTTCCCTCAGGAGTAAAGTATTTACGTGAAAATGCCAGGGCCACGTTGACAAGGCCGATCATCACAGGCACTTCGATCAGCGGGCCGATGACGGCGGCAAAGGCCTGCCCCGAGTTGATTCCGAATACAGCTACCGCCACCGCGATGGCCAGCTCGAAGTTATTGCTGGCAGCAGTAAATGAGAGGGATGCGGTCTGGGCGTAACCGATTCCTGCCCTCCGGCTGATGAAGAAGGATACGAAGAACATGATCACAAAATAGAACAACAGCGGGATGGCGATTCTTACAACGTCCAGGGGCAGGTTTACGATATATTTTCCCTTCAGTGAAAACATGATGATGATGGTGTAGAGCAGTGCAATGAGTGCTACAGGGCTGATCTTCGGGATGAAACGCTTCTCGTACCAGTCTTTCCCTTTAGCCGGCATCAGGGTAAACCTGGTAATCAAACCTGCCAGGAAGGGAATCCCCAAATAGACGGCAACACTTTTGGCGACTTCGGCCATCGATACATGTATGACGGTAATGTTCTTGGATAAATGAAGCCACTGGGGTACCAGCGTAATGAAAAAGTAGGCATAGATCGAGTAGAAAAAGACCTGAAAGAGGGAGTTAAAGGCCACCAATGCGGCTGCGTATTCATTATCCCCGTGCGCCAGGCTGTTCCAGACGATGACCATGGCGATGCAGCGGGCGAGACCAATCAAAATAAGACCGATCATATACTCGGGGTACCCGCGCAAAAAAACGATGGCCAGGATAAACATCAGGACGGGACCGACGATCCAGTTCTGAACCAGCGATAACCCCAATACCCTGGTGTTTTTAAAGACTTTGCCCAGTTCTTCATATTTAACTTTTGCAAGCGGCGGGTACATCATGACAATCAATCCTATGGCGATGGGGATGGAAGTCGTACCGATTGATAACCTGTCAAGCAGTTTGGCGATGCCGGGAAAGAGATAGCCGCTACCAACACCTACGGCCATTGCCAGAAAAATCCAAAGGGTTAAGAAGCGATCCAAAACTGAAAGCCTGGCTGATGTTCCTTCTGTCATCAAAACTTCCTCCTTGCTTGAAATCTGTAAGAATGTTTTCAAACTACAGTATCTAATTTAAAATCGTTAAAAGATGTCAAGTAAAACGGGAGCTTATACCCTTCTGCTTTTTTCAGAAATCAGGCCGGCCCCTGCATCTTCTTGCTTTCGATATCCTGTCGCTTGAACATCAGGTGTTGATAGGGAGTCAAAGGCTCCCCGTCCTCGTACATGATCTCG
>CADDZA010000110.1 GCA_902812435.1 Clostridia bacterium
TTGTCCCTGCTGGAAGAGCCGGGCGTACCCCCTTCCGTCGGGGATTGGACGTCTTTCATGAACGAGCTCATGGTGGACTTTGCTCTGTCACCCGTCAAGGCCAGGGCTTTGAGAGAGATAGCGGAGGCATGTCCGGCGCCTGCAGGCGGTCAGTGGGCAGGACTGGTTGAATTTGTTCAATCATGCAGTCCCAGGATGCCGCATCCGTCTTGCTGTAGGGCTGGATATCCTGGCACAGTTGATTAACATAGCTGGAGGGTCCTTTCTTACGCACCAGCGACCAGGGGTCGATGATGCGCACGTAAGAAGAAGATCTTCAAGAGCTTAGTGGGCGCTACAGTAGCCACTCAAGAGGCCTATACGCAGTGGACGTGGGGTGATGGTTATCTTTACGATTTCGGCCGGGCAATATGGCAGGAACTCTGGGCTTTTCCGCCGAACTTTTGGTCGGACGCCAGCGAATGGTGGGATTACTTTTACAGCGGCTACGGCGGATTTGGACAATCCCATCATGTAGCCACGCTTACGTTTGGCGTACCTACACCATGGGGGCCTATTGGCACAAACCTAGTGAGCAACATCACAGCTCAAGTGGACGGGTGGGGTAACTATAATTAAAACTTTAAGGAGGAGCCCATGAATTTGCCATCCCATATCGGCATTAAAGCAGAAAATCTCACTAAAAGGTACGGGTGCGTTACCGTACTGAACCACACCTCTTTTCACCTCGCCGTCGGACGTACGGTAGCTATTCTGGGAGCCAATGGGGTGGGAAAAACTACCTTTGTCCGCCTGATTGCCGGGCTTGCACGGCCGTCAGCAGGGGAACTGCTGGTGAACGGGCGGCGACCCGGAGCCATGCCTGACCTGGGGGTTCTTTTTGAGGACCCCCAGGTGTATCCTCACCTTTCCGGCTTACATAATCTCTCCCTCCTGGCTGGTGAAATTCGGTTGCCGGAAGACGAACAACATCGTGTCTTAGAATCGTTGGGGATATCTCATGGCCTGCTCAGGCGTAAAGCCGGGGCGTATTCTTTCGGCCAGATGCGGCGGCTGACTTTGGCAGCGATATCATTTCGCGATCCCCCCTTATGGGTGCTCGATGAACCAACCAACGGCCTCGACCCGAACGGGATCAAGGCTTTCATTATGCTCCTTAAGGAGCGCAAGGCAAAAGGGAAAACCATCTTGCTAACGGGCCAAGCATTAGCTGCCTTCGAAGAGTTGGCCGATGATGTGTGGGTGCTCAAAGACGGAGATCTAACTTGTCTCGGTGAATGGCTGACACTTCGAGATGAAATACCGGGGATCATAAAGCTACGACCGCAAGACGTTCATGCGGCACAGGAGGCCCTTGTGCGCAGCGGTATTCATACCGTCGACGTAGTAGAAGACGGCACAATCGTTGTTCGGGGAACCACCTCTGTTTTCGAACAGATGGAGCACCTTCTCGCCAGCTGCGGTATTTCAATCTACGAGTTACGTTACGACCCTCCCTCGCTGGAAGACTTCTACCGCATGGTAACCTCAGGGGAAAGAACGAAGGGAAAAGTAGAATGAAAGATATCCTGCAACGGGAACTGATCAAATACCTTTATGCTCCCTTGCCCTGGGTCCTCTTGGCTCTCTGGATCCTGATTTTGCTGTGGGCTTATTTCGATCCGTTCGCACACATTCGTCACCTGGTCGCCCGATT
This sequence comes from Clostridia bacterium, assembly GCA_902812435.1. Lineage (GTDB taxonomy): Bacteria > Bacillota > DSM-12270 > Thermacetogeniales > Thermacetogeniaceae > DULK01. Next base: position 1,697 of record CADDZA010000110.1, read on the forward strand.
CGTCTTGGCGCCGCAAGGGATAGTCCCGCTTCTTAAGAGAGAAGCCCAGCAGATTGCTGCCGTCGTTTCCCCCAGAATGGCTACAAACTACTCCCTTGCGGTTTGGTCCGTCGCCGGCCCTCACCTTATGGTCATAACCGGCGCCTATTTGGGGGGTAGCGAGTACTCGTGGCGCACCCTGCCCGCCATCCTCACACATACACGGCGCCGTGACCTGATCGGTGCGAAACTGGTACTTTTGACACTGTATACGCTCGTGCTAGTTTGTATCACGCTTGTAATCGGTTTGGCTGCCGCCTGGTATACTACTTCCAAGATCCAGCAGTCGTACCCGGATCTCCTTGGGCAGGGCGTGACATCGCCCTGGGAAAAGATCCTGTTTCAAATTCTTGTGGCGGTTATTGGGCCTCTCCTCTGGGGTGTCCTCGGTTTCTTTATAGCAATTACCAGTAGGAGAACCTTGGCTGGAGTGCTCACAGGCATCGGGTATCCTTACTTCGAATGTATGGTGGCCCGTTATCTTGCCGGGAGTGCGGTTTATAACTGGCTTCCTGTAGTTGCCCAGCTCTCCTTGTTGCCTGCGGCATTTGATTATGATTATATCGAGGGTGCCGGTGTTGTAGGCGCCCCCCTGCTCCCCTGTTTCCTCGATATCCAGCGGGCACTGCCATTGACACTGATTTGCCTGATCCTCCTGATTTTTGCTAGTTTGAAAGTGTTTCAATCTCAGGACGTGAGATAGGAACCTCACCGTCACAAGTATTTGCTTGATCCCTAGATTACGTGTAAGATTGCTTGCGTCGTCTGTGAGGGGAGGAAGGGGAACAAGGGTCTCCCCTTCCTCGTAATTTATGCCCTGGGAGAGGAAGGGATAAGGAAATGACAAGAAGATTAATATCCATCTTATTCTTGGCTCTTGCCTCCTCTTTCGTCATAATGATGCTCGGGGGTCTCACCGGCTGCAACGGCACTTTAGGTGCTTTGAAAGAAGCAAACGATTACTCGCCGTTGTTTGGTTACGTATTGGTTACCCAGGAGCAAGAGGGGGAAGTCTGGACCGGGCGGCTGCGCCACAGCCGGGGCAAAGAAGTGATGCTTTTTAAGTTCACGCCCTCCGGAGGGGAGGCAAGGCAAGAGTACCTCCTTTTCCCGCGGCGGTTTTTCGCCTGGGCTGGAAAACATGTGGCCTATTGCGGGGCAGAACAGCAGGAAGTCATCCTCGTCGATTATCAGACGCAGAAAGAAGTTTTTTCCGCAGGCGGTTCCCAGAGCGCGTTACTTACCTCAGCGCCCACCCTAGGGGGGAGGAATTTCTCGTTGCAACCGAAAAGGCGCTTTACCTGGTACAGCCGGCGGAGGGGAATAGCGAGCCTCTTTCCTCCGAAAAAGCACCTGCATTTACCTTGCGCCGTCTCAAAGATGGGGTCTTTCACTGGCCCGCCCTTTCCCCGGATGGACGGCAGGTAGCCTCCGGGAAAAAGGATGAGAAAGGCGAAGGGACAGCACTCGTCGTGCTTGACCTCTCGAGTGGGCGCGAAAGGGAAATGCTCCCACCTTTCACCAATCCGGCTGCACCAGACGTGGCTTACCGGATCATCACCTCCGTCGCCTGGACTCCCGACGGCAAAAAGATCGTGGTGGGGACGACAAGTCCGGCCGACCCCCGTGTGGAATGGCTTGTCACCCTGAACCTTGAAACCGGTCAGAAGCGGGATCTTATAAGCACTACCCAGCTGTACACTCCCCCCGGATGCTTTACGCCGGGCGGGAAGCACTTTCTCTTTTCTCAGGGCAAGCCGGATTATCGTGAGTTCCTGGGGGAAGGGAGCCAGTACACGGGTCCCGATGTGCCCGACCCCACCCGCTGCCGTTTCCTTGGGGTGCAGCCTGCGGCCGGTGATTTCCGCGCAAAACTTAATATACAGTACCATCAGGTTCCGTAGACACAGGCAAAGCCCGTTCGTGCACTATATAACCCGTTTGTGCCGTCTTTTGACCCGTTTGGGAAGATCAGGCAGGAATGGGTTTCGCGTCAACAATGTATCTGGATAGTAGAGAAGGAACTCTTTATGGGCAAAAATTAGTAAGCGGAAAATCCTTTAAAAACGCTTTTATTGAAGCTGCGCAATATTATCAAACCCAGCGCGAGAGCGGTGATTCTGTAGCACGAGTAATTGGATATACCGCCGCTCAAAATGATACGATTACGACTTACCACACATATTTAAGTTCGGAAAACTGGTATATAAATAATCCATCAATACAGTACGATTGCAAATGTTGTGATTCCCCATAATGGTCAAAAAATACCTTAAAAAGGAAAAAGGAGGAATCGATAATGAATGATTATAAGAGATATTGCCGAAATATACTATTTTGCCTGATGGCTGGTATATTAGGGTTACTAAGTTTTATTAAAGCAAATCAGGGATACCCCGATCTCTATATACCACGGGCAGGACAACCACTTCCAGACAAAGTGGATTATAAACTGGAAGCACCTTTGACCGGTCTACCCCACCAGGCTCCTGTTTATAAATACAAAGTAGCTCAGATTACGCCGAATGATGCAACGGAACTGGCCCAGAAATTGGGGCTCCAAGGTTCGGCAGAATATGATTCCCTCATGAAGCGGTATCTTGTTCGTGATGGTCAAAAACAGTTGGAGTTAGAGGCAGAATCAGGAAAATGGGAATATCATGATTATGCGGTTTGGGGAAATGTAGAGCTGAATAAAAGTATTCCCTCTGATGAGGAGGCAATCAGGGCAGCCCAGACAACTCTCGATCGGTTAGGTATCAAGACCGCGAATTTTAACGTCCGGGTCGTCCCACAAACCGCAGGAGGGCTCATGGGTAACGAAAAGATCGTACGCAAGGATGTTTATCTGA
>CADDZA010000111.1 GCA_902812435.1 Clostridia bacterium
TCGCTTATTCTTGTTGTTCATCGATCTTGACCTCCAGTACTTTAGGTTGTTTTAGCTAACACCTTTGTACCAGGAGGTCTTTTTGTTGGTCAACCCTCCTCTACAACATTACAGGAATGCTCGTAATAAACCTATTTCTAAACTATGCTCCCCGGCAACAAAGTGGAACCGGCATTCACCGGAGCTTACCCGGAATAATTGTAATTATTTAAAGACAAAGCAGGAAAACTACACCAAAGGCTATAATATCCTGTAAGATTGCACTTGCTATAGAGAGGGTGGTTTTTATGCGCATTGGAATCCTGACCGGAGGGGGAGATGCCCCCGGCCTTAACGCAGTGATCAGGGCGGCGGCGAAAACCCTTTTCGCGCATGGCGTAGAGGTAGTGGGCTTCAAAGACGGTTACCGAGGGGTGATTGAAAAAGACTGGATACCGATCGATAAACCGGCCATATCGGGCCTGCTGCACCGCGGAGGAACAATCCTTGGCACGAACAACAGGGACAACCCCTTTCACTATCCCATAGTGACCGAAGAAGGTGAAAAGGAATACCGTGACGTTTCGGATGTTCTATTACAGAACCTGCACGACCTGAAACTGGACTGCCTCATCGCCATCGGCGGAGACGGCACCCTTTCTATCGCCCGGGAACTGGTCGGTAAAGGAGCCTGCATCGTCGGTGTTCCCAAGACCATTGACAACGACCTGGCCGCCACGGACCGGACCTTTGGCTTCGACACGGCCGTCACCACGGCTACGGAAGCGCTGGACAAGCTGCATACAACGGCGGAATCGCACCACCGGGTGATGGTGCTGGAGGTGATGGGGCGTTACGCCGGGTGGATTGCCCTTTGGAGCGGGATTGCGGGAGGAGCAGACGTGATCCTGATCCCTGAAATCCCCTGGGATCTGGACAAGGTGGTTGCCAAGATCAGGGCCCGGCGGGAGGAGGGAAAGATGTTCAGCATCATCGTCGTTGCCGAAGGAACGCCAGATCCCTCGGGGAAACGGGTCGTCAGGGAAACCATCAAAGACAGCGGCGATCCCGTCCGGCTGGGTGGAATCGGGCAGGTGGTAGGAAATCTTATTGAGAAGGCGACAGGAATCGAAACTCGGGTTACGGTTTTGGGGCACATCCAGCGTGGCGGCTCCCCCACATCCTATGACAGGGTTTTGGCCACGCGGTTTGGAGTGGCGGCAGCGGAGCTGGCCCTCAAGAGAAAGGCCGGTTATATGGTCGCCCTGAGAGGCCTGACGACCACCGCAGTACCAATAGCTCAGGCGATTAAACGCCCGTCCCACGTCCCACCTGAGGGGCAGCTGGTTCAAGCTGCCCGCGCCATCGGGATCAGCTTTGGCGACTGAGCGGAAGTTTTAAGCCGGAGTTCCCTGCCGTCGGTTTCAAAGATGACTGCCCCGGCCTAGTCCGTGCGAAGGACCAGGGCCCCATCTTCCCGCCAGAATTCCACCGTTTTTGGATCGGGATGCCCAAAGGAGTTGTGGCCGACGCTGATCACCACAAACTGTGGATGCAGGCGATCGGCCAGTGCCGGGCTGATACCCGTGCGGCTGCCGTGGTGAGGCGCCTTCACCACGTTAACCTGCGTGTTTACCGGGAATGCACCGGCTGCAATGTCGTCGAGGGCATCCCTTTCCGCATCCCCCGTCAGGAGGAAGGATATATCACCGTATTTCAAAAGCAGCACAAGGGAGTTGTTGTTCAGGTCACTCCTCGTGCCCGAATAGAGGCGCGCAGGAGGATTGAGCACATCAATTTTCACCCTTGGGTCAAGCCTCAATGACGCCCCGGCATGAACCGTGTGCACGGCTATTCTCTTCTCACCAGCCAGCCTTTCTACCTGTAACATAAGAGGGGTCGGGTGCCGCACGGGAGGCATCACGAGGTTCCCCACCGGCATGCCGGCAAGGACTGCGGGGACACCCCCGAGGTGGTCTTCGTGCGGGTGTGAGTTCACCACCAGGTCCAGCCTGCGAATGCCGGAACGGGTAAGGTAAGGGACGACTATTTGCCGCCCCGGGTCAAAGGACGAGCGGCTGAACTCCGGCTTGCCCCCGGCATCCACCAGCATGCTGCGGCCGTTCGGAAACTCCACCAGAATGGCATCCCCCTGCCCTACGCTTAAAAAGGTCACCCTGAGGCGGTGTGATCCGAGCACCGGCCAGATCCCGCAGCCCGAATACATGATTGCCAAAAGACAGGCCAGGCCGATCAGCGAAGGCATAAGCCGGCGGCGTGCAAAGGGCCTGAAACGGAAATGAGGAAAGGCGACATCTCTCCCGCCGCGGATGCTCCGGCCGAAAAGCCCCAGCAACAGAAACCACCCGGTGACCAGCCACAAGGGTGGTGGCGGTGCGGCCAGGCTGATTTCCGGGAGCGCGGCCAGCGGTCTGAGCAGCCCCTGGATGATGATAGTCAGCGCCCCCGAGGAGACATAAAAGGGATCGCCAAGGACGGGATGCAGCAGTGTAAGCAGCATCCCCGCCAGCCCCAGGTTAACCACCAGGCCCGCCAGGGGAACCACCAGGATATTGGCCAGGAGACCCAGCACGGGTATCTGCTGGAAGTTAAGGGCGCATAAGGGAAGCACCGCCAGTTGGGCTGCCAGGGAGACGGTGATCACATCCCGGCAGCCTTCCAGGAGCGGGTGCCCCTCCAAAAAAGGCAATGAAAAGCCAAGCGGCCGTGCCAGGTAGACGATCCCCCAGGTGGCTGCAAAGGAAAGCTGGAACCCCGGGTCCAAAAGGGCGCTGGGATCGACCACCAGGATTGCCAGGGCAGCCACGCTCAGTGAGTTGAGGGGGTTCTGCCGCTGCTGCCACAGGTAGGCCCCCAACCCAACCGTCCCCATCACCGCCGCCCTCGTGACCGATGCGGGAAAACCTGTGAGCGCGGCGTAACCCCAGAGCCCCCCTGTGACGAGCAGAAAGGTGGGTAGCCGCCGCAGACGCAGGAAACGGGCGCCGGCAAAGAACAACAAAAGAACGAAACCCACGTTAAGCCCCGATACGGCAAAGAGGTGCATGACGCCGGTACGCTGGTAGATATCGCGGTCTTCGGGGGTGATCCCCTCCGTTGACCCCAGTAGAAACCCCTTGAGCAGTATTGCCTGCTCAGGGGAAACCGCCCTGTCAATGCCATCCTCAATCCTCAGCCGCGCTGACGCCAGCAGCTGCACCGGCAAATAACGGGCGTCCTGTTCTTGCTCTAATACGGTTGGGACATCATCCGCTGTTAATACAGCGATGATGCCCTTGCGCTCCAGGTAGGCCCTGTAATTGAAATCCCCCGGGTTGGCAGGAAGGGGCGCCAGGTCCAACCTTCCCTTCGCCAGAAGGCGCCGCCCCGGGTAAACCCGCGCCGCCGGGGTTCTTCCGGCCTTCCCCCCATCCACCGGCATTCCTTTGGAACCGGCGTAAACCACAACCTGAATCTTACCGGAGCCGCGCCAGGAATCCCCGCCCAGTTTAACAGCGGGATCATCCAGGGTGTAAAGGATCCGGTTGGGATATTCGACAGGAAGCCGATCAAGCGTTCCCGCCAGTTCCACGTAATGACCGAGGAAGGGCCGCAAAGCGGAGGGAAAGGGCTTTTCGCCGAATTCTCCCCAGGCGTACCCCAGGATACTAAAACATAAAAGCAGGAAGAGAGGGGTTTCCCTCCGTCCCCGCCAGAAAGACAGGGTTGTGCCGAGCAGAACCACCAGGGCGGCGGCCAGGGCTGCCGGAGGCGTCACCAGATCACCGGCCGAGGCCAGGCCGATTCCCAGTGCAAAAGCGATTGTAATCCAGACAACAGGCGGCAACAGACAAGCCCCCGTTCCCGTTTTTTATACTCTTTCTGCTTATACCCTTATTTTCCCTGCAGGTTCGCGGCATCTTGCCCGGTTCCAATCAATACGCGATAATTGGTTCAGGATATTATTATTGCACCATTACTAAAGGAGCAGGAGCATGAAAAAGGGTTCCTTTAACGCCGTAGGGCACAAGATAAAACAATTCCGGGAGGAAAGAGGGTTGACCCTCAAGGAGCTGGCTCCGATGGTGAACCTGTCCTACTCGTTTTTAAGCGCTCTTGAAAGGGGAACCAAGAAACCCTCCCTGCCAACCCTGAAAAAGATCGCCCAAGCGCTCAATGTTCCGGTCAGCTACCTGGTGGCGGATACCGATGAAAATACCACAGCAAAAAAACTTAAGTTTATCAGGGAAGGAAGGAGCCTATCCATCGAGGACCTGGCCGAACTGAGCGGCATCACCGCCGAACAAATCGAGGCAATTGAACAGGGTACCCTGCATCCGGACATGGATACACTGGAAAAACTGGCCGACAGCCTGGGTGTAACCATCCGCTACTTCCTGGAAAGAATCAGCGACAGCGTTACCCTTGGAACGCGGCTCCGAAAGGTGAGGGAGGAAAAAGGGATCACGGTCACCGATTTAGCCGAGAAAGCCGGAGTCTCACCCGGTCTCATCAGCCAGATTGAACAGGACCAAACCATCCCCTCCCTGG
>CADDZA010000112.1 GCA_902812435.1 Clostridia bacterium
GGCGCCGATACCTAACTCTCTCAGTTTCAGCCGGTTGTACCCCAAGGTAATGCCGGTCAAGATGGACAGTATGCAGACATCTACTGAGTGGTTGAAGGTGTAATCATCGTAAGTTCTGATTTCATAGAAATTGATCAGTGTGCCGTAGTTTCCCAGGATTTCGTCGATGAGGTCGTTCACTGCTTCTTGGACCGTTCGGGTGTCAATATATCTTTGACTTTTAACATGGTGATAGGTTTCTTTCAAGAGTTTTACCGATTCCATGCGGGTGCTTTGCGATACAATTTCGCTTACGTCAACATCACTGCTGAAGACATCGTCTTCAATATACAGGGAGCCGATACCTATTTCGGACAGGCGCTTAATAAAGTTTTTCGTCAGTGTTATACCGGTGGCCAAAAGCAAGCGACCGCTGCTGTCATTAATGGAGCGTGCAACTCTCATCCCGGGTCTGAGAAAATTAATGCCGACTCTTCTCATGCTTGTCCCCCTCCTTTTGCCCACACTAACGCCACCCGCTCACCCCCTGTCTCCCGGGGGTACAGCTTCGATTCCGGCACAGATGGCAACGAAGCTTATCCGGCGCGGCATGTCGTTGTTGGGTTACGCTGAACTGCGAAACCCGTCTGCTAAGTCACACCTTCATCCTTTTCATGCAGGTATAAGCTTTATTGAATTTAATGTTTTAGAAGGAAAATTTCTTTAGCCCAACAGCGGTGGAAATTCAGGAAAGAGTCAGGTAGGCACAAGAATAAATGGAGGGGATAATAAACTTATATGCAAAAAGATACGCTTTTTCCTTTTCCTGGTTAGGTTGTCAAATAATACCCCCCCCCCCAGGGTTTTAATGTTATTTCTTCCATTATATGACATTTTGAACGCCTCCTTATAACCTCATAACTTCTCAGGATTATTGCTATTTTTGACATAATAAACTTAACTCCTTCTTAAATACCCAAAATTTTGGTTAAATTTTATGAAAAATAAAGATCGGTGCTGTCTTGCCCTTATCCTGTTATAAAACAGCGTATCCTGTCCTAAATTTCCTGTTTTTGCTCAGAAATTCTCCAACCTATTGGTTCAAGGTATCTTTACCGCTTAAATTCAAATCATGCAGTATTACGTTTCCCCAAAAGCTCATCTCCCGAAGGTGACACCACCGATGTCAAAAATGATGGCTTAAAGATTTCCTTCGATACATCCTTTTGGTGTGGTTATGTTTTGACCTTTTGGTGGAAGAATCAGGGCCCTTCATTTTCGGTATTCTTGAGAAAGATATATGCGCTCAGACGCGGACCAGCCCTGAAAATAATGATGTTACAGGTCTAGATCTACTTATCAATGCATGTGATATTTACCGGCATGTTTCTGTTGGAGTTGTATTCCTCAATGATAATCCTCTTATCTATGACATAAGCAATCTCAGCCTTCTGAGGCAACACCGGGTATTGTTCTGGTGAACAGGCAAGGTAATGGGCAATCCGCAATTGAGATGGAGCGAGCTGAAGTGCAATGATAAAGGCCCTGTCATTGCCTCCCTTTCCGGCATGAGCCACTCCCCTGAGCGCCCCCCAAACAATGATGTTTTCCCGGGCAGATATCTCTCCCCCCGGATGGACATCTCCCATAAGGACAATACTTCCCGGATAGTAAAGGCTCTGGCCGGACCTAATCGTTCTATTAACCATTAAAGTTTTACTTCTTTCCGTTTCCAATCTTTGGGGAGGTAATTTTTTTGCTTTCAGAACCTCATCAGGCTTTTGCCCATTTAAAATAACATTCTTGAGTTGAATATTCCTTGCCGATAAAATTTCTTTTAAAGAAGCCAGTTGCCCGGCAGACAAAGCTTCCCTTGCGCCGATATCGACGTTAACAAATGTATTCTTCAAGAAACTCGTAGCAGATAATTTCGCTTTTAGTTGATTAAGTATTTCCTGGAAATCAGGTTCGGAATCATTCAGGATCAATGTAACACCGTTACGAAGTCCCTTAATGGTAATTAAGTCAGTCACAAGGATCATCCCCTCAAACGGGTTACGGTATTAACACACCGTGACATATTTTGATAATTAATGTGAGCTAAAAACACATTTCGACAAAAATCCAGTAAAACCTTCCGTTCACCAGTCGTATCCAGTGGTTAAGTCGCCGAAGGTATAACGTAAAAGATGAAGGGTCTAAGAGGTATTATTATAGTCCGGATATTTTCAATAAATGGAGACCTGGACCCAAGTTCCTATTTTGTAAGAGTTCTAATCCATGCCTCGTAATAAAATAAAAACTGCATCTCGATTAAACCGGAAGGCGCATGAGAGAAATTGGAGAATTGGAGGAAACCGGAGAATGAACTGGAGGAAAAAGATCGGCTTTTTTCTTGTAGTCGTGTTTGCCTTATGCTGCGTCATTACTGTTGCACAACCTGCCGGAGCACAGCCGGCCACTCCGGGGGTGACCCTCAACGGGCAAAGGGTATATTTCCCGGATGTCCAGCCGGTAAATGTCAACGGGCGCGTTCTGGTGCCGATACGGTTTATCGCCGAATCACCAGCCTTTGGCGCGGTGGTGACTTTTGAGCAGTCAACCCGCAAGGTTACCGTTACACGGGGTTCTCAAACGGTCGTTTTGCAGCCTTACAGTTATAACATCTATGTCAACGGTAAACTGTACCGGCTGGATGTTGCACCCATCTTAAAATCGGGACGTACCCTGGTTCCATTGCGCTTCCTGAGCGAAACCTTCGGTGCCACCGTCAACTGGGATGCTTCAAGAAGCATGGTTTTGATCGAACTGAAGAACGGCGGGCAGAAGATAGTCCTGGGCTATTACTTCGTTGGGGCCTATGACGAGATGCTGGCACAGCACGGCAACCTGACCGACGTGGCCTTTCACTGGTACAGGGCTGATGAAACCGGAAGCCTGACACAGGCATACGAAATCCAAAATTCCCGGCGTGCGGTGGAAGCCGCCCAGAAGAGCAACTTGAGGACCCAGGCAGGTGTCGCTCTGTTTGACCGGCAGAAACTCCATGTTCTGCTGAACAGTAAGGAGGCACGCAGCAGCTTAATAGGAAGTATTGTCGATCTTGTGCGCAGGGAAAAATTTCAGGCCGTCAACCTGGACTTCGAGTCCGTTGCCCCCGAAGACAGGGATGCCTATAACACCTTTTTAGCAGAGCTTTCCCAGGCATTGAAGCAATCTCAAATCGGCCTGATGGTGGCGGTGCCCGCCAAGGAACGGGAGGTGTCATGGCTTGCCGCCTACGATTACGGCGAAATTGCCAGGTACGCCGACCAGATAGTGATTATGGCCTATGACCAGCACTACCGGACGGGACCCCCAGGTCCCATCGCACCCCTTGATTGGGTCGGCCGGGTACTTTCCTATGCCAAACAGCAGGTTCCGGCAGGCAAGATCATTCTGGGGCTCGGTATTTACGGCTATGACTGGCCGGAGGGACAGCCCGCCAAATCCTTGAGCTACCAGGAAGCTGAAAACCTTGCCGCCTCCCGGAATGTTAAGGTGCAGTGGGACCCCATCGCCTGCCTGCCCCATTTCACTTACAACGATGAAAACGGGGCCGTTCACCAGGTCTGGTACGAAAACCGTTACAGCCTGAAGGCCAAGCTGGATCTGACAACAAACCAGGGGCTGGCCGGAGTTTCAATCTGGCGCCTGGGCATGGGCTTTCCAGAATTCTGGAATGACCTGGCGGTATACAAAAATTAACGCGGGCACTCTTACACAGAATTTCCTTGCCAACCTGTTGGCAACCTTTGGAGTGCGCCCTGCAGGCTTTGGCCTTTATTTACCGTTCCTTCTTCCCAACACCGGTTCAGACGAGGTATAATAAGAACAAATGTTCTGTTGCGGGAAGGGGTTTCATACAAATGGCCGACTATAACAACATCTGGCACGGCCACCGCATCATATTACCGGAAGCCAGAGAAAAGGATATGAAACGCTGCGCTGACTGCCGGTTCTTTATTGAGATTCAGGGAAAAGAAGAAAATCGTTTCGGCTGCGTTCAGGGAATCGAGAAGTACGGAAAGCTATACAAAAGAGTTCCCGAGAGAATACACGTAATGGAGATTTTGAGGACGCAGGGTAACCAAGGATTGCAAGAAATACTCAAGAGGAGTTTCCCGGAAAAACAGGCCTGCGGAATGTTTTTGCCGAGACTAAGGCATAAAAGAGTTCGATAGTCCATATTAGCCTTTTGTATTGGCCGATTCTTTAACCAGTTTGGAAATTTCCTCTTCAGTAAGAGTTTTCGTAATCGACATAGAAGGCTCACCGGAGATGTCAATTTCAAAGGGCTCAGGTAATTGATTTTTATCACTATCAAAAAGTATTTTTACCACCGGTTTTTCCGGAGCGTTTTTATCCGTTCTCACGACCTGGCCGATCTCTCCGGTGTTAAGCATCACTACAGTTCCTGCGGGAAACGGTGATATGTTAGAAAAGAGTGCGGCT
>CADDZA010000113.1 GCA_902812435.1 Clostridia bacterium
CTGTTGCACTCCTAACCCCGATGAAAAGGGGACTGAAAGTCCTGATGGAAGCGTGGTCAAGTGTTGACGTTATCCTGTTGCACTCCTAACCCCGATGAAAAGGGGACTGAAAGCCCAGAGGGAAGCTCTCAATACTTTAATTCACAGCCCCCGCCCTACCTCAAAGGACCACATTTACCTGATGGACGTCTACGATCACCTGCTCCGCTTGGTCGACAACTATCACTACCTGCTGGCTGCCACTCTCGAGGTCTACCTCACAAGCATCTCCAACCGCATGAACGAAATCATGAAGATCCTCACCATCATTACCATCATCATCATGATGCCCCTTTCGGTGGTTGCGGGGATCTACGGAATGAACTTTCACTACATGCCCGAGCTGCGCTCCCCCTACGGCTACCCTGCGGTGCTGGGGGGTGATACTCTTAATCAGTGCCGGAATGCTCGTCTTCTTCCGCCGCAAGCGCTGGCTATAGATTGCCAATGCAGTTTGCAGGAAGGTTCCGGCAGGAGTAAAATAAAAAGGGGAGCGCAATGATTCCCAGGGGGGAAGCATGGACGGCATTTTTCTGATCGCCCCTTACCGGAAGCTCGCCGCCCTCGCCAGCGAGATTGCCCTGGAACTGGGGATAATCCTGGAAATCAAATTCGGGAAATTAGAAGAGGGGGTCCACCTCGCCCGCCAGGCCCTGAAAGAGGGTGCAGCAGTGATCGTCAGCCAGGGAGCCACAGGCTGGCTGATCGCGCGGGAGAACCTTCCTGTCCCCGTTGTGGAGATCATCCCCACAGGGTACGACCTCCTGCGGGCGGCTGGAGGCGCAGGCGAAGGGCAGAAAGGTGGGAATCCTCGACCTTCCCGAGATGATCCGGGGTGCCGCCACCCTCGAAGAAATCCTCGGCCTGGAAATTATCAGGGTCCCTCTGCAGACCTTCGACCAGATCGATCAGGGGATTGACATTCTGGTCAGGCATGGGGTTGATGTGGTCATCGGCAACATCTGCGTCCTTCCCAGCGCAGCAGCCCGCGGCCTGCAAACCGTGCTCATTCTTTGCGGACAGGAGGCGATCGCCCAGGCCCTCCAGGAGGCCAGGAAGGTGTTTGCCGTCCGCAGCCGGGAAAAGGCGCAGGCAGAAGAAATCAGAACGATCATCAACTTCGTAGACAACGGGATCATCGCCGTGGACGCCCAGGGTAAAATCTCGGCTCTCAACCCGATGGCAGAGCGGATTCTCGGCCTCAACCACGCCGAGGTGATTGGCCAGCCTGCCGCCTCAATCCCGCTTGGAGCACGCCTGGAAAAGGCAATTGCATCGGGAAAAACGGAAATCGGTGAAGTGGAGATCCTGAAAAACGGAACGCGGGTGGCCGTCAACGTAATGCCGATCATCGTCAACACCAGAGTCACCGGCGCCGTAACCACCTTCCAGGAGATCAGCAGCCTCCAGATGCTCGACCAGAAGGTGCGAAGAAGTTTGCGGGACCGGGGCCACGTGGCCAAATACCGCTTCGCCGACATCCTGGGCCCCAGCCCGCGCACAAAGGCTGTCGTGGAAAGAGCCAAGCGCTTTGGAAGGGTGGATGCCACCGTCCTGATCTGCGGGGAGACCGGAGTAGGAAAAGAATATTTCGCCCACGCCATGCATAACGTGAGCCCGCGGCGGGAGGGGCCCTTCATTGCCGTGAATTGCGCCGCAGTCCCGGAAAACCTGCTGGAGAGCGAACTCTTCGGGTACGCCGAAGGTGCCTTCACCGGTGCAAAAAAGGGGGGGAAGCAGGGCCTCTTCGAACTGGCGCATGGAGGGACGATCTTCCTGGATGAAATCAGCGAAATGTCAGAACGCCTGCAGACGAGACTCTTACGGGTCCTCCAGGAGCATGAGGTGATGCGCCTGGGGGACGACCGGGTGATTCCCGTGGACATCCGGGTAATCGCCGCCACCAACCGCGACCTCCGGAAAATGGTGGAAGAGAACCGCTTCCGGGCAGACCTTTACTACCGCATCAACGTCCTCACCCTGATCATCCCCCCTTTGCGCGAGCGGATGGAAGACATCCCCGTGCTGGCAGAGAACTTCCTACAGGTCTTCAACAAAAAGTTCGACAAAAACCTGAAGGGGATCGAACCCAGGGGAATGGAGCTTCTAATTTCATACCCCTGGCCCGGTAACATCAGAGAACTCCGGAACATCATGGAGCGCCTCGTCATCCTGACGGACGAGGACCCGATTCCCGCCGACCTTGTCGCAGAGTGCCTTCACGCTTCGCCAGCCCGCCCTGCTTTTCCTCTCAGAGCTTTACCCGCCGAGGGCAACCCTGCGCAGACCCTTGCCTGCCTCGAAGAGCAGGCAATTCGCGATGTGCTGGCCTCGGTGCACGGGAACAAAAAGAGGGCCGCCCAGATCCTGGGAGTGAGCCGGACCACCCTCTGGCGCCGCCTGAAAAAATGCACCGACAACCTGTAATCTTTAGTGTTTCAAAATGAAACACAATTCTGCCCGGATAGATTTCAAATTTAAACAAAGCGAAACACTAGGTGAAACCCTGCTCCCAAGAAACTTTTTGCACCTGTTTTTTGTTCCGTATTTTCTTTAAAAAAACCTCCCCTCGGCTCCGGACCCCCAAGCATATTCTGGCATACTTTTTGCAAAATAAAATACGTAGAAGCTAGTAAAAACAATAACATCTCTCGGTGCTAGCAAAAAGGGGGGGAGGGAAGGGCTGTGGAAAACACGACGCTCAGCAGCATTCTCTTGTGGGGTACTCTGGGAATTCTCTTTGTCTTGTTGGGAGTTCTTCTGGTGCAGTTATTCGCAACCTTTAAGCTGAAATGATCCGCACAAAGCTTTTTCCCTGCCAGAGAGCAGGGCTGGCCGCACTCTAAAAAACAGGAGGGATGCGGCCTTTTTTATTCATCAACCTCCCCGCTAAGGAGCTGCCCGAGAAAGCGCTTCATGTACCTCGTAATGGGAGCCCTTCCAGTAGACGCGGCCCTAGTTCCGCCAGAGGCGGAATTCGTTGAAGCGCTCCCGGAGCCTTGCCGGCAAGCGCTCCCCTACCTTTTCCCGGGATGCCGCCCCTTTATCTTGTCTCCCCTTTACACCGCCGGGAGCCAGACATTTATCGATGAGCTGCTGAACCTAGCCGGTGGTGTCAATATCGCCGGGGACATCAAGGGTTAGCAGATGTACAGCATGGAAAGTGTGGCGGAGAAGAACCCGGATGTCATCCTGGCCCCCGACAGCTACTACCTCGACGTTGAAAAGATTATCCAGAAGCGCCCCGGCTGGAGCAGCATTAAAGCCGTTCGTGGTGGGCGCATTATCAACAATTTGGATCCCAATATGATCAACAGGCCGGGTCCCCGCTCGGCGCAGGCCGTAAAGGCCATCGCCGGGGCGCTCTACCCCGAACTCTTCAAGTAGCGGTTGACCCATGAACAGAAAATGGTTTGTCCGGGGATTTTTCCTAATCGTCTTATTGCTGGGGGCGCTGCTCCTGACGGTTGCTTGCGGTGTCGCCACCGGCAGCGCGGACATTTCCCCATTGACCGCCTTCAGGGTGATGACATCGCACCTGCCCGGCCTTTCCCATCTGGCGGGGGCTCATCAAGACCAACAGATTGACATCATCATCATGCAGATCCGCTTCCCGCGGGTGCTGCTCGCCTTTTTTGTGGGGGCCGCCCTGGCTGTGGCAGGAGCCGCCCTGCAGGGCCTGCTCCGCAACCCCCTGGCCGAACCTTATACCATCGGTGTTTCCGCCGGTGCTTCGGTGGGAGCGGCGGTCATGATCATCATCTTCCGCCACGGAACCTTTCTGGGGAACGCCGGCCTCCCACTGGCGGCATTCGTAGGGGCGCTGATCACTGCGCTTGCGGTTTACCGCATAGCCCGGGTGAACGGCTACCTGGGGGTGGAAACCCTGATCCTTTCCGGGGTGATCATGAACTCCTTTATGTCGGCGGTCCTCTCCTACCTGCTCACGGTGGCGGGGCAGAATTTGCAGCAGATCGTATTCTGGCTGATGGGAAACCTCACTCTGCGGGGGAGCGAGTACTTCGTCTATACCATCCCGCTCCTGGTGATAGGTATTCTGGCCATGTGCCTTTACGGGAGGGACCTCAACATCCTGACCTTCGGGGATGAAACCGCAGGGCAGTTGGGGCTGCCGGTGGAATGGACCAAGGGAATCATTCTCCTGATCTCGACCCTGATCACCGGGGTGGCGGTGGCCCTCGCCGGGACCGTGGGCTTCGTGGGGCTGATCATCCCTCATCTAGTACGGATCGTGCTCGGCCCCGACCACCGGGTCCGGAGTTCGACAGCCCATAGACAAACAGAAGGCCGCAAGCCGCATGGGACACGGAATTCAGGGAATACGTTTTCAGAGGCGTGTTACTAGGCGTTTTGTTTGCCTGCGGGATTTATGGAGAAG
>CADDZA010000114.1 GCA_902812435.1 Clostridia bacterium
GTAGCAGTCAAGGCCGCCAACCGTATGTTTTTAATCTTTATGATTCATGTTTAGTTTCTAAAATTTAATCTGGCTGAGTTGCTTTGGTGGTTACAGGGAACAACCTACTTTTACTTGACAGCATCCTCTGAAATAAAACGATAGACAAATTATCAAAGAGTATGGTATATTAACATCAACTGAATACCGTTTGGCCCGGGTTCCTTTGCGGAGCAAAGGTTCAAAGGGAACCAGGTGAAAATCCTGGACGGTCCGGCCACTGTGAGTGGGGATGCTTTCTGCAAGAGTGCCACTGGATAACATTTCTGGGAAGGCCGCAGATCAGCAATGATCCACAAGTCAGGAGACCTGCCCGGGTTGCAAGGCATCTTTAACCTTCCCAGGAAGAGGGTAATGCCAAGTGTAGTGTTGCTATTGCCTCCAGCCTCTCTTTCGGGGCTGGAGCTTTTTGTTTAATCTGTTGTCTCTTCTCCTTTATGTTTATACCGGTGGGTTTGTGCCGGATTTTTTTTGAGTTTCGCTCAAAAAGCGGCGCGGCCCGAAATTCGGCTGGTGATGCTGGGGCTCTATTATCACCTTTTTATTAAAATTCATGCTTGCAGGAATCTCTGCTTCTGTATATAATATAATCGTATAAGCTGAAGCAATGAAAGAGATGCATTACAGAACCACGAAGGTCCTGACCCCGCAGAAGCGGGATGGCTTCGTGGTTTTTTTATAACCACAGCCACATGGCATACACCTCCCGAAAAGCCGGGTTCCGGCAAAACCTGGCAGTGAGCTTTCCTTCCCTCTTTCCGCCTAACATGGATGCACGAAGCCTCCATGTTAGGTAACCCTTTTTTCAAAATTTTTGCGAAAGCCTGTCCTCCCTTGCGGGAGGTTCTTCGGGAGGAGACGGGATGATGTTCCCGTCCGGCATCCGGGAATCCAGGAACCCGTCCAGCCGCAAGTTTGGGCGGCAGCCCCGCTGCCGAATGCCGAAACTTCGCCCTTACCTATGGAGGGATGCCATCCACTTTAGGCAGGGTCCACGTCAGGTGATATCCTGTTTATTTATTCACCTGCTGGGCAAAGGGGTTTACGACCAGATGGAGATTACAAAGGCTTTAAAAGCTGACACCGGATTGACGATAAATTATTCATGCCCGGAAGAACCCGGAAGAAGGAATCAGGCCTTTTATGTCGAATCGCTATTAAGAATTACAGGTAACGCGAATGCGAACCACGGAGGTTCCAGGTCTCACAGAAGTGGGAAGAGCCGTGGTATTTTCTTTTTTAGGCTATCTCAGGCAATTCGCAGGCGCAACAGGAGGTGAGCATCAGAAGGGCGGAACGGCTAAACCAGATCACAAACACCATGAAGGTGCTGTTTTACTTTTTAAGAATACCGGATTAATACGGTCATGAAGGCCGGCAGGCTTTACCTTGCCAGAAGAGATCCATAAAGGAGGTCGGCATTATGCATATTCCTGACGGTTACCTGAGCCCGCAGACCTGCACGGTAATGTATGTAGCCATGCTGCCTGTCTGGGCGACGGCTGTGAAAAAGGTAAAACAGGCGCTGAGCACGCGCTATGTGCCCCTGATGATGATCGGGGCTGCCTTCACATTTGTCATCATGATGTTCAACGTCCCCATCCCTGACGGTACAACCGGGCACGCAGTCGGTGGGGCGATCCTCTCCATCGTGCTGGGGCCATGGGCGGCCAGCATCTGTATTACCATCGCCCTGGCGATCCAGGCATTGCTGTTCGGTGACGGCGGCATCTGGGCGTTTGGGGCGAACTGTTTTAACATGGCCTTTATTCTGCCATTTTCAGCCTATTACATCTACCAATTGATCGCCGGCAAATCGGAATTGACATCCTCCAGGCGCTGGATCGGAGGCCTTGTCGGAGGCTATGTGGGCATTAACCTGGCAGCGCTGTTCGCCGCCTTTGAGTTCGGTCTCCAGCCTGCGCTCTTCCATACAGCTGGTGGAACCCCCCTCTACTGCCCCTACCCGCTCAGCAAGGCCATACCTGCTATGGCTTTTGCCCACCTGCTCGTAGCCGGACCGGTGGAGGCGATCGTTACAGCCCTGCTTGTACGCTTCCTGCAGGCAAGCGACACCGCCCTGCTGGATATAGCAGGATCGGCGCAGCCGATGACAGGTTTCAGCAAACTCTGGTGGGGGATCATCGGCTTGATCATCCTTTCACCGCTGGGGCTGCTGGCTCCCGGCACCGCCTGGGGAGAATGGGGGCTGGAAGAAATCAAGCAGCTGACCGGGAAGACCCCTGCCGGCATGGCAAGGCTGGCCGAAAAATGGCACGCCATCTTCCCGGACTATGGGCTCCCCGGTTTCGACAAGACCTTCGGACAATCCGCCGCCGTCTACATCCTGTCGGCAGTTATCGGGGTCGGTATCACCGCGGGGCTTACCTATCTCTTCGCAAAATACGTGGCAGCAAAAAGGAATGAGCCGGCAGAGGCAGAAAAAGGAACTATTTCTAAATGAATAAAACAGCCTTACCGGAGTGGCTCCTGGAATCCCAGGGGCCACTCCCCAAAACTGCAGGTAACAAGTGGTGCATCAGGCGCAAAGGCTTTGTTGAAAAGACCGTTGACGAGCTTTCCAGACTGATGCAGGAAGAATTTTATGCAGAAAAGGTTGCCCATTCTCCCGGTCTGCTACAGGAAATTCACCCCGGCGCCAAAGTGATCACCACCCTGATGCTCATCGGGGTGGCCGTCAGCCTCCGCAGCTGGTTTGTCCTCCTTTTTCTGAACCTGTGGGCGATGCTCCTGGTATACCTCTCGGCCATTCATCCGGCCACCTTTCTAAAAAGGGTATGGCTTGTTGTCCCTCTTTTCACAGGGGTGATCATCTTCCCATCCCTGTTTAATTATGTGCTCCCGGGGACACCTCTGCTGGTTATAACCGACTTCGGCCACCCGGTCCACCTGGGCCCGTGGACTTTTCCCGAATACCTGGCTATCACCAGGCAGGGAGCTGCGGGCGGGATCGTTTTTATCCTCAGGGTGGGCGCATGCGTTTCCCTCGCACTGCTGCTGACGCTGACCACAAGGTGGCCTGCTCTTCTGAGAGCATTTAAGCTGATTTACGTACCGCAGGTATTCATAACAGTACTGGAGATGACCTACCGCTATATCTATGTACTACTGCTGACGGTCAGCGATATGTTCGCCGCCAGGCAGAGCCGCACCGTTGGCAGAACATCCACATCTGAACAGCGGCGCTTCATCTCCGGAGCCATGGGATCACTCTGGAACAAGGCTTTTAATCTCAGCGAGGAAGTGCACGCGGCCATGCTATCACGCGGTTATACAGGACAGCCGCGTACCCTCGTCAGATTTCAAATGCGACGCCTGGACTGGCTCTGGACCGCATTCATGGTCGCAGTAAGCCTGATCATGTTATGGGGGGACCGGATAATTGGCTGAGATACTGTTTCAACTCAAAAACGTTACTTACCACTACCCGAGCGGGGAAACGGCCCTGGAAGGCATCGACCTTTCTATATATAAGGGAGAAAAGGTCGCCCTGCTCGGTGCCAACGGCAGCGGCAAATCCACACTGCTCAAGATTCTGGACGGGCTCCTCTTCCCCCAAAGCGGTAGCCTGATCGCCTTCGGTGAAAGGGTCAGCGAGCAAACCATGGGGAACGAAGAGTTTTCGTTTGCCTTCAGGCGGCGTGTCGGCTTTGTCTTCCAGAATTCCGAGGCCCAGCTCTTTAACTCCAGTGTGTGGGATGAGATCGCCTTCGGCCCTGTTCAACTGGGGCTGGCAAGAGAAGAGGTTGAGAGCCGCGTCGAAGGAGTGATCACCATGCTGGGGCTTGATCACCTGAGAAACAGGCCACCCTTCAAGCTAAGTGGGGGGGAAAAGAAAAAGGTGGCGATAGCCTCTGTGCTCTCCATCAACCCCGATGTCCTCCTCTTCGATGAACCGACCAGCGGACTCGACCCGCGCACCCAACGCTGGCTGGTAAATCTGATCCGCACCCTCAATGCTGCGGAGAAAACCATCATAACTGCAACCCATGATCTGGAGATCGTCGATCAGATCGCCGACCGCGCCGTAGTCTTGGATGAAGACCACCGGCTCGCGGCGGTCGGAACGGTGGACGAGGTGCTGGGTAACCTGGAACTGCTGCTCCGGGTCAACCTGATTGACGAAGACCGGAGTTCGACAGTACCGAGGCATTTTTAGCGATAATTTCGAAGAGCGATCCTTTAATATCAAGGGTTAGCGGGTTCGGAACCGAGGCAAAAACGAAAAATGCATAGGCACACGTTTTGCGT
>CADDZA010000115.1 GCA_902812435.1 Clostridia bacterium
GTTTTTGCTATTTATGGGGTATTTTCCTGCCTGCTCGGGTTAAAAAATGCGAATTTATAAAGTTTTGCCTTGATACCGCCTTTCTTGCGCTGCATGGGCTTCAGGGATTAGATGCGGAGTTCCTGTCAAAGATTGTAAATTATTAACTCCGGCGGCGCCAGCCTTCGAAAATCTTCCGGATCTGGTCCGTAAGGTGGTTATCCAGGGAAACCCGGTCGAAGGCCGGCCGGTGAAATCTTTTTTCCTCCTTCTTCAATCTCAGCAGTTCATTGCGCAGTTCGGACGGCGTGATGCGGTAGGCGCCCTGCGCGGAAACGATCCGCTGCTCCAGCCAGTCGAAAGTAGTCACAAAAAGAGGAGGTTTATCCTTTTGGGGATTAGCCCTGTGCTGGGCGGCAAACCTTTCGATCCACTGGTCGGCGGTTTCCCCTTCCTTCGTGTAAATGATTTTTATCCCGCCTCGTTCCTCCTGCTTTTCAACGCCCCCTTTCACGTGGTGGGCGTCAAAGACAATTAAAATGCTCAATCCGCTCAGCGCGTGAAACTCGCTCAAGTCGGAGATCAGACGATCCCTGGCGTGGTCAAGATCCTCATTTATCAGTTCTGCAAATTCAGGCCAGGCATTGAGGACGTTATACCCATCCACAAGCAGAAGCCCTTCCACGTTCCAACCCCCACAAGAATTGTTTAGCTGCCCGGCCTTCCAAGCCTCTGACGCAAGACCTCATAAAGGATGATAGATCCTGCAACCGCCGCATTTAAAGACCCGACCCTGCCCCGCATGGGAAGCCTCACCAGGTAATCGCAGGTCTTTGCAAGATGCCCTAATCCCTTTCCTTCCCCGCCGATGACCAGGGCAAGGGGAACTGTGAAATCCGCTTCAAAATACTGCAGGCTGCCGGCCGCATCCGCCCCGGCCACCCAAAGGCCGGCCTCTTTTAATTCCGCCAGCGTCCGGCTCAAATTCCCCACCCTGCATACGGAGAGATATTCCAGAGCGCCTGCGGAAGCCTTGGCAACAGTGCCTGTCAGAGGTACGGCGCGCCTTTCGGGAATGATCACCCCATGGACACCGGCGGCCTCCGCACTGCGAATGATGCCGCCGAAGTTCTGCGGGTCTTCCCAACCCGCCAGCACCAGGACAAGAGGAGCTTCGTTTCGACTTGAAGCATTCTCCAGGATTTCCTCAAGGGAGACATATTGCTTAGGACTGAGGTAGGCCACGACACCCTGGTGTCTGGCGCCACCCGTCAGGTTGTCCAAAACCTGACGCTCCACAACCTGCACGGGAACCCCCTGCCGGCGCGCCATAGCGGCAATCTCGTTCACTTTTCCATGACTGCCGCGAGCGATAAGAACCTTGTTCAGAGAACGGGCACCGTTGAGGGCTTCTAAAACCGGATTACGTCCCCAGGTTATATCTTCCATGGTCTGGCACCTCCCGGCGCCGGACCTCTCTCGCCAGCCCGCAGGTCATTTTCCCTTCCCAACAGATGCCTTCGGTTTCACAGGAGGGGCCTGCCAGGGCAAACAGGGTGGGGGCAACCTGGCGTACCTCCCGGCGCATCCCGTTGGCCAGTTCCCGTATCTCCCACTGGGCCCGCCGGCAGCAGCGCAGCCGGAAGAAATTCAAGAGAGACCGGGCATTAAAGGTACAGACCAGCTTCGTTTCCGTTGCATTGGGGAGGATGTACCTGGCATCCTCCCGGGGTACAATCCTCGCCAGATGCCTGTAGGCCGCCCGGATCTCCTCCATCTTGGCCCTGTATAACTCCAGGGCATCCGGATTGGTGGCAATGGATGGAGGGGTGACGTACTCAAAGTTTTCCTCATCCACGTAGCGCTGGGATTTCTGGGAATAGGAGGCAATGCGGTGCCGCACCAGTTGGTGGGATAACGCCCTGCTGACCCCCTCGATGGCAAAGGTGAAACTGACATGTTCTAAAGGGGAAAGATGCCCCATAGACATCAGCTTTTCCAGAAAACTTCGAACTTCTTCCGGGCCAAGATTTTCCTTTAACTCAGAAGCCCCCCGCTCCGAATAGCAGAGCCGCGCCGCCGCGGCAACAACCGCTTCCGGTCCAGGCGTATAAGCAATCAGTTCAACCTTCAAATCCAACCCTGCCTCTCTTAAAACGGTTATCTTACACCAGCCTCCAGCGGACGCCCCGGGGCGTATCCTCCAGGATTATGCCGATTTTTCCAAGGGAGTCCCGGATTGTGTCGGACAACCGGTAATTCTTTTGGGCCCTCGCTTCCTGGCGCACCTTGAGCAGAGCATCCAGCAGGGCCTGCGGCGCTTCGGGCAGCGGTTCCGGAAGTTGCGCCGCGCCGCTTTCTCTCAGAGAAACCGCTATTTCCCGCAGGGCCGGAGCGTAATCCATTCCCAGCTCCCTGCTTTCCCCCGGAACAAGCCCCAACACGTCAAGCAGGTTCTTGAAATATCGGCGCACCCGCACAAGAGTGTGCCGGATGGCCGGAGTGGCCTTGAAGTCATCCCGGTTGACAAAACTGTTCACTTCCCTGCCCAGGTTGAAGAGGGCGGCCAGAGCCAGGGCTGTATTAAAGTCATCGTCCATCGCTTCCTCAAATTCAGCCACCCGAGCCAGCACCTGGTCCCTGAACGCCGCCGCTTCTCTGGAAAGTCTCCCCGCCGGAACCGCATCCTGGCTGCCTGTAACCTCTTCCAGCAACTCCAGCGTGTTGCGCAGGCGTGTGTAGCTCTTGCGCGCCGTCGCTAAATTTTCCAGGTTGTAATCCAGCGGACTGCGGTAATGGGTAGACAGCAGGAAAAACCGCAGGATCTCCGGCGGCCACTCCTGCAGCAGGTCCCTGATGATGAAAAAGTTGCCCAGGGATTTGGACATTTTCTCGTCGTTTACGGTTACAAAACCGTTGTGGATCCAGTAACGGGCAAAGGGCTCTTCCCCTTTGAAAGCCTCCGCCTGGGCAATTTCGTTTTCATGGTGGGGAAAGATCAGATCGCTGCCGCCCCCGTGGATGTCAAAGCCAAAACCCAGGTACTTGACGGACATCACCGAGCACTCCAGATGCCAGCCCGGTCGCCCCTTGCCCCAGGGACTATCCCAGGCGGGCTCTCCCGGCTTGGCGGCCTTCCAGAGCACAAAATCCAGAGGGTCCCGCTTGCGCTGGTCCACCTCTACCCGGGCGCCGGCCAGCATTTCCTCAAGGGTCCTCCCTGAAAGCTTCCCATACCCGGGAAACCGGCGCACCGAGAAGTAGACATCCCCTCCGGCCTCGTAGGCGACTCCTTTTTCAAGAAGCACCCGTACCGTCTCGATCATCTCACCGATGTGCTCGGTTGCCCGTGGGTGAACACTGGCCCGCAAAACCCGCAGGGCATCCGCATCCCGGAAATACTCCTTGATGTATCTCCGGGCAAGTGCCAGGGGTTTCTCCCGCTCCTCCTGGGCTCTGGCAATGATCTTGTCGTCGATGTCGGTGAAATTTTGCACATAGTAGACGCGGTACCCCTTGTACATTAAGTACCGCCTTATGGTATCGAACACGACCAGGGCCCGGGCGTTGCCAAGGTGGATGTAATTATATGTAGTGGGCCCGCAGACGTACATCCTCACCTGGTGCGGCGAGGCGGGAACAAACTCCTCCTTCTGCCTGGTTAACGTGTTATACACTTTGAGACTCACAGACCTTAGCCTCCAATTCTTCGATCCTGTTTTCCAAACGGCTGATCTTCCGCTGCAGGCAGAGGATCATCTCGCCGATAGGGTCAGGTAAAAGGTTGTGCTGCAGGTCAATGACGTCAGGCTGCGGGGCGTCGGCTATCTTGCGCCCATCCCTCACAACAACCTTTCCGGGAACTCCCACGACAGTGCAGTTTGCCGGAACGTCCCTGAGCACCACCGAACCGGCGCCGATTTTTACGTTATCCCCAACGGTGAGGGATCCCAAAACCTTGGCCCCGGTGCTGATGACCACATTATTGCCAATGGTGGGGTGCCGTTTTCCCTTTTCCTTCCCGGTACCCCCCAGGGTAACCCCCTGATAAATAGTCACATTATCTCCGATTTCAGTTGTCTCACCGATGACCACGCCCATCCCGTGGTCGATAAAAAGACCTTCCCCAATTGTTGCACCGGGATGAATCTCGATTCCGGTCAGGAACCTGTTCAATTGAGAGATCAATCGGGGAAGCAGCACCAGTCCCTTCTTGTAGAGCCAGTGAGCGAGGCGGTGCATCCAAAGGGCAT
>CADDZA010000116.1 GCA_902812435.1 Clostridia bacterium
ACGCAAAACGTGTGCCTATGCATTTTTCGTTTTTGCCTCGGTTCCGAACCCGCTAACCCTTGATATTAAAGGATCGCTCTTCGAAATTATCGCTAAAAATGCCTCGGTACTGTCGAACTCCGGCTGGAGAACAACTGCCCAATGCAACACGTACCAGAACTGCGGAGGCTGCCACCTGCTGCACCTGAATTATGAGGAACAGCTGTATTTCAAGCAGCAGCGGGTTATCTCTGCTCTGCGTAGAATCGGCCGGTTGGATAATGTTGCCGTCAATCCCATTCTGAGAATGGATAATCCCTGGCACTACCGGCATACCGCCCGCTTTCACGTTAAGCACAACAGGCACAGTTTAGAAATCGGTTATTACCGTTTAAAAAGCCATACCCTTGAGCAGACCAAAGACTGCCCTCTTCTGCCGGCCGATTTCTTTCGCTTACGAAATGCCCTAGCGGAGTTTATGGGAAGCCTGAAGGGGAGCTTTCGCATTCCTGCCCGCCAGGTGGTGTTGCGAAAGGGACGGGCAACGGGCGATCTCCTGGTGCAGCTGCTGGCGGAAGACTTTCCGGTAGGAATCGACCGGGAAAGCATCTCCGCACTGGCGGCCGGGTTCCCAAATTTAAGGGGTATAGTGATCAGCCTTATAAACCGGCCGGAAGCGCCGGAAATGATTCTCTTCGGCCATAATTACTACACGGAGATCATATCCGGAACCAGGTTCCGCATCCCGGCAGGAGCGTTTTTTCAAAACAACCCCGCTCAAACGGAGGTCCTGCTGCGAACCGTTTTCTCCTTTTCAGAAACGCAACCGCACGAAACCCTTATCGATCTCTACTGTGGTGTTGGCCTCTTTGCCCATTCCCTCGCCCCTATGGTAAAAAAAGTTTACGGGGTTGAAGAAAACAAAACGGCGGTCGCCGCTGCCGTCGAAAATGCCGATATCAACGGAACCGGAAATACCGTATTCATCCGGGGAGAAGTGGAAAATGCCTTGCCCCTCCTGGCAAAGCAGGGCATCACAGCAGATACAGTGATCCTTGACCCCCCCCGCCAGGGAAGTACCCCGCAGGCCCTTAGAGAAATCTGCAACATGTCTCCAAACAGAATAGTATACGTTTCCTGCGACCCCGCCACCCTTGCCCGGGACCTTGCCCTTTTAGCCGGAGAAGGATACGAAACCATAGTGGTTCAGCCGGTCGACATGTTTCCCCACACCTACCACATCGAGTGCATTGCTTTGATCAAACGAGATAAGCCAACCTGAAGCATACGACTTCTCCAGCCCCCGGGCAGCCCTGCCACATCCTCCGGCCTGTGGGAAAAGATACGAATTTTTCCTCAGAAAATTATTGTTAATAGAAGGAATTTTTATTTAAAAGGCCAATATATTGATTACAGTTGATGTTGGAAAGTCCTGTTATCTTTCAACGGTGGCTGGCGGCAATTTACCGCCTGCGTTTTACAGGTAAATTGCCGGAACAGGGAAAGACAGGACCGGTTGAGGCAGGTTATTTTTGGTGGCAAATGCTGGTGTGTGGTTAATGAAAAGGTGGGTCATGATGAATCCCAAGAAGTGGTTGACCTTGTTGGGTGCGGCTGTTTTTTTAGTGATCCTTTTGACGGGATGCAGCAGGGCGGAGATGGGATATTACAATCTCCAGAAAGAAATCAACAATCTCAAACTATATGAAAGTACGGGTGAAATCACATTTAATCTCGAACAACTGCCGGGAGAACTCACCAAAGGTGAAGATGCAACCACCATTGCACTTATCCAGAGCATCTTTAAAAATACAAGTCTGAGTTACACTGCAAAAGTTGACGTAAATCAGCAACTTTTCGACGAAAAGTTTTATC
Organism: Clostridia bacterium; assembly: GCA_902812435.1. GTDB lineage: Bacteria > Bacillota > DSM-12270 > Thermacetogeniales > Thermacetogeniaceae > DULK01. Next base: position 1,855 of record CADDZA010000116.1, read on the forward strand.
TAAAGGATAGAATCACCGGGAATCAAAGAGAGATCCTTTCGATCACCGGCAAAGGTGAATCTCTCTATATAAAAGTAGGCGAACTCGTTCGTTATTTAAAGTCTTTCAACAATCCCGAACTTAATAAACAATTAGACCAGTTGCTCGGCGGTGCGGAATATCTGAGGGTTGATTCGAAGGAACTGTACGAGATCATGACGGAGAACATGAAGAACTCCGACTCCACCGGCCTGTATTCTCCGTTTATACGCGGCCCTTCCAACATATACCCCAACTTGCAAAAGCAGCAGTCCCTATCCCAAAAGTTACTCGACGGATTGATCCAGGCGTATGATCAATACGAACCCGGTCTCGTTAAACAGGAAGGCAACAAATATGTTATCTCACTGGATGCTGCCGGTCTTTTGAAAACTCTTGATTCGCTCGTTCACTACTCGATCACCAACAGCGAGAAACTGGGAAGCGCTGCAAAGTTATTCATCAGCGGTCTGGACAATGAAGAAATGGCAATACTTGGGCTTGATCCGGCGAAAAAAACCGAATACATCCTGGGTATTGACGGCATTATAGCCACTGCCGACGCCGGACGGGAGAAATACCTGCCGCAGTTTGAAGAGGCAATAAGTAAGACTGGAAAAGAGCTGATCGAACTTCTCCAAGGCTCCAAGATCACGGCGACGTTGGAAAAGCTCAACGCAAAGTCGTACGGCTCTGCGGTAGATATGACCATTAAGGTGAAAGACCCCAAGCACCCGGAGGAAACCATTGGCTTCTCGGCCAGTGTCAGGGACACCACCCGGGTCGTTGGGCCCTTCGCTGTAGCGATCCCTACCGCCGGGGTGCTTACTCTGACCGAACTTCAGGCGAGGATGCCGAAGGTGATGGCGATAGCCGTTAATAAAAACTCTTATACATTTTCTCAGGGGATGAACACAAGCAGCGGTACCATTGACGTTAAACTGATCGATAATCGTGCCTACTTACCGCTGCGACCGGTTGCCGGGATTTTAAACGAAAATGTCGGGTGGGACACTGAAACACACCGGGCATATATCGAAAGAAACGGCGAAAGGATCGATATGACCGGGATCATCAGCAACGACCGCACCTATGTCAAGATCAGGGACTTCGAGAAGCTGGGGTACAAAATCGATTGGAATGAAGACTTAAAGATTGTTGAGATAACAAAAAATTGAACAGAGATACTGAAAAAGCCGGGGTGCTGGAAAGCGGTTCCGGCTTTTCGTTTTTATCCGGGTTGGCGACCTGCTCCTGTATGCTGCCGGGAGGCTCAAAAACCGTAAACCGGCCATAACAAAATCTTTTCATAAAACTCGCATAACAATAGACACAGCCGTGGCTGCACCCGGTGTAAGGATTAAGGCAGTAGTCCATACCGGGAATACCGGAACGGTTTAAGGCACTGCTGCATAGCTTTTCTGTAACATCAACCAAGAAAAATTACCTCCGCCGGAACCCGTTTTCTATTTACCCAGATCAAAAGCGTCTTCTCCGCGAGCCAGAATGAAATCAAGCAGGTCCTTGCGCTTGCGCAATACCGCCATCCAGGCCTTAAAGTACCCCTTCCCTTCTGGAGTGATCTCGTAGAGCCGCCGCGCCGGGCCCGCATCCTGTGTCTCCCAGTGGGAAGTCACAAATCCTTGCTCCTCGAAACGCCTCAGATAACGGTATACCGTTGTGGGTTCCACGGGGAAGTCGAGGCCAAACCCGGACATCCTTTCAATCAATTCATACCCGTGAGCGCTCTTTTCGCAGAGAAGCAACAGGAGGATCGGCTGGACCAGATTTTCATACCGGCCGCCTCCAACTTCGCCGCGCGTTTCGTGGCACCCACAGCCGCCGTGGTGACCGCCAGCGGGTCCCTGTCCGTGCCCTTGTCCTTGCATGCACATTGTTATCCCTCCTATATGTGCATAATGCACTTATCATCTTAATAATATTAAAACCCGGTGAGTATGTCAACCGCAATATGTTCAACCGAAAACAGTTTCATATATTCCTGTAGAGCGGTACATGCAGTGTGGTCATCTGCGATGGAAATAGATTTGCAGCGAGGCCAAACGTAGCGTATGACAGTAGAATATCGCAACTTGTTACGCAGCATCCCAGAACTGTCCCGAAGCGAGCCGTTGTCCTGTCCGGTCTGAAATTAGGACCGGCGGATAAACCTGATGTATTTTTTTAGGGCAGATATATCTGTC
>CADDZA010000117.1 GCA_902812435.1 Clostridia bacterium
CGAGGACGCCTCCGGCTGCATTAATTTCGTCGATAGCCATCAATTCGGCATCGCGCAGCGAAGTTTCGCTGATAGACATGGTTCCACTCAGCGAGTGGAGGATGCCTACTTTAATTACCTTTTCACCGGACGATGAGGTTTGGTCAACTCCTCGCTTACCCCCGCAACCCGTCAATGCCACGGCTATCATGAAAAAGGCCAGCAATCCGGCAAGCAAAGATTTTCCTTTTTTAACAAACAACTTTTGACTCCTCCCAATCCTTTTGTTTTAATCATTCGACCTTCCTAATGAACACAGATGTAATCGTTCCACCCCCCCTTTTTCCTCAATGTCATTTTGAAAGACAAAAAATGTCCCTGCTTAGCAGGAACTGCTTCGTTCCTCAAACAGGGACATCACTGCCGCGCCGGTTCCGCTGCTGTGCGGTTCCGGTTCATAACATCCGAACGGCCCTAAAGACATAATTCCAAATCTATTACAGGGACTTCTTCATCCCATGCCTGCTCCCTCACCAGATTACTAACTCATCTTACTTTTAATATTACAATGACATGCACAAAATACAATCATCTTTAAAAAAGTATACAAGTATACTTATCACCAACATCGGCAACCCGTAACGCCTTAGTGGGATTACACTTACGACTTTTCAAAGCTTCCCAATTTGCCGTTTACCACCATGGCCGCCAACACATCAAGGATCGCCCGAACCCCGAGTTGGGCTGTAATATCGCTGACATCATAAGGTGGTGAAACCTCGACAACTTCCATAGCGCAAACACCCTCCCTGGCCACCAACTGCAACAATTTCAGTGCTTCTCTGGGGAGAAAACCGCCTGGTTCCGGCCAGCCGGTACCAGGTACAAAACCGGCGTCAACAGAATCTATATCGAAACTCAGGTATACCGCTTTGGCACCCTTCCAGGCCACATCAAGGGCGATCTCGGCCACCTTTTCGATCCCGACCCTCTCGCAGTCGGCTACAGAAATAATGGTCGTACCCCGCTCCCGGGCTATTTTGACCCCCGGCCTGGGCACCTGCCAGCCGCCGATCCCGATCTGCACGAGATTCGTTGCCGGCGCGTTGGGAATGTTGGTGGCATGAAACCAGGGGCAAGTATGCATCCGCTCATCCATGTCCTTTTCCTGGGTGTCGACATGCCTGTCAAGGTGAATGATGCCGATGTTCCCGTCTATGTGGGGTGCTATCCCCCGTACACAGGGGTATCCGATGGAATGGTCTCCGCCCATGATGACAGGCATGGCGCCGGAGGCGAAAACGTGTGATACAGCCCTGGATATCTGGTCAAAGCTCTTTTCAATATTGGCATTGATTGTGAAAACATCTCCAACGTCACACATCTTCAAGGATTCCCGCAAGTCAACGCCCATCTCAAAATTGTAAGGAGTATACAGGGCCGAAATTCGCCGCATGGCCTGTGGTCCGAAACGGGTGCCGGTGCGATAAGTTGTGCCGCAGTCATGAGGCACCCCCATAAATGCCACATCGTACTCTCCAACCTTGCGGACGTCTTCCAGGTAGGGTACTTTCAAAAAGGTGTTGATCCCCGCAAAATGCGGCAATTCACCCCGGCTGAAGCAACTGATACTCCGGTCCTGGATGCTGTCTGCCGCTTCTAGGCCATATTCCAGGCCGCGTTTAATTTCCTCCTGGTATTTTTCGTCAGGGAGATTCCCCTCTGCTCTCGCTGCCGATATCCCTTCAAAGCCTTTAATGAATTCCATAGCCAAGCAATCCCCTTTCTATGTTTAATTTTTTAACATGGCTGTTATCTTTTTCTTAAGCAATATGAACGATTCAACATCCTTAACGTCACCGGATCTCTGGGCGGGGAAAGGCACCTCGAAGATTGCCTGAATGCTACCAGGCCGCCCTTTCATGACATACACTCGCTGGGCAAGGAAGATAGCTTCCTCGATGTCATGGGTTATGAAAATGATAGTTGTCCTTTCCTTCCGCCAGATATCCAGTAGCATCTCCTGCATGGATGCCTTTGTCTGCATGTCCAGGGCTCCGAATGGCTCGTCCATTAAAAGCACAGACGGGCTATTGGCTAAAGCCCTGGCAATGGCCACCCGCTGCTTCATTCCCCCTGAGAGTTCCCTAGGATAACTATAAGCAAAATTGGCCAGATCGATTAATTGCAAGTATTTATCGACAATTTCCTTAATTTTAGCAGCAGGTATACCTTTCAATTTCAACCCAAAGGCAATATTATCAGCCACAGTAAGCCATGGAAACAGAGTATAGGACTGGAAAACCATCCCCCGTTCAGCACTTGGCCCGCGCACCTCCTTTCCGTCAACCCAGATTTTTCCCTCAGTAGTCTCTTCAAGACCGGCAATCATACGCAACAGCGTTGACTTGCCGCACCCCGAAGGCCCCACCACACTTACAAACTCGTTCTCCATGATCTCCATGGAAACACCTTCGACAGCCATGAACTCCTTGTCTTTTGTCTTATATACCTTGCTGACCTCCCTGATGATGATCTTCGGCGGTACATAAGCGTTCCTCTTGACTGGCGAGTCATAGGAAAGAACAAGAGCCATTCAACTGCCTCCTTCCGCCCATGGGAAAAACCTCCTGTTTGCAGCGTAAAATAAACGGTCCGTCACTAGGCCCAGGATTCCAATCACCAGAATTCCCACGAAAATGACATCGGTTTTTAAGAATCTCTGTGCCTTTAGGATCATGTAACCGAGACCGTTATTCGACGCCACCAGTTCGGCAACGACCAGGTACGTCCATGCCCATCCGATCATCATCCGCAGCGTATCCATTAGATTGGGCATGATGGCCGGGAGCAACACCCTCGTAATCACCTGGGATCTGGTGGCGCCAAGAGTATAGGACGCACTCAGCAAATCCTGTGGAACAGTCCGGATATCATCAGCCACCATTAGTACCATCTGAAAGAAAGTGCCTATAAAAATAACCATAATCTTTGCCAGTTCCCCGATCCCCGTCCACACCATGATCAGAGGAATAAAGGCTGTTGCAGGCATGTAACGGACGAATTCCGTCAGGGGCTGGATCACAGCTTCGGCCAATTTGAAAGTACCGGCAAGAATACCGAGAGGAATACCGATTGCGGCCGCCAGCAAGAAACCCATCGTGATCCTGTACACACTGATACCGATATTTGACCACAGAATGGGGTCCATTATTTGTTTGAAAAACTCCCTAATCACTACAGCCGGTGTTGGCAAAAATACATGGCTGACAACTTCTCCGTAACTGAGTAAACCCCAGATAAACAGGATAGCAAAGAAAGAGAACAAAGCACCCGAGATATACCAGGACCTATCGACTTCCTTTCTTATCTGCAGGATACCGCCCATTGGCCGATCCATTGGAGATCTCTCCTTCCCAAATTTGAGCATGTACTTTTAACACCTGTTACTTCTTCTCCCTGGCAATTGCTCTGATGAAGGAATCGTCCAGTAGTTTTTCTACATCAGGTATGCTTTCCAGCATGTTCTTGCTCTTTAGGAACCTGGCGCTGTATGCCGCAGAATAGCCAAGGTACTGCATATTATCCGCTCTGGTAAAAGCCTTTAAATTGTCCTCCAGCATAAAGATCTTGACTCCATTGAGCAATTCTTTATAACTTCTTCAACCGAGATATGATGGATTAAAGATCCATGTTCATACGCATTGTTAGAGTCAGAGATCTCCGTTACATGCAGATAGCTCACAACTACTATGTAGGTTCTCGTAAACCAAAAATGCCCATGTAACAAACTGGGATATGTGCTAGAACAATCCTTATCCCAGCAACTAAAAAAAGAACCTTGACAACGAAATAGCGGTGATCCCAAGACCGGGGCA
>CADDZA010000118.1 GCA_902812435.1 Clostridia bacterium
GACTACCATATAACTTCATATTTGAGTAACTTCCAATATCTCGTTCTTACGTAGTTTTACGCACCCAAAGATATTGGAGGTGAAACCAAATGATGTGGCTAGAAATATGCTTTAGCCGCAAGCAAGTAGAGTTTCCGAGAAACTACTTTAATATAAGCGGAGGTGTAGACCCATGGCTATCCGTACCCAAATTTATCTGCCCGAGGAACTGCACCGGCGCCTGCGGAACAGGGCGGCAGAGTGCGGTAAATCGATGGCCGAGCAGATTCGAGAAGCCCTTGAGCGGTACCTCGACGAAACAGAGGCTGCTATTCCCAAGCCTGACGATCCGGTTTGGGGGTTGGCCGGCCAGGCTGAGGGAGGTGACCGGGATCTCTCAACTGATCATGACTCTTACCTCTACGGAAAGGCAGGCTGCAGGCGTTGAAGCCCCCGTTTGTTGATACATCAGGGTGGTGCGCCATCTATAATCGAGCTGATGTTAATCACATCCAAGCGCGGACCTGCTGGGAAAAAATAAGCCAGAAGGTTGGGCTGGTCTATACTACCGATTACGTTTTGGATGAAACCATCACGCTTCTGCGGGCACGGGTCGGGCATAAGCCTGCGGTGGAATTCGGCCAGGTCATCCTCGCCAGCAAGGTCGTTAAGACGGTGCCCATCACCCAGGAGCTATGGCAGAAGGCGTGGGAGATGTTTATAAGGTACGATGATAAAGATTTCTCCTTCACCGAATGTACCAGCTTTGTTGTCATGAAGGAAATGCAGTTGACGACCGCCCTGGCCTTCGATCACCACTTTACTCAGATGGGCTTCCTTACGTTGCCGGAAAACCGAATAGCAGCCGTCCAGGAACTAGAAACACCCCAAGAAAACAATCCGTATTAGTTTACATAATTATTTCCAAGCTCCGGTACCTTTTTTCCGCCAGCACCAGCTGCCCCTGGTAGAGCCCAACCGCTACTCCGCCGACCAGTAGCAATAGGATGAGAAAGCCCGACCACCACGGTACTACGAGGGCGAGCCCCACTCCTGCTGCAGTGAAAACGCCCAGAAACAATAGTGTCGCCAGCATGGCAAAGAGGACATTCAAGTTGTTTTTGACGGCGCGCTGGGGGTTGTCCCAGTCGAAAAAGGGGCGCAGCAGATCGATCACGATGCCCAGCTCTGTCACTGCGGCGGTTGCAGCCAGGCTGAGAATAACCAGCGCCAGGATGTCGGCAGGGCCCAGACGTGCGATGATGACTGCCAGAACGAAAAACGGCAGCGTGCAGAGGAAATTTACGCCGAGAATGTACCAGAACTTGGCTTTCACCTGGTCTCTCGGGCTGATCGGGATCAGCTGGGAAATGAAAAAGAGGCGCCCCTCCCGGGAGAGAGCGGAAGCGGCCAGTGGCAGTGTCCCGGCGATAAAGGTCGTGATTGCCGCGATGACCAGCTTGACGTAAGGATGTGCTGCCAGAAAAGGGGCAATCTTGTCTACAGGTATCTGTTTTTCCGGCGTGATCAACGGCAAAACCGCAATGACAGGTACGATCACCGCCACCGGCAGGACGTTCATCAGATAAACCGGTGTTCGAACAAAAAGGCGGTGTTCCCTGAGGACGAGAGCCTTGAAGGGTGACCGGGCACCCCAGGCAACCTCGGCTCTGCGCCTGACCCGGTGTCCCCGGACAACCTCTTCGCCTTTCAGCAGACCCTTATAGAAGAACCTTTCTCCCAACAACAGCATCAATCCCAGCAGGGCGACTGTCAGAACAACAAAAAGCCCCAGGCTGAAGAGACCTTCACCGGTGCCGGCATAGGCCAGGGCCTTGGTTGCCCACACGGCGGGCGGAAACCCCCTCCCCACCTGGGTTAGCAGTGCTCCGTGGTTTTTCAGGAGCTCCTGCAGGGAAGCGATCTCTTTCCCTTTTGGCATGTACTGCACCAGGAACTGGATTCCGATCCCGAAGGCGATCATAAACACATAGGTGAGGATCGTAAAAAGGTCTTTTATGCGCTTGCTCCCGGCCCGGCTCATGATGGATATGGCGATGGCCGCCGCGGGGGCGAGGGGAATCGCCGGAAACAGCAAAAAGATGAACGCTGCCGTGAGTATGTAAATGAAGCCGAGCCCTTCTCCCCTGCCAAAGATGACAAGAGGGGGAATTAATAGAAAGGCGAGCACCAGGTACTGGTTGGCCATAACCAGGGAGAACTTGGCGGCCAGTACCTGGAAGGGTTTAAGGGGCAGCGATACCAGGAAGGGCGCGTCTTCGGTGAAGTAGAGTGTGGTGATCACCGAACTGACCCCAAAGAAGAAAATAATAAAGGCCGCTGCCAGGAGAGCGAGCTCCAACCCCAGAGCCGATTCCCCAAGCAATTTTCCACCAGTGTAAAGTCCCTGGCTGATTAGATAGTACAAGGAAAGAATGGTGAAACCGCCGAAGCCCACCCCGATCACGGCCAGGATAGGCTGCCACAGTTCACGCCTCTCTTTTATGTACTTCTGTTTCATCACCGAGATTCCGTAGTAATTACGAAAGGTGATCCTCAAGAGAGACAGGAATGCCCTCATTTTCCGTCAGCTCCAGGAAGATATTTTCAAGGGTCTCTTTTTCCCGGTGTTCTTTGATCTCTTCAAGGGTGCCGCAGGCAATGATGCGTCCCTTGTTGATGATGGCAATCCGGTCGCAGAGCCGTTCGGCCACCTCCAGGATGTGGGTTGAGAAGAATACCGTGTAGCCCTGGCGGCAATGTTCGGCCATCAGGTCCTTGAGCAGAAAAGCGGAACGGGGGTCGAGCCCCACCATCGGCTCATCCATGATCCAGACCGGCGGGTTGTGTAGAAGGGCGCCGGTCAGAACGAGTTTCTGTTTCATGCCGTGTGAATAGCTCTGAACCAGATCGCCGACGGCGTCCCTGAGCTCGAATATTTCCAGGTAACGATCGATGCGCTCTCGCCGCACATCATCCGGCACCTGGTAGACGTCGGCAAGGAAATTCAGATACTCGCTTCCCGTCAGCCTGTCGTAGACCTGGGGCTGGTCGGGTACAAAACCGATCCGGTGTTTGGCGGCAATGGGATCCCTCAACATGTCCACCCCTGCCACCCTGACTTCTCCCGCGTCCGGCCAACAACAGCCCGACGATCATTTTGATGGTCGTGGTTTTACCCGCGCCGTTGGGCCCCAGGAAACCGAAGATCTCTCCCGGTCTGACCGTCAGGCTGATGTTATCCACCGCTCTGACCTTTCCCCGGGCATAGGACTTCGATAAATTGCTCAGTTCAATCACGGTTGTAATCGTTCCCTTCTCTACCGGTATTCACCGGTTTTCTTTTAATTTCCGGTGCCGGGCATGTACAGTTCGACCCGGCGGAACTTCGGGCAGGTCCAGATCTCGAGTTCAATCATGTCTTCCCCCAGTTCAGCCCACTCTCCGAACAGCAGTTTCCAACCGCCCGTAGTGCCTCCCGTGCGAAATTCCCTTGTTGCGAGCATTTCCAAGGATACTTCACAGCGCAGGCAACGTTTCTCCTCGATCACTAAGTTTTCTCCTCCTTCCTGCGTTAGTAATTATTATATCCTCTGCAATGGGAATAGATAAAGTAATTAACAAAAATTTGCCACGGGGTTATGCTTGATCTATACTGTTGCGGGGAGTGATTTGAATCGCGGATCCCCGGATCTCTGGGATAGATATACTGGATCAGGATCCAGGTAGCTGTAAAATAAGTGTGGGTAATCACCAGTAACCTCCAGGGAGAAAAGAAGGAGTTTTTCCTGGAGAAAAGAAGAAAACCTCCAATGCAATCCAGTCAAAATCACAAAGGAGGTTTCTTCTGG
>CADDZA010000119.1 GCA_902812435.1 Clostridia bacterium
ACTTGTTGTCTGGGATACCCTCCGCTAACATAGTAGTTGTGAGCTATCTGCATGTAACGGAGATCTCTGACTCTAACAATGCGTATGAACATGGATCTTTAATCCATCATATCTCGGTTGAAGAAGTAAGGGAATAGAAATATTAGAAGTTTCTCCATATACGGACCACGGTTGGTCAGAAGGATCGTAAAAGAAGTCAAATCTTTGAACTTGTGATGCACTCACAGTACCCCTTTTAATACCAGAACCGCTTAAAGAAGTTTCGTATAATTCACCTGATGTAAACAATTGGGCCATATCAAATGGATAACCCTCATAATTTCTTAATACACCGGATATTGCGAAATAATTAACAGCCAAGCTTTGAGAAGTAGTATATCCGTTAATGCTTAGCCATTCGGTTCCTGTTACCGTAAACGGCACCCCGAAATCATTTTCAATTACGCTGAAGGAATAATTTTTGGTAGTATGGGAGGCAGCAAAGGCTACCACAGGAACAGCAGCTTCTATCAATAAGAAACAAATAATTAACGGTAATAACAACTTAGAAGCTTTCATTATTTTATTATACTCCTCCTTTCCATTGATGGTTCAAACAAAACATATTTCCATAATTTTAAATCATGCGGCGTCCCTCCCCCGTTGAAAATAATTACCGACTGGTTTAGGAGCCAGTGGTTCACTGGAGACTGTTCTTGCAATGACCTCTTAAGAAAATTATTGGTTATATCCCTTTTCCGGTATTTTCGGCTGATACCAGTGGAACCAACAAGTGGTGCTTACTCCTGTTGCCGCTACGAGCAGGAGCAGTGCCGAAGCAAATCGCAGAAGATTTGTCTTAACCGCTTTGAACATGCCTCTCACCTCCCGGAAATTGGTATTGCAAATCACTTTAGACGCGTAAAGTCATTCTCCTGCCTGATATTCCCAAAAGGAACATATCGCTACACAACCGGATGATTTTGCTGCATGAACGGATTTTAAACAAAAATAACCGTTGAACCAACGGTTATGATGATGCGTGTTCGCTTATCCTGGAATCCTATTACTGGAAAAAGTCTACTCTATTCCGAGCCTTTTGAGCAGAGCTTTCTCTCGTTCCCGGCTTAAGAAAACCCTGTCCCCAGAGTGCAGAATAATAACATATGCTTGACCATAAGGAACAATTTCCCTGATCTTTTCCAAATTAACGAGGTACCCCTTGTGGCACCTGAAGAAAACCAGGGGGTCAAGCTGCCGTTCCAGTTCGCACAATTTACCGGGTACAAGGTGTTCTCCTCTCTCCGTTTTTAATGAGAATTTTGTGCTGGCGGCTTTCAATAAAAAGAATTTCTTCCGGGTGAATCACCAATTTGTGCTTAGTGGATTTAATTGATATAAGTTCTTTGCGCCGGTTCTGGGTTTTGCAAAACCTATCCCTCAAGCGCCGGACCGTCCTTCGGATCCTTGCCTCATCGAAAGGCTTTAAAATGTAATCAAAGGAATAGAGCTCAAACGCCTCCAGGGCATATTCGGGAAAGGCGGTGGCGAAAACGAAAAAGAGTCCCGGCTGCATTTCCGCCAACTCCCTGGCCGCATCCAACCCGTTCATTCCCGGCATATCGATATCCAGAAACACCACATCGGGCTGATAAATCTCCACCTGCCTGATGGTCTCCTCGCCGTCCCTGACGGTGGAAACCACTGCGACCCCCGGCACCTCTTCGATGACTTTCTTTAAGTACGCTGCGGTGGCCGGGTCGTCATCGGCTATCAGGACCTTCAAGCCCACCGCTGTCACCACCTTGATCCCGAAAACTCAACATGCCGTCAACCCACCTGATAAACCCGTACCCCCAGGGGGGTGAGGGTAAGGGATGTGGTCGGCATACTACCGCCCCCTCTGTTGCCTGGGGAAGAGCACGGTGAACTTCGTCCCCCGGTCCTTGAAGCTGCTCACCAGGACTTTGCCACCGTATTTTTCGACCACCGACTTCATAGAAGCCAGACCGAATCCTCTATTGCCGGCCTTGGTGGAAAAGCCCGGCTCGAATATTTTGTTCCTGAATTCCTTTTCAATAAAACCGGGATTGACGGTCTGAAAAACGAAATGTTTTCCGGTCTCGAATATTCTCAGGGCAACCGTCCTTTTATCCGCAGTTAAAGACTCGACGGCCTCGAAAGCATTATCCACCAGATTTCCGACCACCGTATTCAAATCAATGGCCTTAACCCGGAGCATGTTCAAGTTTGCATCAACCTCGATCGTGAAGGAGATGTTCTTTAATGAGGCGATGCCCATTTTTACCAGCAACAGAGCCGCCAGTTCCGGGATATTCACCCGCAGGATCTCCCCGGATATCCGGACATCATGATAAAGGTTTTCGATATACCTCTGCGCCTTTTCAGTTTTGCCGGTCTTCAACAAGGCGTAAACGACCTGCAGGTGATTGACGAAATCATGCCTCTGAGCCCTCGTCACCCGGACGAGCTCCTGCAAATGCCCCATATAAAGCTCCTGGACCTTTACCAATTTCTCCTGTCTTTCCAGCAAAAACAGCTTCCTGGACATAACAAGCAAAACCGGCACCGTACTGAAAATAAGAACATTGATGACGACCACCGCCAGTTCCGGAGAAACCGCACCGCCGCTTTCCGCCAGGCATTGAAAATAATAGCCCAATGTTGCCAGGACAACGGCTGAAAGCAAAATTACAAAGATGGTAAATAAGTTATTCCTGTTTTTCATCACCCTTCAACCGCTCCAGACTCTTCAGCTCCTGAATATCGAAAAGCGCCAGATTATAACGCCTTAAAATTAAAATCACGACTGTCAAAAAAACGAATTCGGGAAGCGGGAACAACAGCCGCAGCAGGGGATCCTCAATGGCCTGCCGGACGGCGATCCCGCTGACAGCGGAGATCAGCAAATTAAACGCCGTTTCCGTCAGCGCCAACACGACCAGGCCCAAAAGAGAGGCCAGTGCCGCATCCGGCAAATTCAGGCTGCAGCAGCAGGCCGTTAAGACAACCAGGATGGGCAGCTGAATAAAAACATTGATTCCGGGGGGCAGCGGCAGGCAGCGGATCAGGAAGGAAGCTAACGATTCAAGGGAAGCAATGATCAGGACGCTTTTCAACTTTGGTTTAAAACCGATCAATATTAAACCTAGAGAAATAAGGATGGCGGTTTCCGGAATGGACTGAAACACCACCAGATAAAAGGGCATCCTGTCCATCAGCAGAGCCTCTTTCCTTCCGGCAATCCCTATCCCCGGGAGCCGGATGGTCGCTGATGGATATTTCGTCATTCCCTGGCATTTTCCTGTATAAATGAGCAAATTGTTGCATTAAGATTTTGCTAAACCTGGTTTCCCGGAATTTCCCGGCGGTGGAAGCGGCATAGGCGGCAGTGGTGAAAGGCAAAAGGAGGATATTGTTTTTATTTTTGTCCTGCTCCGGAACCACCAGCGGAACATCACACCGCTGCCCTAAAGGAAGAAAGATGTCAAAACTAGGACCGGAGTTCGACAGCCCATAGACAAACAGAAGGCCGCAAGCCGCATGGGACACGGAATTCAGGGAATACGTTTTCAGAGGCGTGTTACTAGGCGTTTTGTTTGCCTGCGGGATTTATGGAGAAG
>CADDZA010000120.1 GCA_902812435.1 Clostridia bacterium
GTTCCCTGAAAAAAAACAGGTAATTTAGGGAAAAGGGGTTATTTACACTCTTTACCAGGTGCTGTAGCTGGAAGCCTTGTGGCTGTTGAAATGTAGGGATGGTAAATACTGGGGGCGCGGGTTCTGCATATTGAGTTAAAGACTTGACAACCTGCCAGGACCGGTATATTATAGCACTGTATTAACTGTATTAATGTATATAATACAGAGAGGAGGTGCCTATGTTACAGCCGGACTTCAGGGATCGCCGACCCCTGCACGAACAGATCAAGGAAAAAATCAAGACGCTGATCATCCGCGGGGTGTTGAAGCCGGACGAGCGGATACCCTCGGTGCGCGAACTCGCCCAGATGCTGACCGTCAATCCCAACACCATCCAGAAGGCCTACAAGGACCTGGAGGCGGAGGGGTTCATTTACTCCATCCGGGCCAAGGGCAGCTTTGTCGCCCCGCAGGACCGGTCGGCCCACAACCCCCGGCGGGAGGAGCTGCTGCGGGAACTGGAAAAAACCGTTTCTGAGCTGATGTATCTGAACGAACCGCTCAAGCACCTGATGGAGGTCGTTCGCGCCATCTACAGGAAAGGAGGCCTGATTGAGTGATAGAGGTCAGAAAACTCAGCAAGAGCTTTGGCAAAATCAAAGCTCTGGAGAACGTCAGTATCAATGTCAAGAAAGGCTCCGTTTACGGCTTGGTGGGGCCTAACGGAGCCGGCAAGACCACCCTCATCAAGCATCTGGCCGGTGTCTACCGGCAGGATGCAGGAACCGTCACCATTGACGGGCGGGCGGTTTACGAGAATCCCGAGGTTAAGGCGCACCTGGTTTACGTACCCGACGAGCTCTATTTCTTCTCCCAATACAGCATTGAGGAAACGGCCCGGTTTTATGCCGGCCTCTACCCCGCCTGGAGCTGGGAGAGATACCGGCTCTTGAAGCAGGTGTTCTCCATCGACCCCGGGAGAAGGGTCACCCGTCTGTCCCGGGGGATGCAGAAACAGGTGGCCTTCTGGCTGGGGATCTGCGCCATGCCCCGGGTGATGCTCCTGGACGAGCCGGTGGACGGCCTGGACCCGGTGATGCGGAAACAGGTCTGGAACCTGGTGCTTCAGGATGTGGCCGAACGCGAAACCACGGTGCTGGTTTCCTCCCACAACCTGCGGGAACTGGAGGATGTCTGCGACCATGTGGGGATCCTGCATAACGGCACAATCCTGGTGGAAAGAGATCTCGATGAGTTAAAGACGGATATTCATAAGATTCAGGTCGCCTTCACCGGAACGGCGCCTCCGGATCTGCTCCGGGAGGAAACGGTTCTGCACCGGGAACAAAACGGGAGCGTTCTTCAGTTGATAGTTAAAGGGGACAGGGACCGGCTTCTGTCCGAGGTGCGGCGGGCCAACCCGGTCGTTCTGGATATTTTGCCGTTGACACTTGAGGAGATTTTCATCTACGAGCTGGGGGGGATCGGCTATGACGTTCAAAGGATCCTTATTTAACAAAGGGGTGATGGCCGGCGCTGTCAAGCGGTTCTGGTGGGTCGGCGCCCTGTACGGCCTCGTCCTGCTCCTGATCCTGCCCTTTGACCACATGATGAAGGATTTGCCCGTCGGTAATAAATGGGTCGGGGAAATGCTGCGAAGATCGCTGGACCTTTTCTCCGGCGGGAACGGGCTGCAGACCGTCCTGATCTGTACCGTGCCCGTCATCCTGGCAATGCTGCTTTTTCAATATCTCCACAACGGCCGAGCAACGGCAGTCCTGCACAGCCTCCCCCTCGACCGGAAAACCCTTTTTCTCAGCCACACGGCGGCGGGGCTAGCGCTGCTGCTCCTGCCCGTTCTGTTCAACGGCCTGGTGCTGCTGGTCCTGAATGCCACCACCCACTTGAAGTTATATTACACCCCGTGGGACATCCTCCGGTGGATGGGGATGAGTGCCCTCTTCGACACACTGACCTTCTCCATCGCCGTTTTGGTGGGAATGTTCACGGGGAATGCCGTGGCCCAGATCATCTTCACCTATATACTGCAGGTCTTGCCTACCGGGTTGTATGTGCTTCTGGTCGAAAACCTTCGGTACCTGGTTTACGGCTACACCGTCGTCAACCCTACCGGAAATCTGAGGTATAATTTTCCGCTGATGTTGTTTACCGGCGGTACCACGAGGGGCCTCTTCACCGCCGGAACCGTTGCGGTATATCTCCTGGCGGCCGTCCTCTTCCTGGCCGTTGCCGCCTTCGTCTACAGGTTGAGGCCCGCCGAGGCCGCCGGCGAGGTGGTCGCCTTTCCGGTCCTGCGGCCGGTTTTCAAGTACGGAGTGACCGCCTGCGCCATGCTGCTGGCAGGTGCGTACTTTGCCAGTGTATACAGAGGCGCTTTCCCCGTCATCGCCCTGGGCTACGTGCTGGGTTCCCTTTTGGGCTACCTGACGGCCGAAGCCCTGCTGCAGAAATCTTTAAAGATCTGGTCGTCGTACAAGGGCTATCTGGGATATGCTGCGGTGACGATGTTGCTGCTGCTGGGGATTGCTGTGGACGCCACCGGTTATGAACATCGGATTCCCGCCCCGGAAAAGGTAAGGGAGGTCTATTTCGGTACCTCCATCGGCGGTTGGATACTTCGAGACGAGCAGGAAAGCACCCGCGAACAAAATGTAGAATACGAGTACAGAGGGGGTGCCTTTCTCAAAGATCGAAACAACATCAAAAACCTCATCCTCCTGCACCGGCAGCTGCTGAAGGCCCCTCGCCCCGCAGATGGGATTGACCACTATATTGTTTATATCCTGAATAACGGCGCCCACCTGGCCCGCCGATACTCTTTCGATGAGGGAGAGTACGCCTCCCTGCTTAAACCGATATACGAGTTCCTGGAGTATAAACAGGCCAGGTTCCCGGTGGTGGTCCAGGACCCGGCTAAAATTAAAATGATCGAAATCGGCGATCACCGGACCTCGAAAAGACCGGCCATCCTGGCAGACAGGGCTGAAATCGGGGAATTCGTCGCCCGGTTGAAACAGGATGTGCTCAGTGCCACCTTTGAAGAAATGACTGCCGATACGGGGGAATATATGTACGCCAACATCGTGGATGCTGCCGGAAAATCGGTGCATTATACCCTCCGCCCCGGTTACAGGTCGGTTATCGGCTGGCTCAAGGAAAAGGGGTATTACGAGAAGATCGTACTGCTGCCGGAGGAGGTCGAGTATGCCGTCCTGGAATACCCTGCACCCTCGGAGGCGCGTAAGACCGCCTCGGCGCCTAAGCGGATTGAGATCAGGGACCGGCGGTTGATCGAGGAATTGCTCAATATATCCGGCCCTGATGATTACACCAGCCCGGGTGATATAGGTGATATAATCAACGTCACGTTTTCCGGCAGGGCGGCGGCGGGCCCCTTCCAGTTCACCCGCTCAATCCAACGGGATTGGCCGGTTTCGGATGCGTTGAGAGAATACCTGAAACGGCTGGATTAGCGCGGATGGTGCCATCTACCGTTAATCAGGCCGGGAGCATGAACCTCCCGGCCTCTACTTTTCGACTTATACGACTCTATGCCATACGGAACTT
>CADDZA010000121.1 GCA_902812435.1 Clostridia bacterium
AAAACGCAAAACGTATGCCTATGCATTTTTCGTTTTTGCCTCGGTTCCGAACCCGCTAACCCTTGATATTAAAGGATCGCTCTTCGAAATTATCGCTAAAAATGCCTCGGTACTGTCGAACTCCGGGCAGAGGAACAAAATAAAGCATATTTTCGGGGTAAAATTAAGGGTTCCCGTTTCCGGAAACCCTTTATTATCAAAAAATGGTGAGCCATCCGCGACTCGAACGCGGGACACCCTGATTAAAAGTCAGGTGCTCTACCAACTGAGCTAATGGCTCACATATCTCATTTGTCACCAAATATCTTACAATGGGTCGAGGCTTTTGTCAACACCCACATGCAGGGCAATACAAGCCACACACAGAGGCGACAGTGCCCCCGTCAATTGCGCGGGGGCTGAAGCGAATATTTGCGTCAATTGCCGCCGGCCCAATCCTAGGGACCGGGTAAGCAAACTTGTGTTCGCCTCAAGCAACAAGGGGTGACCCCTACCCGTTGGACAGGGATGGCGGCCTCAACCGGCGCCTAGAATACCTCCTGCAGGACGATGGTCTGCTCCCGGTCGGGGCCAACAGAAACCATCACCACCGGGACGCCTGATATTTCCGAAATCCTCTGCAAATACCTGCGGGCGGCTTCGGGCAGGTCCTCGTACCTTCTGATATTGGAAGTATCCAGCTGCCATCCGTCCAGTTCCTCGTAGACCGGCTCGCACTCCCGGAGCACCCTCAAGCTGGCCGGGAACTCCTTCAAGACCTCGCCGCCCCGGCGGTAGGCGGTGCACAGCCTGATTTTCGGCATATGATCGAGAACGTCGAGCTTGGTGATGATCAGCCCGCTGAGGCCGTTTATCCGGGCGGCATAGCGAAGCATCACCAGGTCAAGCCAGCCGCACCGGCGGGGACGCCCGGTGGTGGTCCCGAATTCCATGCCGCGCTGCCGGAGATCCTCGCAGTCCACTCCCATCAGCTCGGTGGGGAAGGGCCCCTCCCCGACCCGGGTCAGGTAAGCCTTGCACACTCCCAGGACCCGGTTGATGGCGGTCGGGCCAACCCCGGAACCGGTGCAGGCGCCGCCTGCCGCCGGGCTGGAAGCCGTCACGAACGGGTAGGTGCCGTGGTCCAGGTCAAGCAGGGTCCCCTGGGCACCTTCAAACAGCACGTGCCTCCCCTCCGCCAGGTACCGGTAGAGTACGAGGGAGGTATCGGTGATAAAGGGGCGCATCCTTTCGGCGTAAGGCTTGAGCCACGCCACGATTTCGGCGGGATCGAATCCAGGGATCCCGTACAGCTTTTCAAAGACCGCGTTTTTCTGCTCCACCAACCGGGAAACATAATCTTCCCAGCCGGGTTCGAGCAGTTCTCCGGTTCGGAGCCCAACGCGGGAGACCTTGTCTACATAGGCCGGGCCGATGCCGCGCCGGGTTGTGCCTAACTTTTGGTTTCCCCGGGCATCCTCCTGGGCCTCGTCGAGCCGCTTGTGGCAGGGAAGCAGGACGTGTGCCCGGTCGCTGATGTAGAGCCTCCCGTTTTTAACGCCCCGGGCAAGCAGTCCGTCCAGTTCCTGGAACAATACCTCGGGGTCGACTACCACCCCGTTGCCGATAACGCAGACCTTATCGGGGTAAAATATCCCGGAGGGAATCAGGTGCAGGCGGAACTCCTGGGAACCGATCACCACGGTGTGCCCGGCGTTGTTGCCCCCCTGGTAGCGGACAACAACGTCCGCCTGGCTGGCCAGGTAGTCGGTGACCTTCCCCTTACCTTCGTCCCCCCACTGTGCCCCTACAATCACTACACACGACAATGACTCCGCCTCCTGTTCTTTCCCACGTACCGGTGAGTACCAACCGCTTTAAGCGGCAGAGTTCCTCCGGCGGGTGATCTCACGGGCAACGATCATTCCGCTCAAAGAGGCCTGGGCCAGCCCGCGCGTGACCCCGGCACCATCCCCGGCAACGAAAAGGTTCGGGATCTCGGTTTCCAGGACATTCGTTACCTCTATGCGGGATGAGTAGAACTTTACTTCAACCCCGTAAAGGAGCGTATGGTGAGAATAAACACCCGGAGTCACCTGGTCCATCGCCTTGAGCATCTCAATGATAGCCAGGAAATGGCGGTAGGGCAGCACCAGGGAAAGGTCGCCGGGTGTTGCCTCCTTCAAGGTGGGCACCACCAGCCCTTTGGCAAGCCGCTCCGGGGTCGAGCGCCGGCCGTGCATCAGGTCGCCCAGACGCTGCACGATGACCCCTCCGCCCAGCATGTTGGCCAGGCTGGCTATGTATTTCCCGTAAGCGATGGGCTCCTTGAAGGGTTCGGTGAAATTCTTGCTCACAAGCAGGGCAAAGTTCGTGTAATCGGTCTTGTATTCGGCATGGGTGTGGCCGTTCACCGTAACTATTCCATCCGTATTCTCCATGACCACTTCCCCATACGGGTTCATGCAAAAGGTCCGCACCCGGTCCTCGAAGGTCGGCGAGGTAAAAAGGAACTTCGCCTCATATGTCAGTTTCGTCAGCGGTTCCATCACCACTGCCGGGAGCTCGACCCGCAGGCCGATGTCTACCGGGTTGATGGCCATCCTTAAGCCGAGGTTTTCCGCCTGCTTGACGAGCCATTCCGCCCCCTGCCTGCCCGGTGCACAGATCACGTAGGAAGCGGATATCTCCTCTCCCTTCCCGGTGACCACGCCGGCAATGGCTCCGCCTTTTACCAGGAGGGAATCAACCGTAGTGTTTGTCCTGATGGTGACCCCTTTTGTGATCAGGTAATCCTGCATCTGCTGCAGTATCCTCTGGGTCCGGCCGGTTCCCAGGTGGCGCACAGGAGCGGGCACAAGGCGCAAACCCGCCAGAGCGGCGCGCTTTGCCAGGGTGTCGATCTCATCCTGGTTCTCCAGCCCGTAGACTTCCTGCGGCGCTCCGAACTCCAGGTAAATCTCGTGGACGGACCGGATGCCCTTCTCGAACTCTTCCCTGTCAAGGTAGGAGCCGAGCATTCCGCCAACCTCGGTGGAGAGGGCGAGCTTGCCGTCGCTGAAGGCGCCGGCCCCGCCCCACCCGGATACAACCGCACAGGAAGGGCAGCTGAAGCAGGGCGCCTTCTTTTCACGGGACGGGCAGGTCCGGTCCTGGAGGTCCCGTCCCTTCTCCAGCATGAGAATATTTATGTTCTCGTTCTGTCTGACCAGTTCCAGGGCGCAGAAAATTCCGGCGGGACCCGCCCCAACAATGATGCAATCGTATTTTTCCAATAAAGCAGCCCCCTTAACCGGCAAAAAATAAAAAAAGCGTGACGCTTTTCAAAAAACAAGCTCGACCGACTAAATATTAACAAAAGCCGTCAGCAGTGTCAAGCAAAGGGGCGGCCGGGCAGAACCCGCGCCCCCAGTATTTACCATCCCTACATTTCAACAGCCACAAGGCTTCCAGCTACAGCACCTGGTAAAGAGTGTAAATAACCCCTTTTCCCTAAATTACCTGTTTTTTTCAGGGAAC
>CADDZA010000122.1 GCA_902812435.1 Clostridia bacterium
GTTCCCTGAAAAAAACAGGTAATTTAGGGAAAAGGGGTTATTTACACTCTTTACCAGGTGCTGTAGCTGGAAGCCTTGTGGCTGTTGAAATGTAGGGATGGTAAATACTGGGGGCGCGGGTTCTGACCTACACCTAATTTTCTTGCTGCCTTCTTGACGGCGTTACCACCGTGACGTACTGAACAGTTTAGCAAACAATCTGCTGTCGTCCATCTATCGCAAAGCCGCATAGCTGTTGGTTTTCTGGTGCCGGAGACCGGACTTGAACCGGTACGGTCTCGAGAGACCGAGGGATTTTAAGTCCCTTGCGTCTGCCAGTTCCGCCACTCCGGCAGAGATAAAAATTGGAGGGCAAGACCGGATTCGAACCGGTGCATGGCGGATTTGCAGTCCGCAGCGTTACCACTTCGCCACTTGCCCTCATTGTGCTCTATAATTATATAATAAAAAGTTTGGATTTACAACACCCATAAGGCATTTTGATTTTGTGTCCCATGTAAACAAAATCCCTTCTTTTATCAGAAGGGATTAATTTTATCTGGAGCGGAAGACGGGATTTGAACCCGCGGCCCTCGCCTTGGCAAGGCGATGCTCTACCGCTGAGCTACTTCCGCTCGTTATTCTGAAATGGTGGCTCAGGGCGGAGTCGAACCGCCGACACGCGGATTTTCAGTCCGCTGCTCTACCAACTGAGCTACCGAGCCACGTCGGTTTGTTTGCAAAATATTTAAAATGGCGGAGCTGACGGGACTCGAACCCGCGATCTTCGGCTTGACAGGCCGACGTGTTAAACCACTACACTACAGCTCCTAATATTATTTATCCAAAAGGTATCTAACTTGCATGGTGGGCGATGACAGGTTTGAACTGCCGACCTCCTGCTTGTAAGGCAGGCGCTCTTCCCAACTGAGCTAATCGCCCCTCCTACGCTCCCTTTGAGCCTTTCGGCTCAGGAGCAGGTTTATTATAGCATCCTTTTTTAATCTCGTCAACATGCTACCTGATTTTTTGCTAGACCTGATATCCCTGCTCGTTAAGGATGCTTTTCAAATGCTCCTCGGTAATAATGCGCTTATCGAAAAGCACTACCGCTGCTGCATCCCCGTGGTCATCGGGTACGGCACGGAACACGCCGGGCAATTTCCTTACCTCTGCTTCGAGGCTTTCCATGCTGTTTGCGCCAAACCCGTGCAGGTGCAGGTGGCCCAGGTGCTCTTTCGGTGTACAACACTCACACATCGCAGAAACCTCCTCAAACATTTTATGGGTTATATAAACAATTCTACCTTAGCAGCATTTCTCCTTTTACGAACAGGGCTTTTCTAAAGAAACAAATCTCGAAGAAAATGCCAGGATTGCCTCCCTGACCAGCTTGGCTGCAAGCAGGGAGGTAATCCCGCCCGGATCGTAGGTTGGAGCCACCTCAACCAAGTCACAGCCAACCACCTGGAGCCCCTTCAGGAGGTTAAAAACCCGGAAAATCTCCTGAGGTGTTGCCCCACCCGGTTCAGGTGTACCCGTCCCGGGCGCGTATCCAGGATCTATCACATCAATATCAAGGGTAACGTAAACCGGCCGTTCCTTCAATAGGGGAATACAGGAATCCAGCGCCGTGCTTAATTCAAAAGGATAGAAATTTGTATATGATCGCCCGTAACTGAATTCCTCCTTTGTCCCGGAACGAATGCCAAATTGAAACACGTTATTGTTCCCTACCACTTCACAGATCCTTCGCAGCACCGTAGCGTGCGAGTAGATCTCCCCCAGGTAATCGTAGCGCAGGTCGGCGTGAGCATCAAAATGCAGAACCACGAGGCCGGGATAATAATCGGACAGCGTTTTGACAACCGGGTAACTGATCAGGTGTTCTCCTCCTAAAAAAAATGGAGTTTTCCGATCTTCGAGGAGTACGCAGGTGACCTCTTCAATTTTCTGCAGACACATTTCCACGTTGCCAAAGGGTAGAGCCAGGTCTCCCCCATCGTAAAAGGAACATTCGCCCAGTTCCCGGTCAATATAAGGGCTGTAGTCCTCAAGTCCCACGGAAGCATCCCGGATCGCCTGGGGCCCCTGGCGGGAACCGGGGCGGAAACTCGAAGTAATGTCCATGGGAATTCCTATCAAGACGATCCCGGCAGATTCGTATGAATCTTTGGACTCTAGAAAAATCCTGTTCCGCCTGCACATATCCTGCAGTTTCAAGACTGAACACCCTAACGAAGAAGTTTTTTAACAAAATTCGGCAGTTTAAAAGACGCCTGGTGCAGTTCAGCATTATAGTATCGCAGATCGTCTTCGAATGCCGGCTTCCGTTGGTTTGTCTCCGGGTCGTATTGTTTCGAACCAATGGTGAAGGTCCACAGAGCGGTCGGGTAAGTGGGCACTACAGCCTGGTAAAGCTTCGTGATAGGAAATACACGGCCAGCATCCCGGTAAACACGTCCAATTAACTCGGCGTCAACAAATGGGGATTCAGTCTGGGCGGCAAATAGTCCGTCCGGACGTAAGGCCTCGAAAATAGCCTGGTAAAATTCCAAGCTGAACAACCGGGCAGCCTGTCCAACGGGATCCGGGGAGTCGACCAGGATCACGTCATAGCTTGCTTTTTTGTTTTTGACATACTCGACCCCGTCCTCAAAATGGACCTGAAGCTTCGGGTTGTCATAGGAACAGGAAAGTTCCGGCAGGAAACGACGGCAGACATCCACAACCCTTCTGTCGATTTCCACCAGGGTGACGCTCTCAACCTCTGTGTGTCGCAAAACCTCCCGCGCAGTTCCACCGTCTCCTCCCCCGATGATCAAAACCTCTTTCGGGGCAGGATGGGCGTGGAGCGGTACATGGGCCAGCATCTCGTGGTAGACAAATTCATCCAGAAGAGTCACCTGGACCGCCCCGTCGAGAACAAGCATACGCCCGAATTGTAGCGTATCCAGGAGAACAATTTCCTGAAAGGGAGTTTGCTCATGATGAAGTGTCTGCAGCACCTTGCAGCTTATTTTCATGCCAGGCTTCTGTATTTCGGTAAACCATAATTCCAACTTTGATCCCCCTCCTTATCTTACTTTAGTAGTTTCTCGGAAACTCCACTTGCTTGCGGCTAAAGCATATTTCTAGCCACATCATTTGGTTTCACCTCCAATATCTTTGGGTGCGTAAAACTACGTAAGAACGAGATATTGGAAGTTACTC
>CADDZA010000123.1 GCA_902812435.1 Clostridia bacterium
ACTTAAAAAAAAGGCCAGGTAAGTTAAAATTCCTTACCTGGCCTCCGGTCTATCCGGTCAGCCGTATATCTACTATTTTGCTTTATTTAATATGTTTTTGTTATTATATCGGCTCATGTTTTAGATGTCAACAAGAAATTTAAATAATGCCTCAAGCCGGTTTATATCCGGTTTATATGTAGTCAGCCCAAATGCAGAGATCCTGACAGGAAGGGTACTCTTCGATACAAACGGTTTCTTTCTCTCCATTAATCGGTCTCCCCTGCTCCAGTTCTTCAATACGATTTTCCAGATGGGCGATCTTGCGCTGGAGGCAGATTATCATCTCACCAATGGGGTCCGGCAGCAGATTGTGCTGCAGGTCTATGGCGTCAGGCGGCCGGGAGTCGGCGACCTTGCGTCCATCCCGGACAACAATCCGCCCTGGTATACCCACTACGGTACAGTTGGCAGGAACATCACGCACCACCACTGAACCTGCCCCGATCTTGACATTATCGCCAACGGTAAGGAAGCCCAACACCTTGGCTCCAGTACCGATGACCACATTATCGCCGATGGTCGGATGGCGCTTCCCCTTCTCTTTGCCGATGCCTCCCAGGGTTACCCCCTGGTAGATGGTGACATTATCCCCGATCTCGGTGGTCTCCCCGATCACTACCCCCATACCGTGGTCAATAAAGAGCCCTTCACCGATGGTCGCCCCCGGGTGGATCTCGATCCCGGTGATAAACCGGTTCCATTGAGACATCAGCCGGGTGAGCAGGACGAGCTTGTGCCTGTAAAGCCAGTGGGCAATACGGTGCATGATGATGGCGTGGAAACTGGGGTAGCAGAGAACCACCTCGACGGCACTCTTTGCCGCCGGATCCCGTTCCAGAATAACCTGGACATCACGTCGTAACCGTCTGAAAAAATCCACCTTCCATCCTCCTTCCATGATTCCTCCCGGTCTCTTCAGCGTCAGAACTATTCAAATTCAGCGATGATTTCAATCTCCACCGGTGTATTCAATGGCAAGGAACTGATACCAACAGCTGAGCAAGCGGGCATGACGCCCCCGCTCACCGAAGATCTCCACCAGCAGGTCCGATGCCCCGTTAATAGCGGTGCCTCCGGCAGGGTAATCCCCAATTCCACCAGCCTTTTTTCAACACTCATCGGGATGACACTCCTTTTATTTAATCAAAGTGGGTGACCGGGGCAGTGATTGCTGAGCCGCCCTGTGCCAAAAGTGTTGACATACAGGAATCCCCATTAAAACCAGGTACGTCACTGTTATAACCCGCATCTTTGATGATCCCCCTGGCAATCTTGTCAATGCTACATCCGCTTTCGTGGTGATTTCACCAGTAACAAAAACCAGTCCAGTGGTTACCAGGGTCTCCACGGCAACCCTGCCCTCCGGATCCTGTGCCAAAACAGCATCCAGGATACCGTCGGATATCTGATCCGCCAGTTTATCAGGATGACCTTCAGTTACCGACTCCGAAGTGAACAAAAATCTCTCCAAACCCATGATATGCACCTCCCCGGGTTCAACCGCATTCAAAATAAACCAGACAAGGGAGCACCTGAGACCCTTTTCAACTAAAATAAACCAAGTGCCTTCTGGCTGTAGCTGGCTACAACCGTCTTGACCTGTTGATAGTGCTCCAAAGCCAACCGGTGGTTTTCACGACCCAGCCCGGATTGCTTGTAGCCACCGAAAGCCGAGTGAGCTGGATAAAGATGATAGGCATTTATCCACACGCGTCCTGCTTGAATTCCCCGAGCTACACGATACGCAGTGTTGGTATTGCGGGTCCAGACTGCCGCAGCCAGTCCATAAGAAGTATCATTAGCGATAGCAATTGCCTCATCGATGGTACGGAATTTGGTTACCCCGACCACAGGTCCGAAAATCTCTTCCCGAAAGATACGCAGGGAGTTGTCGCCGGCGAACACAGTCGGCTGGATGAAGTAGCCTCTTTCGAAACCGGGAATCTTTGCTGCAGCACCGCCGGTAAGAAGTTCAGCCTCTTTCTTTCCGGTGTCGATATATTGTAATATCTTGTCAAACTGTTCTTTCGATACCTGGGCGCCGACTTGCGTTTCAAATTCGAAGGGATTGCCCTGGCGTAATTTCTTAACGCGTTCGATTGCTCGCTCCAAGAAGTGGTCATAGATCGATTCGTGAATCAAAACACGCGACGGTGCCGTACAAACCTCTCCTTGATTTAGGGCAAAACCAACAAATCCTTCGAGCGCTTTATCGAGGAGATCGTCGTCGGCATCAAGAATATCGGAGAAGAAGATATTGGGATTCTTGCCGCCCAGTTCCAGAGTAACCGGGATCAGATTTTGCCCGGTATACTGTTGGATCAAGCGGCCTGTCGATGTTTCTCCGGTGAAAGCTATTTTGTTGACACGCGGGCTTTTCGCCAACGGTGCTCCGGCCTCTTCTCCAAAACCAGTGACTACATTAAGCACGCCTGGCGGCAACAAATCCTTGATGAGATCGACTACCAGCAGGATACTGAGCGGGGTCTGCTCAGCCGGCTTGAGAACGACTGTATTACCGGCAGCCAATGCCGGTGCCAGTTTCCACGAAGCCATTAACAGCGGAAAGTTCCAGGGGATGATTTGGCCAACTACGCCGAGCGGTTCATAAAAATGATACGCCACAGTGTCTTCATCGATTTCTGATATAGTGCCTTCCTGTGCCCTAATTGCGCTTGCGAAATAGCGGAATTGATCGATGGTCAGGGGCAAATCGGCACCAACCGATTCACGAATAGGTTTTCCGTTATCTAACGTCTCAGCAAGTGCAAGAACCTGCAGGTTGCTTTCCAATTGATCGGCGATCTTATTGAGGATAGAAGCCCGGGCAGATGGTGAATTTTTGGCCCAGTTCGTTTTGGCAGCCTGAGCGGCATCCAGCGCTAGGTACTGATCGCATTCTGGCTCATGATAATCCTCCTTTAGTATATCAAGCTGATTTACTCCTCACCAGAACCCGCGCCCCCAGTATTTACCATCCCTACATTTCAACAGCCACAAGGCTTCCAGCTACAGCACCTGGTAAAGAGTGTAAATAACCCCTTTTCCCTAAATTACCTGTTTTTTTCAGGGAA
>CADDZA010000124.1 GCA_902812435.1 Clostridia bacterium
AAAACGCAATACGTGTGCCTATGCATTTTTCGTTTTTGCCTCGGTTCCGAACCCGCTAACCCTTGATATTAAAGGATCGCTCTTCGAAATTATCGCTAAAAATGCCTCGGTACTGTCGAACTCCGGATTAACAACCGTCTGGCAATTCCTTTTATCATCTTTTTTTTCTGCTCGCGACTCTCACCGGCTGCGTTTCTACCTCCCGGCGGCAGCAGCCTGAAGCAGGGATCGAAGCCCAGGGGGCCCAGAAAGCGGAAGAGGGCGGAGCCGGAGAGAAGCCGGTACTGCCCGGGACAGCAAAAGATGATAAAGTACCGGCGGTTAAGGTTCTCAGCGCCCGGGTCACCGATGTACAATGCTCAACTGCTTCTGGACGGTTACGCCAGGGGAATGACCGCCCCGCCTGATGTCGAGTACGCCGGGATCTTCGTCAAGTTCCAGCGGGAGGCGCGGAAGGCGGGGAAGGGTCTCTGGGGAGGCGGTTAAAAAACTCCTATCGTGGCGGATGTGCACTGCCTCTTCATCGGCACGGCAAGGGCATGGAAGAAAACACCGCACAGCCATGTGTCTTGTGCGGCCGAGATGAACGGTTAAGGGATACTTTGATCAGTACCTGGAGGTGGGTGTTAGCAAGCGGTTAGCAAAAACCGATTGTGGGTTCCTGAGAGTCTTGTTTTTAAGGTTTTCAGCGTAATTCTGGTTTCATTGACAAAATCTGAACTCTTATATATAATGAGCCTAAAATGCGAGTAGCTTGGAGGATTTGTCTTGCTAACCGGTGCCGAACTGAGAAGGAAATTTCTCGAGTTTTTCAAGGAACACGACCACCTGGCCCTTCCGAGCGCATCCCTTATTCCCAAAGATGATCCCAGCTTGCTGCTTACCGTTGCGGGAATGGTGCCTTTCAAGCCCTACTTTCAGGGGAAGGCAGTTCCGCCCCACCCAAGGATCACAACCGCTCAGAAGTGCCTGCGCACCCAGGATTTAGATTCCGTAGGGAGAACCGCCCGCCATCATACGTTTTTTGAAATGCTGGGCAATTTTTCTTTTGGGGACTATTTTAAAGAAGAGGCTATAGCCTGGGCATGGGAATACCTGACCAAAGTGCTCGGCCTGTCTCCTTCCGACCTATGGATCACTGTTTTTCGGGAAGATGAGGAGGCCAGGCGCATCTGGCATGAAAAGATAGGTGTTCCACAGGAAAGGATCGTTTCGCTCGGCGAAGTTACAAACTTCTGGGAAGCGGGTCCTGTGGGCCCCTGCGGTCCGTGTTCCGAGATCATGGTCGACCTGGGTCCAGAGCGGGGATGTGGTTCCCCGGATTGCGGCGTGGAATGCGATTGCGGCAGGTACCTTGAGGTCTGGAACCTTGTTTTCACGGAATTTAACCGGGATGAGGCGGGAAATCTCTCAAAGCTGCCCCGCAAGAATATTGATACGGGTATGGGCCTGGAACGCATAGCCTCGGTTATCCAGGGCGTGCCCTCAAATTTTGAAACGGATCTTCTTTTTCCTTTAATTGAGGCAACCGCTGCCCTCTCCGGTGTTCGCTACGGAGAGGATGAAAGGAACGACGTTGCCTTTAAGGTGATCGCCGATCATGCCCGCGCAGTGGCGTTTTTAATCGGCGACGGAGTGCTTCCCTCAAACGAGGGCAGGGGTTACGTGTTGCGGCGCATTCTGCGCAGGGCCGTCCGCTATGGAAGGCTGCTCGGGATTGAGGGGGCGTTTCTCGCCGGGATAACAGGCAAAGTGATCGATATGTACCAGGATCCATACGGCGAGCTGCGGGAGCGCCGGGATTATATTCAGAAAATAGTGGCCCTTGAAGAGGAGCGTTTTGGCGAAACCCTTGAACAGGGAATGCAGATACTGCATGATTACCTGGAGGAGTTTGAGAAAACGGGTGCGAGCAGGCTCCCCGGCAAGGTTGCCTTCCGTCTTTATGACACATTCGGTTTTCCACTGGAGCTAACCCAGGAAATTTTGGCGGAACGGGGTATGGCCGTGGACGTTAACGGGTTCAATTCCGCCATGGCAGAGCAGCGTGAGAGGGCCCGGGCCGCCTGGCTGGAAACTGCTCCTATCAACAGCTTTGGCGTATCTAAGGCTTACCGCGGAAGCCGGACCGATTTCCAGGGTTACGGAAGCCTTTCGACCAAATCGCAAATTCAGAGTATAATCATAGATGAAAACGAAGCAGACGAGGCGTCGGAAGGAGCACGGATTCAGGTTTTGCTCGACGTTACCCCCTTTTACCCGGAGGGCGGGGGTCAAGTCGGGGACAGGGGAATTTTGCAAGGGCCGTCCGGTGAAATGATCGTGGAGGACACGAAAAAAGCAGGAGACGGCCTGATCATTCACCATGGATATGTAAGTTCCGGTTTGCTCCGTAAAGGGGATGTTGTGCTGGCACAGGTGGACGAAAAACGCCGCCAGGCCGCAGCGCGCAACCACACGGCAACCCACCTGTTGCACCGGGCGCTTCGTTCGGTCTTGGGGGAACACGTGCAGCAAACGGGTTCGTACGTTGCCCCCGACAGGCTGCGTTTTGATTTCTCTCATTTTGCTCCTCTTTCCGGAGAGGAACTGCTTGAGGTCGAGGACCTGGTCAACCGGAAAATACTTGACAATTTGATTGTGAAAACATACGAAACCGACCTCGCTTCAGCCCAGGCGGAAGGGGCAATTGCGCTTTTCGGTGAGAAATACGGAGATGTTGTCAGGGTTGTCGAAATAGGAGATTTCAGCAAGGAACTTTGCGGCGGGACCCACGTCCGGCGGACCAGTGAACTGGGCTTCTTTAAAATAATTGCGGAAAGCGGGATAGGGACCGGTACGAGGCGTATTGAAGCCATCACCGGCGAGGAACTGCTGGCCTACTGGCGGAGGCAGGAAAATATCCTTTACCAGGCAGCAGGCATCTTCAAGGTTGATCCCGAAAACCTGGTTGGTCGCCTCCAGCAGCTCCAGGAGCAGATTCACGCCAGCGAGAAAGAACTGGAACAACTGCGCGGTAGAATTATGCGCAGCCAGGTTGATTCCCTGCTCAGTGGTGTTGTTGATGTGAACGGTATCAAGGTTCTGGCAGTACG
>CADDZA010000125.1 GCA_902812435.1 Clostridia bacterium
TAACTTCATCTTGTCTAGCAACATCCTCATCATCATCTTCATGTTCATCATAACGATTAGCAAGTTCAGACTTAACCTCAGCCATTTGTTCTTCTAAGGTTTGAACGCGGCTCAACAACTCCAAAATGATTTTGGTAGTTATAAAACCATCATATAAAACCACCATCGGATTACAAACGACAGAGCAACGTGAAGCAGTGTTTCCGGTTCCTTAAAAGACCCGTCTAGTGGAGGCAATCTCTGCCGCATCGGGAAGCTCAAACTCGCCAGCCATAGCAAGGGACAACGCCCCCTTCAAGCCTCCGGACACAATATCCTTGACGCTGATACCGGCCTTGCCCTCCTTTCCAAAGTAAAAACGCCCGGCTTTTCCGGACGTTTCATCGTTCATTTCTTCCTATTTATCTGCTCTTTTCTGTGCCAACAGGTAAACCTCGTCATCTGCCCCTGCAGATACTACAATAACCTTCATGACATCCTTTTCCCTGACCAGCTTATACACCACTCGAAGACCAAGCCTTTTCAGCTTGATTTTAAGGTAACCCGCAATTCTTGTGCTGTTCCTGTTTCCCAGAGGTTTGCCGTATCCCCCTTCGTTCTGCGGCAAGGGGTTGACTGAAACCTTGTCTATGGCTTTGAGCACCTGCAACCGCTGGCTGTGGTCAAGACGCTTCAAGTCTTCCACTGCTTCCTTCAAATATTCCACCTGCCACATAAGCTACTCTATCTCCACATCTGTATTATCTAAATCTGCTTTATTTATGCCAAGCTCAGATAAAACTTTTTCCTGCGGGATAAAGTCCTCTTGTTTTGCGTTTTCCATACGCCATTCGGCTTCCAGCAGCAGACGGTATTCCTCGATGGTTTCAAGCATTCGTTCATACAACTCAGGCTTTAGGAGCACGCACGTCGGTGTGTTGTTTTTCAACACAACCTTAAAGCCTGCTTCCCTGACCTCTTCGAAGATTTTATTCGCCTCCCCCTTGTTGAACCGGGAAATTGGCACAAGGGAATTCAGAACACTGCTTACGGTGATTTTTCCAGGCATATTATCAGCCCCTCTCTTTCATCATGAGTTTCCTGATAATATTATATGCACTATCGATATATTTAACAATGTTTTTATATATATTTTTATCCCTCCCTTTAATACGGGGGACCTGTGCCCTGAATCTCGATTGCTTCATTCACAATGTCATCCACTGCTGTCTCGATACTGTCTGAGGAAATGATGCCAAAGCCCTCATACCGCCGCTTTGATGCGGTCGCATCGGTATACATGGCAATGACCACATCCTTGCTGCCCAGCCATGCAAAAAACTCCTCATCGCCACAGTTGCTCTCCGCGCTGGCTGTAAACCCTTGGACTGTCGACTGTCGGCAGGTTTTCCTTCCAATCTGCGCTTTGAAAGGTGGTTATGTCCGAGGCATGAAAATCCCGTAAAGACCGCATGAAGATGATTGAAATGGATAACAAAAAGCAGCTCTTTCTACCGGGGTTTTGAACTGCCGGTTGATGCTCCTTACCAGCCGAATCTTGAAAAATGTCTGATGGTAGGAGTTACATGCTAATTATGAGATAAAGGGATCTCCGCCGCTGCCGTGTCGCTGCTGTGGGAGAATTATCGGATGGAGGCCGAGTCCGGCGCCGGGCAAGGCCTGGAGCGCGGTGGCGGGAAGAACCGGAAAAAGCCCGATGCCGGTTCGTGAGGGCGGGCAACAGTAAAGCCGGCCCCGTCAGTGCCCCATACCAGATTCCTCCCCGGGGGCCGATGTCAGCAGGGTCAGCACGGCAGATAACTCCGGGTTGTACATCGACTCCTCATAGACCATTTCCCCAGGGGATGCGTCCAGGAACCAGAAGGAAGCCGGCACGTACCCGGAGCGGGTTGTTTTTTCGGCCGGAGGGCTGCTGAAAAAACCTGCGGCAATTGTACCCGGATGGAGCTTTTCGACGAGCGGCCTGCCGCCCTGGTAGGTCTTTTCAATCTCATTGTTTCTGCTGTTGACCAGGGCATGCCTGTTTCCCGTACATTCTATGAGCATGTTGACCAGGGCGAACAGGGAAACCCGGTATTTCTCATGGGCCAGGGACTCCAGCTGCTCGATGCTGGGACGCCGGTTGATGATATCTCTTTCCAGGTGGAGCCTGGGCATCAGGAGGGCGGCCGCAAACCTGTTCGCTTCCATCTCCATGACATCCCGGGTCTTGAGGGATGAGGTGCCGTAACTGCGGCAGTAAAAGACGCTTTTCAGGTGCCACGGTATCACATAATGGCCCAGGAGATGGGCGATAGTAAACCTCCTCCGGTTCGGATCGCCGGTTTCCCGGTCGAGCAAAATCATGCCCTTTCCCGGTTCCTTGATGAGCGCTCCTTCGCAGTCCAGGCCGGTAGCATCCACGATCCTGACCCGGAGGCTTGCGGCGACGGCATCGAGGTCCACCGGCACGGTATCCTGAGATGCCTGGCGCAGGATGTGCCCGGCATATTCGCCGGTATCTCCAAATACAGGTACTATCCGGGGAAACTCGTGATTCAGCAGGAAGAAAGCGAACTCGAGGATCCGGCTCTTTTTTTCATCCGGCAGGCACTGGACAGTTTTCAATATGGTTTTTACTGTGGGGTCGCCTGTAATGCTGTTGTCCGGTTCTCCGCTTCCTATAAGGTAATCCGTGGAAACCTTCAGCGCTCCGGCCAGCTTGATCAGGGCCTCATAGCTCGGTCGCCTCTCCCCTGATTCGTACTGGTTGATCGCCGCGGGTTTGAGTCCGGCCCGCTGGGCCAGTTCCGTTTGATTGAGCCCCAGTTCCATCCTCCTCTGCGCTATCCTCTGTCCAACCGACACAGCCCGAACCCTCCTTAACAGATTGGTTGTCAATATTATAACATATGAGAAAAAACGCCGTGCCATAAACCCCTGGACGCCACGGAGTTTGCCTGTCGATGCGATAAAATTTTTATTTGCAGGAACTCCGCATCTAATCCCTGAAGCCCATGCAGCGCAAGAAAGGCGGTATCAAGGCAAAACTTTATAAATTCGCATTTTTTAACCCGAGCAGGCAGGAAAATACCCCATAAATAGCAAAAAC
>CADDZA010000126.1 GCA_902812435.1 Clostridia bacterium
TTGAGTAACTTCCAATATCTCGTTCTTACGTAGTTTTACGCACCCAAAGATATTGGAGGTGAAACCAAATGATGTGGCTAGAAATATGCTTTAGCCGCAAGCAAGTGGAGTTTCCGAGAAACTACCTCAAAAAGGAGGGGGTGAAAAGTTGGCGGAACAGCAAATCGTTCTTTTCAAAATTGGCGAGAATGAGTTTGGGGTGCCCGTGGAAAAGGTCCAAGAGATTATCAAACCGCCTGCAATTACAGGCCTTCCCAATACCCCCGGCTTTGTCAAAGGGGTTATCAACCTGAGAAACAGGGTCATCCCCATTGTTGATTTGGGGGAAAAATTAGGTCTGGGCAGGTTTGATTCAGAAGATTCCCGCATCATCGTCGTCGAACTGCTGGGGAAAACTGTGGGTCTGACGGTCGATTCCGTGACCGAGGTTTTAAAGCTGGAAGAAGGCAAGATCGAAAAAGAAACCGAGCGTTTTGGCGAAAAAAAACCGATGCTGAATGGAATTGCCAAATTAGACCATAGATTAATTCTCCTTTTAAATTTAGACGAACTAATCGGGACAGGGGGAGATGATGGGGTCCGAAGCGCCGTTCCTGCAGAAAAGGCTAAAGAGTTGGAAAGGCGGGCGGCGGCAGAGGCAAAGGGAAAAGCTTAAGGGTACAAGAAGGGTTAAAAATAAAGTGATTTTTAAACCTCAAGACCGCAATTAAAACTTATGGAGGGCGAAGAATGAAGGGAAAACTGGGAATCAAGGTAAAGCTGCTTTCGGCATTTCTTCTCTTAACTATTATCCCTTTAGTAGTTTTAGGGCTTATCAGCTCCAGCCAAACGTCTCGCCACATGCAGGCACAGCAAGAAGAAGCTCTGTTAGAATCGGCCAAGAACACTGCAACCGCGGTTCAAGCCAGACTGGAAGGGCAGTTGGATTTAGCTAAAATGGTTGCAGATGATAGCGAAATACGTCAGTTTGCCGACCAAATAAGCAAGGATGGGTTGGCAACAAGCGGGCCGCAGCGGGAGTTGGTGGGAAAGAAACTAAGTCACCTCGTGGAGAACTCAGGAGGAACCTTAGAAAATGCCTTATTCGTTTCCCTACAAGGGCAGGTAATCGCTGATGGTACTGGAAGAAGTGACATTGGGACGAGCCTGGCGGACCGGGAGTATTTTCTTGAAGCCGTTAAAGGCAAAGCTGTAATCGGGGATGTTATACGATCCAAGTTCAGCGGGGAGCCTGTTGTGGTTTGTGCCGCTCCTGTAAAGTTGCCAAATGGAGAGGTTGGAGCCGTCGTGGCCCTTGTTCAGAAATTCAGTGTCTATGCTAAATACGCGGCCCAGCTCAAAGCAGGTGAAACAGGATATGCTTATATGATAGATAGGAAAGGGGTCTTTGTTTATCATCCTCGCCAGGAAAAAGTATTTAAAGAAAATATTGTCACCGGCCAGAATACCGAGTTGGCCGATCTTGCCAGAAAGATGATTGCAGGAAAAACAGGTTACGGGTTTTACACTTACGAAGGTGTCAAAAAGTTCTGCGGTTATGCTCCGGCAGGAAATTGGTCTCTGGTCTTAACTATACCAGTTGCAGAGTACATGAGGGCTGCTGCTGCAATCAAGAAAACTACGGTAATTATGGTTGCGGTTTTTCTTATTTTCGCAATAATGATCGCCTTTGCCATTTCCGGACAGATTGCGCGGGCAGTCAGCCAGCTGGTTGAGGCTATGGAACATGCCAAGGAAGGAGACCTTACCGCTCGGGTTAATATTAAGTCAAATGACGAGCTGGGACAATTGGGGAATAGTTTCAATTACATGCTTGCCGGACAGCAAGAGATTGTAAAAAGGATACTGAACTCTGCTCAAGATGTCGCGGCAGCAGCTCAGGAGCTATCAGCAGCGGTAGAGGAAGGCAACGCGGCTATGGAAGAAATTACAGCAACTGTTGGTCAAGTTGCGGCGGGAATGCAAAACAATGCTGCTGCGACTGAAGAAACCAGTGCCGCTGTTGAAGAGGTAGCAAGCAATACACAAAATGTTGCACATTCTTGTAGACAGGCGGCAGACCATGGAGAGCAAGCGCGGGGAAGGGTACACGAAGGGGCTCAAGCCGTGCAGGATGCTATAAACTCGATCAATGAAATCAACAATTCTTCGGCGGAGGTGGCTCAGGCAATTCAAGAGCTTGACGAAATATCGAAACAGATTAGCATGATTGTACAGACGATTACCACCATTTCTGAACAGACAAACCTTCTTGCCTTAAATGCCGCGATTGAAGCGGCGCGGGCCGGGGAGCAGGGCCGGGGCTTTGCCGTTGTAGCCGAAGAGGTGCGGAAACTCGCCGAAGGAAGTAACACCGCCGCAAGCGAGATCGACAAGTTGATTAGCAGCATTCAGAGTAAGACGGCAAGGGCGGTAGAAAAAGTGGCCTACGGGAGTCAGGTAGTGTCTCAAGGAATGAAGCTGGCCGGAACCGCGAAAGAACATCTTGACGAAATATTAAAAAGCGTGGACAAAACAGGGCAATTAATAACTGAGATTGCCGCAGCAACCGAAGAACTGTCGGCATCTGTTCAACAAATTGCCAGCGCTGTGAATGATATCAGTGGGACAACCAGTGAAGTAAGCAAAAACACAGAAAATATTTCCGGTAGTGTCCAGCAGCAAAGCAGCGCTCTTAACGACATTGCTGCCACGTCAGAAAAGTTAGCTGCAATGGCGGAGGACCTGAATAAACTCGTATCATCTTTCAGGGTTTAAGGATGTAGCAACTCGTGATATTGACATTGTTAAATCGGCTGTGATATACTGAAGCCAGCTTGAATGAAAAGATTGGCATTCCAAGTAGAAGCCCACTCGCTTCTCACCTTACGGCTTTTCACGTCGGTAAGGTTGCGTGCCGAGATCTCTCGTTTAAAATAAGCGGGTGGAAAACGCCCGTTTTTCTTTTTAGCCAATTAGTAGGTTCTCGTAAACCAAAAATGCCCATGTAACAAACTGGGATATGTGCTAGAACAATCCTTATCCCAGCACCTAAAAAAAGAACCTTGACAACGAAATAGCGGTGATCCCAAGACCGGGG
>CADDZA010000127.1 GCA_902812435.1 Clostridia bacterium
GCCGGTTGCAGATGTTCTTTATCGTTTCCTGAATCACGTCTATATATGTCAAGAAGAAACAAAAGAGAGAAACGAAACCGATAGCAGTGCAAATAGTGTGAGTCAGAGCGAGGTTAAGCTGGATGCGCGGAAAAAAGAGCATTTTGCTATCATTATTGCCTGCAGGAATGGCATTAAAAAGGACAAGGTGAACATTGAACCAAAAAAAGAACCTCAAATAAAGACCGTGCGCAATTTGCCTTGTTTGGTGCCACAGTATATAAGACAGCAGTCCAATGAAAATGTTTGCCGCGATTCCGCTCCCGAAAACCGCCAGGCGAGCGGGCCCAGCGAGGAATCGGCAGTGTTGAATGGGATCGCAGGAGCCTCCGTAAGGAATCAAATGCAGGGTGAAGTTAACTCTCTTCAAGCAAAAACTGCCCACTATTTTGCTTTTTCTGGACCCTATTCGGATTGTATCGAACGGAACGCGCAGAATAATCCGGGCTACAGCATGACCGATCTCGTGGAAAAAGCAGGAAACAAACATTGTCAAGTAAACAGCTGCAAGGGCAAAGATTCCGAGCAAAACGAGCCTTCTTATTATATCCGCGTCAGGCACTTTACGCTCTCCCTCATTCAAAAGATCCTGATAATCTCCGCGTCTCCTGTGTGGCTGACAGATTTCCTGGTTAACGGATGGAGGCGACCCTTTCAGCCGACTTGCGGAATGGATTTTGACAGTTACCTTGAGGACTACTGCTACTTTCTGGGCGGCGAAATGTGGATGTTTTTCTACGCCTTTCTGGCAAGCATGCTGTTTGCGGGTGTTTCTGCTTCGGCGATCAGCGGTTTTTAAACCCACAAAACCAAGATATCATTACAGGCTTGTGAGAGTTGTCGAAATTTGGCGTTTCAGAATATTGCTTGAGATTCTTCGAAAATGTTCCCTGAAAAAAACAGGTAATTTAGGGAAAAGGGGTTATTTACACTCTTTACCAGGTGCTGTAGCTGGAAGCCTTGTGGCTGTTGAAATGTAGGGATGGTAAATACTGGGGGCGCGGGTTCTGGTCATCTAGATATAATCTTGACGGCGTTCCACAGGCCGCGCCGGTGGCCTCCGGCAGACTCAATCCACCTGGGGTTTAAGAGTTTCGTCCGCACCACCCGCTGGATTTCATCGGTTGCCCCTTCCTTGAATAGCAATCTTATGGTTCCATCGTGAGGATTATTGCGTCCTCGGATACCTTGACGTTCTCTTTGCCGCAGGTTCGACCCGAAGGCTGCGGAAACTGTGGTCGGCCGCTACGGGGGAGACGAGTTCGTCGTCATCTGCCGGAAACAGGCAAGGCGGGCTCTTTCCTTGCGAGCGCTTCCTCGCGGTGCTGCAGGGCCGTTCGTTTGACGGCGGGATGGTCAGGGCGAAGGTGAGCATGGGGGTTTCCGTTTTGGAGCCCGGGCGCGGATCTGCAGTTGATCCCGACCGGCAGTTCAACAAGCTCCTTCAAGAGGCAGACGCCGCTCTGCTGGAGACAAAGCAAGGGGGGGCGCGGGCGCCCCGCTGTTTATACCCAGGAGTGAATAATTTTTCGGCGCGTGAGCAGGAGTTTGTTAACCCATGTCGAAATAATAAACGCCAGTATAGTAAACCCAGAGCTGTTGTGGGGAAAGTAAAATAACGGAAGCGCAACGCAACCACGAAGGTTGCCCCCCCACCGAAAGGAGGGATTTTCCTTCGTGGTTTTCTTTTTGCCCGGAAATTGAAAATCATTAAGCACATGAGGAAGGAGTGATCCGGCTTGCGGTGGGTTCGGTCGTTTTCAGGTGTTCTTCTGGCGGTAGTCCTGGTGACGGTTTCCGTTTTTCCAGCTTTTGCTGCTGCATCAAGGAAGGTTGCGGTTCCAGAATACTATTACGGAAAAAGGGGGTTTCTCGAGCTTAAAAGCGACACCGTCCGGGTTCCCTCACCGCCGCGGCGCGTGGTGGTCCTGTGGCCCTACACTGCGGAAATCCTGAAGGCACTGAGTGCCGAAAAGACGGTTGTTGCGGTATGCGACAACGCAAAAGAAAAAGAATGGCCCCCATACGTAAAAAAGTTGCCCACAGTCGGCAATGGGTATCAGCCGAGCGTAGAAAAGATCCTTGCCTTGCGCCCGGATCTCGTAGTCGGTTATATCAAGCCGGGTTCCAGTATCAGAACGCAGCTTGAGCGGGCCGGAATCCCGTGCCTCAACATCTGGGGATATCATCCCCCGCTCCTCTCCAAGGAAATACAGACACTGGGGTTGGTTTTTGACCGCCGCACAGCGGCCCGGGAACTGGCGGGCTACATAGACAAGTGGCTGAACATGGTGCAGGGGAGAACAAAGAAACTCTCAGCAAAACAGAGGCCGAAGGTCTACTGGGAATGGGGGGAAACCCCATGGAAGTCTGTGGGTTCCGGTTCGACGGGCGACCTTTACATCAAATGGGCGGGAGGAAGGAACATTGCCACGGAGCAGGGAAGCTCCTGGTCGGTCGTTTCGCCCGAGTGGGTTGCGGCGCAGAACCCGGACGTGGTCATCAAGTGCGTCAGTGCCCCGCAAAGCGGCTGGAACGGAAACGCAAAGGCTCTTGAGAGGATTCGCAAGGAGCTTATGAACCGCCCGGCGTTGAGAAACAGCAATGCCGTGAAAAAGGGTCGCGTTTACCTCATCGACAGCACGGTGATGTACGGGCCCCGAGAAGTTGTAGGACTCTGCTACCTTGCCAAATGGCTGCACCCGGAGCTCTTCCGGGACGTGAACCCGGAGGCGGTGCACAGGGAGATGCTCAAGAAGTTCTACAGCGATAACTTGAAAGGTATCTGGGCGTATCCTTCAAGGTGATTAGCCCGGTTGACCTGACCAGACATAAAAGGAGTGTGATGTGATGTTCCCGGTGCAGAGGAAATGGAAAATTCTTTTAATTTGCTTTTTAGCCGCTGTTGTTGCTTTATC
>CADDZA010000128.1 GCA_902812435.1 Clostridia bacterium
TGAGTAACTTCCAATATCTCGTTCTTACGTAGTTTTACGCACCCAAAGATATTGGAGGTGAAACCAAATGATGTGGCTAGAAATATGCTTTAGCCGCAAGCAAGTGGAGTTTCCGAGAAACTACGTCTTAAATTTTATGGGAGGTATAAATTCATGAACCCCTATGACCGTGCCCACGAACTGGCACGGGCACTGAAAGAGTCGGATGAATACCGTGCACTGAAAGAGGCCAGGAAGCGCCTTGAAGTCGATCCCACAAACAAAGAAATGCTTTTAGAATTCAGACGCGGGCAGTGGGAATTGGAAGCTGAACGGGCACTGGGGAAAGATGTCGATGAACAAAAAGTGAAGCGGCTGGAACAGCTTGCAGAACTGGTAAACCACAACCCTACCTTAAGGGAATACCTGGCTGCCGAGTTTCGTTTTGCACGCCTTATGACTGATGTTCAGAAAATATTGACGGACACATTGACTGAGTGGTCCGAGGCTGCTGCGGATTTTTTCGGGAAAGAAGATTAAAGACTATATGGAAAGGCCCCAACTATTTTTTCAGGGGGGAAGTAGTTGGAACAAGCTCACATTCACCTCGACGAATTTGCCCGGCTCAAATCTTTATTTCACCAATTCGATCCGCGGGTGAAGATCGTCTGTTGCTTGATCCTGCTTGTGATCGTAGTATCCCTCCGCACCCTGGCTGGGCTTTTGTTTGCCCTGCTATTTACCTCTTTAATGATTTTTGGGTCACATCTTCCACTGGGACGAATACTGAAACGACTCGGGTTTGTTGTTCCGATGCTGGTGGCGCTCTGTTTGTTTTTGCCCTTTGCACGCCCGGGCACTCCTGTATTCAAGGTTCCTCTCGGTCTTTTTACATTGACCTATTCTTGGGATGGGCTGCAGGCCAGCGCCATTTTCTTTCTGCGTCTCCTCTGCGGAGCCCTTATTGTGATCCTTGTTACGTTTACTACACCCTTTCACGTTCTGCTGCGCTCCCTGGCGGATCTCCAGGTGCCCCTAATATTCATACAGCTCATTCAATTTACCCTGCGGTATTTCTTTGTTCTGTATGATGAGGTGATCCGGATGTTCCGTGCACGCCGCGCCCGGAATTTCAAACCTGCCCGGAACTTCTGGTGCGGGCGGACCTTCAGTACTCTGGGCGGGTTATTGGGCCTGCTCTTTATCCGGTCATA
Source organism: Clostridia bacterium (assembly GCA_902812435.1). Classification (GTDB taxonomy): domain Bacteria; phylum Bacillota; class DSM-12270; order Thermacetogeniales; family Thermacetogeniaceae; genus DULK01. The sequence goes on from CADDZA010000128.1 coordinate 1,194, forward strand.
CGAGCGCGGTGAAAGGGTTTATCATGCCATGCTGGCACGCGGCTTTCAAGGGGAAATCAGGGTTTTGGAGCAATTTCAGGTTTACCCCAGGGACCTGTTGCTGGGTATGTCTCTCATTGTTTTAGGTGTGCTGAGTCTGATCATTGACCGGGGGGGATGGGGATGGGCGCACTTCTTGAGGTAGAAGACCTGTACTTCCGTTACCACGATGGAACACCTGCCTTGAACGGGATTTCACTGAGTATAGACCGGGGAGAAAAGGTTGCCATCCTGGGTCCTAACGGGGCAGGCAAATCAACGCTGCTCCTGCACTTCAACGGTATTTACCTCGCCCAGCAGGGAAAGGTGAGAGTTGCCGGGGAAGAGATCACCCGCGACAACGAAACCAGGCTGCGCGAGAAAGTGGGTATGGTTTTTCAGGATCCCGACGACCAGGTTTTTTCTCCAACCGTTTGGGATGACGTTGCCTTTGGCCCCCTAAACCAGGGCCTTGACAGAAAAGAGATTGAAGAGCGTGTCTTTCAAGCCCTGCAGGCGGTAGATATGTGGGATTTGCGCTCCAGAGCTCCCCACCATTTGAGCCATTTGAGCTATGGACAGAAAAAGCGTGTCGCCATTGCTGGCGTGATTGCCATGAACCCGGAGGTCATCGTGCTTGATGAGCCGACCGCCTTTCTTGATCCCGCCGGCCAGGAATCCCTCATGGAAATCCTGGCGGAGCTTTATCAAAGGGGCAAAACCATTATCATCGCAACACATGACGTGGATATGGCTGCCGAATGGGCCGACAAAGTGATTATTCTGAAAGGTGGTAAAATACTGGCTCAGGGGGATACTATGCTTTTAGTACAGGATACCCTTGTGAAGGATGCGGGTCTGAGATTTCCCGTGGTAAGCCAGGTGTTTCAGCGTATCCCCTCACTGGTGGTGCGGCCGCTTCCCCGTACGGTAGATGAGGCGGCAAATGCCATAGCTACATTATTACCAGATCGGAAGGAGAAAGATAACCATCGTATTGTTTCTTAACGCCTCTGGAAACCTGATTGACACCTAGATGCCCTGTTGTTATAATCACTCTGATTTCTTTCTACTTTTTGGGATGAGGGGAAGGGTTAAGAGGATGTTGCCGACACCTAATTGTTACTCACTGGTTTCCGCGGCAGCGGAGGCAGAAAAAGAACTCACTGCATTCGATCGCGCCCTCCTCAAAGCAGGGGTGGGGAATGTGAATCTTCTCAAAGTCAGCAGTATATTGCCTCCGGGTGCCGAATTTGTTCCAAGCCTGGAGATACCGGCCGGTTCTCTGCTTCCCATTGCTTATGGGAGCGTAACCAGCTGTGAAGCGGGTGCACTCATAGCGGCTGCGGTAGCAGTTGGCATAGGGGATGATTTCGGTGTAATCATGGAGTTTTCCGGTAGCTGTGGTCGCAGTGACGCTGAGAAAGAGGTCACTCAAATGGTCGAAGAGGCATTTCACTATAGAAAAATGGCTTTGAAGGAAATCAAGGTTGCCGGAGTTGAACACCGGGTAGTCCGCTGCGGTTGTGTATTCGCCGCTGTTCCACTCTGGTATTCGAATTCAAAAGTAAAGTAAGTAGGTTCTCGTAAACCAAAAATGCCCATGTAACAAACTGGGATATGTGCTAGAACAATCCTTATCCCAGCACCTAAAAAAAGAACCTTGACAACGAAATAGCGGTGATCCCAAGACCGGGG
>CADDZA010000129.1 GCA_902812435.1 Clostridia bacterium
GCTGCAGGCGACAATACCGGCATTAAAAGGGCCTTTTGCTGATCGGCCGTGGATTAAGCATGTTTTACGGGAACTGGCCCGGCCAGATTTTGCTGCTATTATTTGCTAACCGGTTTCCTGGTAATAATGATAGCCGGGCCCCTACATGTGTTAAATGTTATTACGACGGGGTGGCGTATTACTGTTACCTGTTTCCCGTAGCTGCCTTGCCGTTGAGTTTATCTCGACAAACAATCTGTAGATTAAATGTCAAGGCCGTTGCCTTGAAGCTAGCATTTTGAGCGTTGAGGTCTCTCAACGGAAAAAGCTTTGTAGATACCTACTAGATCTTGACACGGACGTTATGCGGGCAGAATTTGACACACTCCATGCAGTAGTTGCATTTGGAGTAGTCGATACGCGGGCTCCAGTCGATGGCGCTCCTCGGCACTCCCATAAAGGTTTCTTCAGCCATTTTCATTCCTCCAGTAAATTCAGTTTTTTCAGGGCATCCTTCACCACAGAGATCGCCTGCTCGTTGGTCATGTCCCTGATGTCCAGCATCACGGCGTCCTGCTCGAGGTCCATGCCTGCGTCCTTAAATGCCTGTTTAAACATTTTCCTCTGCATGTTGGGGGCACATGCTCCAATGATCACCTTTCTGTGGCTCTTTAAAAAGTCCGCCAGAAAACGGTCACCGTCCTCCTCGCAGAGCTGGGGGTGGATAAAGCCGTACTCCACCGGGAGCTCAACCCTCACCTGGTTGATGAAATCCCAGATGTCCATTTTCTGAAATCCGGGGCACTTCCCGGTACAGACGCACATGATGAAACCCGGCAACTGCCTGTCCTCGTTACTCATGATCATCCTCCTCTGGTTCTGTTGCAGATATTTTTAAAATAACGCTTCCCGGTCGAATTCCATGGATAGACCTTCCCACGGCATCACCGCAGGCCTCCATCACCGCTTCGCTCAAAGTGGGGTGCGGGTGAATCATGTCGGCCAGCAGATCTGCTTTCGCCTTCAGGGTGACCGCAAGCGTCAGTTCCGAAATCAGTTCCGCAGCGCTGTCCCCAAGTATCTGAGCCCCAAGAACCACCTTATCCCGTTTATCCACTACCACCTTGACCAGACCATCCCTCTCACTCAGGCACTGGGCACGCCCGTTGCTGCGGAAGTAAAACCTTCCAACTCCAACCTCGATTCCTCTGCTTATCGCCTCTTCCTCGTTCAAACCGACCGAAGCCATTTCCGGATCGGTGTAGACACAGGACGGCACCGTATCGTAATCAAGGGAACTAAACTGCCCCAGGGCATTCTGGGCGGCAATCCTCCCTTCTGCAAACGCCAGGTGCGCCAGCAGCTTTCCCCCCACCACATCTCCGGCTGCATAAACGCCGTCCATGCTCGTTTCCATATGCTCATTCACCACAATTCTTCCGTTTTCCATGCGCAGGCCGAGTGCCAGGAGATCATCCGAAAAGATGTTGAGCTTCCTTCCGGCGGCGACCAGAACCTTCTGCACCGTCACCGTCTTCGTGCCGTCCGCTTCTACGGTGACTGTGAGGCCATCGTCTCCCTCCACGATTTCCCTTACCCGTGATCCAAGCCAGAACCTGACCCCCTTTCTCTTCATAATCTTTAACAGTTCCCCGGCTATCTCACCGTCCTCCCGGGGGAGGATGCGGTTTTCAATCTCCACCACCGTCACAACAGAACCAAACTTGTTGAAGATGGTGGCAAACTCCAAACCGATGGCACCTGCTCCTATGATCAGCACACTCTCCGGGATTTCGGTTAGTTCTAAAGCATCGTCGCTGGTGATCACGCCATGCAGTCCAATCCCCGGTATACCCGGCAGCAGAGGCTCAGAACCGGTGGCGATGATCAATTTCTCGCAGGAGACGGCGGTTTCTTCCGTGCCACCGGTTACCATCACCCTGTTTTTGTTTTCTACCCTGCCCCGTCCCCGAACCAGGTGGATTCTGTTCCTGGGAGATCAGGTGCTCCAAACCCATTCTCAGATTTTTCACAACTCTGTTCTTACGTGCTACGGCAGTACGCCAATCAGTCTCCCGCAATTCGGCCACAATCCCAAATTCCGCAGACCGTTTGATAACACCGGCCACCTCCGAGCTTCTAAGCAGGGCCTTGGTGGGGATGCACCCTCTGTTTAAGCAGGTGCCACCGATTTCCCTTTCCTCGACCAGGGCAACCGTTGCGCCCAGCTGGGCAGCACGGATCGCCGCAACATAGCCGGCAGGCCCTCCTCCCAAAACAGCTAGTTGAACATCGACCTCTCTCATAAAACCCAGTGCCTCCCGAACATCTGTCATTTCTACCAAGCATCATTTTTATTCGTTTATGCTTATATTCATCTTTTTTCATATTCTATACCGCAGTTTGTTTCCTGTCAATTAATTCTCCAGCGCAGTCTCTATCAAGATTCAGCAGACCACCACGCCGCCTGCGGCGGCTCCACCGGAGGATGAAAAGACCCGCCGGGTCTACCGGCAAGCGACCTATAGAAGTCCGGGTAACAGGACAGGCGAAGCGAGGATGACAGGTCGGGATGCGAGTACAGACACCTCTTGAGCTACGGTGGAATGGATTTGCAACGAGGCCAAACGCTGCGTTTGACAGAAACAGTTCGCAGCGTGTTACGTAGCATCCCAGAGCTGTCCCGAAGCGAGCCGTCGTCCTGTCCGGCCTGGAATCGGGAGTCGAGCGGTAGACCGGCAGGTGTATTCGATGTTTTTCTGGGCAGACGATCACGCCGCCTCCGGCGGCACCAACAGAGAAGCGAAAAAGCGGTTTATCCTTGCAGGCGCAGCGACCTACGGAGGTTGTTACTCGCCCTTGACGAAGGAGCAGCTAACGGCAGCCG
>CADDZA010000130.1 GCA_902812435.1 Clostridia bacterium
GTTTTTGCTATTTATGGGGTATTTTCCTGCCTGCTCGGGTTAAAAAATGCGAATTTATAAAGTTTTGCCTTGATACCGCCTTTCTTGCGCTGCATGGGCTTCAGGGATTAGATGCGGAGTTCCTGCTAGATGACAGAAATATGGATTACTGGAATTCCCGCCCCCCGTTAACCACTACCCTGTTGCGGCCCGTACGCTTCGCATCCAGCAGGGCCAGGTCCGCCCGGTTGAGGAGGGCGCGCAGTTCCTGGTCGAGGTCGCCGGCATGTTCCTCCGGCTGCCACACCGCAACCCCGATACTGAGCCGCATTAGCAAGCATCCGAAAGGGGTGATAAAGGTTCTCTGTTTCACGACTTCGAGGACCCTCTTGGTAAAAGCGAGGGCACCGTCCAGGTCAATGCCCGGAAGGATGACGGCAAACTCGTCGCCCCCGTAACGCCCCACCAGGTCGCTCTCCCTGGCGACACCCTTGAGAAGCGCTGCCAGTTCCCGGAGCATCATGTCGCCGCAGGCGTGACCGTGCGTGTCATTGTAGTACTTGAACTGGTCAACATCGACCATCACCGCGGACACGGGTTGGCCGCAGCGGCGCGCCCGCGCCATCTCCCGCAAGGCCTGCGCCAGGAAGGAGCGGCGGTTGAGAACCTTGGTGAGCTCGTCGATATAAGCCATTTCCTGGAGGCGTCTGTTCTTTTCCTCAAGTTCCGCCTTATTCCTTTCCAGTTGTTGCCGGAGTCTTTCCAGTTCCCGGTTGCGGTTTTCAATCTCCACCTTTTGGCGGGCAAGCTCTTCGATCTGGCGGGCCTTCTGGGCATACAACTCCTGGAGGCGCTCCGACATGTTGTTAAAGGCGCCGGCTAAAACCGCGATTTCCGCAGTGGCGGCAATTTCGATCCGGCGGCCGAAATCGCCCGTCGCGATCCGGTCGGCCTCGGCGGCCAGCTGCTTCAGCGGCCCGGCCAGCTTACGGGTGACCAGCGTACTCAGGGGAATGGTGAACAGCAGGAGCAGCAAAAGAGTCAGCAGCAGCATAGTGGCGAACTGCGAAAAAACACCGGCCAGGACGTCCGCCCGTCTTACTTCAACAACAAGCATCCTGGCAGGACCGGGCATCCACCGGTAAGCAGCGAGCACCTTCCTCCCGGCACCGTCAGTGTAAGCTCCAACCCCTGAACCTCTTTCCTTCGCCCAACGCATCACCTCGGAACTGGGTTCGGGGGGAGGCGCTGTCCTGGCAGAGGAACGCTGTGGGTTTTCGTTTCCGTTGAGCTCAACCACCAGGGGAGGTTCTATCCCCACCAGGTACATCCTGAGTTTCGTCCACTCGGGTTTTTTGGGACGATAACCGAACCCGTAGAGCCACTTTTTTTGATCGGTAGGGATGGCGAACCCCTTGCGGTCAGGAATGCCTGGATCGATCGCGGAGCGCACCGAGCGAATATCAAACTCCCCCCGGATGGTGCCAGAGTCACCCCCCTCATCCAGGGGAACACAGATGTAAAAATCATTGGCGATGGACCCGCCATCCGGCGAGGGGGCGGCAGCACGATCGGCGCCCTGGTTCGGGAAAGAGAGACTACTCCCCCCTGATCCGGCGGTGTCCGCCACGACCCTCCCCTTTCCGTCCAGCAAAACAAGGCGTCTGCAGCCGGGCATCTCCCTTTGAAGGCGCAGCAGTGCACCCTCCGCCTCCGGCACCAGGCGAGGGGGGTGGGAGAAGGCCATCTTCATGTGGTCAACGCACTTCTGGAACCAGAAAGCAAACAACTCCGCTTCTTTCTGGCACGTGCTGTTGAGAATCTGGTAGGTGGAATACTCCGAGGCAATCACCAGGTATTTGCACGAAGAGTAGCTGAAGAGAACAGCCGAAAAAAGGGCAAAGCTCAAAAACCAGCAGGTTAAGGATCGGGTCAGGGAGCGATTCATAGCCGTCCACCCTCTAAACAGTTATTTTCCTAATGACACCTACCGTTTCCAGCAGGCACATCTCTCAATAAGGAACAGGAGCATAATGAAAAAAGCACACAATCTTCAGCAGAACGGCTTCACCCGACCAGGCATCGCTGGCCGGTGTGTCTCGTCAGATAGGGGTGGGAATCGACAAAAGCTTCCACGACTACAGGATCGAATTGCGTGCCTTTGCACCTCTTGAGCTCATCTATGGCCTCTTCCGGCGACAATACCCTTCTATAGGAGCGCGGAGAAGTCATGGCATCGTAAGCATCGGCAACGCCGAGGATGCGTGCACCTACGGGTATTCCCTCGCCGCTCAGCCGGGCCGGGTAACCGTTTCCGTCAAAGTGTTCGTGGTGATGCAATACAAGGGAAAGAAGCGGACCTTTCAAACCGAGGCCCCGCAGAACCAGCGCCCCGCAGACAGGGTGTTTTTCCACGATTTCTCTCTCTAGTGTTGTCAGAGAAGAGGGTTTGCAAAGAATGGTCTCCCCCACCCTGATCTTGCCAATGTCGTGAAAGAAACCGGCCAGGTAGATTGTCGTTTCCTCATCTTCCATCAAGCCAAGAATCCGCGCCAGGAAGGCGGCGTAGTTCGCCACGCGCAGGCAGTGGTTACACAACTGTCGGTTGCAAAAAAATTGACTCAGTTCATTCAACGGAAACATCTTACTGGCGGGTGAGATAACCAGGCTTTTCTCTCCGCCCAAATTGCACGACATGAGAAAACACCTCCTCGCCTTGGGTTAAACCCCACATTTCGCACCCTGGGGTGAAAACGACCTTTAATTTTATGATGGCTAAAAATGGCAACTAATAAAATCTAGTTGGCATAAGGAGACATCCCATAGTTCGTACTGCAATAAATATCTTCACTGA
>CADDZA010000131.1 GCA_902812435.1 Clostridia bacterium
TTCCCTGAAAAAAACAGGTAATTTAGGGAAAAGGGGTTATTTACACTCTTTACCAGGTGCTGTAGCTGGAAGCCTTGTGGCTGTTGAAATGTAGGGATGGTAAATACTGGGGGCGCGGGTTCTGTCAGAAAGACATAGGTATTGCACTCTTGAAAGAAATAGTGTAAATTTATTTGTTTTATCTTGGACGATTGATTCTCTGTGTGGGGTGGAAAATAAAAATATGTGTTAGAATATATCCACAGGAAGTTTGATTGGGAAAGATTTTTCATATAAGCTATTTGCTAATTTATATTACGTCCGGTAATGTGGTGAGGGGGTGTACTAAAGTGGCCATCGAAAAATTGTTCGATGAAATCAAGAAACTTTCTCTGTGGGAACGAAAAAAAATATTGGAAATGTTAGAGGGTCAAGTAAATACCGGTAAAGATATAAAAGAGTTCATAGAGGCCGCGGGTTCGTGGACGGATTTCGATGAAGAGAGTTTTATCGAGGATGTTTATTCATACAGACAAAAATTGCCTGAACGAGAAGAGGCAAACTGGTGATTGCAAAATATCTTGTTGATACCGATTGGGCTGTCTATTATCTGCGCGGCAAGGAACCTTTCGTAACAAAGTTACAGGAATATCTCCCTCATGGGCTAGGTTTGAGCATTATTACTGTTGCTGAGCTTTATGAAGGAATTTTTAGAAGCACTAGACCTGATGATAAAGAAAAAGCATTGCTGCGCTTTTTGCAGGGTTTTACTATTCTCGATATTTCTCAGCCTATTGCTCGAATGTTTGGTCAAAAACGTGCTTTCTTGCGTAAAAAGGGTTTAACAGTTAGTGACTTTGATTTGCTTATTGCCTGTACGGCTAGGACTTATAATTTGTTATTACTAACTAATAATCGTAGACATTATGAAAAAGTGCTTGATCCAAACTTGATAATTTCTCTTGATTTATAATTAGCTCAGACAGAGGGACGGTTCTCTTATCTTCGTTTTATGTCCGGGTAAGTTCAGTTGAGGCCGCTGCACCGCAAGGTGCTGCGGCTTTTCCAAAAAGCTGCAGCAAGTTGTTGAAAGCTTTGGAAACAACCCTCTTATTGAGAAGACCATCCGCAAGTTAATAAGTTGTTAATAAGTTTGAGAAAGCAAGAGCTAAAGCGGACCCTGCGACATCTTTCAGAAGAGATCAGGGCTCTGGAGCAGCGCTATCAGTTGAGCTCTTCTAATTTCCAAAAGCACTATGCCAAGGGGACTCTTGGCGACGATGTGGACCTCATCAAATGGGCCAGCTTCTTAGACATGCAACAGCGTGTTCAGACGCAGCTGGAGTATCTTGAGAAATGACCACCGCACGCTATTTTGAAAGACTAAAAATAATGTTGTTGCAGCTGGAATTTGTGGAGGAAGTGATTGTCCGCGAAGAATTAATCACTGACGAATTTTGATACCTCCGCCTGCGTTTCACTCTGAGCAACGGAGATATTGTAGAATTGTTTGAATACGTGGTAAAGGATCAGACTGCGATAAGAACGGTTAACTATAGCTTTCATCTGCAGGATGCGAATGCCGGGTTGCTTAAAAGATGGGATAATGCCCCTCATCACCCGGAGCTGGAGAGTTTCCCGCACCATTTACACCATGGGAAAGAAGTTTTACCCTCTCGGCCAATGAACAGCTTTGCTTTCTTGGCTTTTTTGAAGCGGCAATTTAGGGAAGGGCGCAGGAGCGGGTAGTGCTTACTGCCTGCCGGACCTCAAAGATTGTATACTTTTGGTGATTTTGCCTGCCTTGTAAAGAAAGGGGCGGGCTTTATATTTATAATCGGGTGGACGCCAATGCCGACCGGGCGGCACCATCAGAAAGCCGGTTTTCCGGCATCTGACATCCTGCCTCAGACATCTGTTTAAAGGGTAGATGCAAATGTTCGAGATAACTAGCCGAAAAGCAGAGCCGGTAGAGGCAAAAGCGGACTTTGGGCTGGAAGACCTGTTTGGCCTGATCGAGGATTTCGGCCGGAGTGTTCTGCGAGACATTCACCTCGAGCTGGAACGGAGCGCTTTGGTGAAGGTTACCCTGCAGCAGATGATTGAAAACAAAGGCGACCCTTTGCAGAAGGTTAGTGCAGGCATCGGCTTGTTCGGGAATGTCGTTACGAGGAAACGGAGCAGGATGTAAAAAAGTATACTTGCTGCAAATCAGGTGTTATAATCCTACCAGGGGGTGAGATTTGTGAAATTCAAGCGAATTACCGTTGACCCGACGGTTTGCACCGGGAAGCCCTGTATCAGAGGACTTCGCTTTCCTGTCTCTCGTTTATTGGAACTCCTGGCTGCAGGTGAAACAAAAGAGAGTATCCTGCGGGCCTATCCTTACCTGGAGGCCGGGGATATTGATGAGGCTCTCCTTTTTGCAGCATTTTTAGCCGATGATGAAACGGTGGAATTTGTACAGTGAAATTTTTGATTGATATGCCCCTCTCCAGGACTTGCAAGATGGTTGGTTGAGCATTGGTACAATGCGGTTCACGCGTTTGAAATCGGCCTTGACCGGGCTTCTGATGCAGTAATACTTGAGCGGGCACGCAGGGAAAGACGCTTGGTCGTAACGGCCGACCTGGATTACCCGCAATTGCTTGCATTATTGCATACAGAGGGGCCGGGATTGATTCTTTTTCGAGCATTCCTGTAATGTTGTAGAGGAGGGTTGACCAACAAAAAGACCTCCTGGTACAAAGGTGTTAGCTAAAACAACCTAAAGTACTGGAGGTCAAGATCGATGAACAACAAGAATAAGCGAAGCA
>CADDZA010000132.1 GCA_902812435.1 Clostridia bacterium
TTTTTGCTATTTATGGGGTATTTTCCTGCCTGCTCGGGTTAAAAAATGCGAATTTATAAAGTTTTGCCTTGATACCGCCTTTCTTGCGCTGCATGGGCTTCAGGGATTAGATGCGGAGTTCCTGCAGAATATGCTATATTTCTGTAATTAACAGGACTCTCGAACCTTAAAACTCACGGCAACGATGAAACCCCCGTCGGTGCGCCACTCACGGGCGGCGGCCGCTTCAATCGCCCGGGCCTCGTCGATTCTCGTTCCGTCAATCGTCAATATCGGGGCCGAAGAAGAAAAGCACCGCCCTGCCCTGGACATCCCTGCCGGGCATGGCGGCCATGGGCCCAGACCGATCACCACCCCCCCGGTTTCAGTAGGCAGTTTTCGTCCCGTTGCGCCGCCTGCGCCACCAGTAATAGATTATCAGGCAAATGACGGCAAGGATAATAACAATGTCGAACTGCCGAAAGAGGGGTTCTATTGCCCTCCAGTTCTCCCCCAATTTTACCCCCACGTAGGTCAACAGGGCCGACCAGGGCAGCGAGCCCAGAAAGGTATAGACCACAAAGCGCCCAAAGTTCATGCGGGCGATTCCGGCAGGCAAGGAGATAAAAGTGCGAATCACGGGCAGGAGGCGGGCGAAAAAGACGGCCTTTTCGCCGTAGCGGTCAAACCAGCGGGTCGCCTGTTCCAGCCGGGTCCCGGTGATGTGGACGTAACGGCCGTATCGCAGCAACAACGGCAATCCACCCCAGCTCCCCAGGGCATATGAGGCAATGGACCCAAAGGTCCCTCCCGCCGTTCCGGCAAGCACCGCACCCCAGAAGGTGAGCTTTGACTGGCTGACCAGGTATCCTCCGAAGGGAAGGATCACCTCGCTGGGAAGGGGGATATTGGCGCTTTCAATGGCCATCCCGATGCCAATACCCCAGTATCCCAGCTTCGCTATGAAGTTTACCGTAGCCTCGATAATCAACTCAAGAATGGTGAACAAAATAGAACCTCCTGCTTTTCTTCGGCCTGGAGCCCGGCTCTCTTTTACTGCCCCTGGAGACGCACCAGAATGCCAGGGCGGTTATCCCCGCCAGCCCCGCTATATACGGTAGGGATAGGTATTCCCTCGGAACAGAAGTATACAACCCAATATAACCAAAGGCAATAAAGATCAGGGCGGAAATTAGCTTGATGATCCGCTCAGGGATTTTCTTTCCCGCCACAACACCCGCGTAGATTCCGATTGCGTCAGCAATGAGCATCCCCATGGTGGTGAGCAAAGGAGAACGGTATCTGGCGGCCAGCGCAATAGTGGCCAACTGGGTTTTGTCCCCCAGTTCCGCAAGAAAGAAGGCGATGGCAACGGTGATGATAGGGCCCCAGCTTGTCTTTTTTTTATGCTCGTCCGATATGGTGTCCCCCCGGATGGTCCACAATCCGAATATAATAAACGAACCCGCCGCAGCCATCTGGACCAGCTTCACGTTGAGTGATGTTCCCAGGTAATTTCCCAGTGCAACCGCCAGGCCGTGATTCAACAGGGTGGCAATGAAAACTCCCCAGAGAACAGGGCCGGCGGGAAAACGGGTGGCGAAGGCCATGGCCAGCAACTGCGTCTTATCTCCCATTTCGGCCAGGACAACCACTGCCACGGCGCCCAGGAAAATGAGCATCGTATACCTTCCCGTCTAATAGATTTAGATTTAAGATAAAAAGACCTTTAACACAAACAAATTACGCCGTGTTAAAGGTCTCGCTAATTGGCCGGAGCCAACGGTGAAGCCAGGTATGGACCGGTATGTTGACTTCACCTGTTTAACTACTCCCCTTCAACTGATTCAAGTTTAATTATTAATATGGCGGTCTGTCAATACACAGTTTTTACGGCATCAGTCAAAATCGAAAATATCAAAGATGCTCAGCTTCTTTTTCCTGCGGTGATAATGCTCGTCGTCATCGTCATAACGGCGATAATCGTGCCTGCGGTAGTGGTCCTCATGATGGTGGCCGTACCTTTCATAGGGATCGCCCACCAAAGAGAGCACCTTCTCCAGTTCACCACGGTCGAGCCAGATACCTCTGCAGTTGGAGCAGATATCGAGCATAACGCCATATTTTGGAATCTCGTCTAAAGGTATCCGACAAACGGGACACTCCTTCATGAACAATCCTCCCTTTTTTCGATTGCTTCACTCTTACCATATTAAACCATCATCCGGTTTCTTACCATAACCGGCGGTTGAAAACCCAACCTTAATCCGCTTTGGAAGTAAGCCTGGAGAGCAGCTTGCCGGTTTCCACCGCCAGGAGGGGAACCAGGCTGAATCCAAGCACCACCCCCCAATCACCGGCCGTGAGGAGTACGGTCTCGAAGACTCTTCTCAGGAAGGGAACAAACAGCACGGTAACCTGCAAGAACGCAGAAACCAGGAAAGCGTAGACCAGGCTGCGGTTGGTCAACGGCCCGATGGCGAAGAGGGACTCTTTGAAGCTACGGACGTTAAAGGAATGCACCAGCTGCATCAGGGCCATGGCGGCAAAGGCCATGGTGCGGGCCTCCGGCAGTGACCGGCCCCGGCCGAGGGCCAGCCAGTAGACGGCAAGGGAGAGCAGCCCGATTAAGGCTCCCTGCCACAGGATGCGGAAACCCATCCCCCCGGCCAAAACCCCCTCCCCGGCTTTACGGGGCGGCAGCCTCATAA
>CADDZA010000133.1 GCA_902812435.1 Clostridia bacterium
GCTATGCCTGTGGTCATCCTAGATTATCTTGCTATCTATTTTTCCGACCTCTTTGACCTTAGCCGTATACCTTGGGATTGCTCACCTCGTAATTTCAAGAAATTGAACGAAACTCAGGCCCATTACATTTTCGATTTTTTCAATGGGTTCCTGCCGTCCGTCATACCGCCGGTCCTGGCGTTACGTTTCGCTGTTTTAGCATGGACCCGTGATGATTATACACACTTCTGACAAAAGGATGAGTATTAGATGAGTATTAATTTATACATCTTTCGGTCGCATGGTTGGGAAGAGAATGACATCGCGGATAGACGGGGAATCGGTCAGGATCATGACGAGCCTGTCAATCCCGATGCCCAGACCGCCCGCCGGAGGCATGCCGTACTCCAGAGCATTGATATAGTCCTCGTCCATGGCGTGCGCCTCTTCGTCCCCACGCCGGCGTTCCTCTAACTGCTGTTCGAAACGCTCCCGCTGGTCGATGGGGTCGTTCAACTCCGAGAAGGCGTTGGCAATCTCCCAGGCGTTGATAAACAACTCAAAGCGATCCGTAAGAAGAGGGTTTTCCCTGTTACGCTTGGCAAGGGGGGAGATCTCCACAGGATGACCGGTGATAAATACCGGTTGAATCAAATGCTCCTCCACGAAGGTTTCAAATACCTCGTTGAAAATCGCCGCCCAGGAAGCATCCTGCGCAACATCCAAACCCATACTCCGGGCCTGCCTATACGCCTGCTGTGGATCAAAATGGCCGAAGTCCTGTCCTGTATAATGCCGTACGGCCTCAATCATGGTCATCCTGTTCCAGGGGCGGCTGAAATCGATAAGCTTATCCCCGTACCGGACCTGGCTCGTTCCCAGAGTCTTCTCGACTACTGTGCTGATCAGTTCCTCGGTAATCTGCATCATGTCCTCATAATCGGCATAGGCCTGGTAAAGCTCCATCATGGTGAATTCCGGGTTGTGCTTTGTTGAAATGCCTTCGTTGCGGAAGTTGCGGTTGATCTCGAAGACCTTTTCAAACCCCCCTACCAGCAGCCGTTTCAGGTAGAGCTCCGGGGCGATGCGCAGGTAAAGATCCATGTCCAGAGCATTATGGTGGGTTATAAACGGGCGGGCAGCCGCTCCCCCGGCAATAGGCTGCATCATCGGTGTTTCGACTTCGATAAAACCCCGTTCGTCAAGGAAACGGCGGATCTCCTTAATGACCTTCGCCCTGATGAGGAAAACCTCCTTGACGCCGGGATTGACGATGAGGTCGACGTAACGCTGCCTGTAACGCAGGTCAATATCCTTTAAACCATGCCACTTTTCCGGAAGGGGGCGCAGAGACTTGGCCAGAATCTGAAAACTCTTGATTGCCACGGTGATCTCTTGCCTTGAGGTGCGGAATACGGTGCCGTGAACCCCGATAATATCCCCGATGTCAAGCTTCTTGAACAATTCGTAGGCTTCGGGGCCCATGTCATCCAGCCTGGCGTAAACCTGGATCTTACCGGAGAAATCCCGGAGATCGGCAAAGCTCGCCTTGCCGTGGCCGCGTTTGGCCATCAGGCGCCCGGCAATGACCACCTCTTTACCTTCGAAATCGGGGAAATTATCAACAATTTCTGCGGCATGATGCTGCACCGGAAACTTCCTGCCAAAAGGCTCAATCCCGGCACTCTTCAGTTCTTCAAGTTTTGCACGCCTTACACTCAGAACATCCTGGGCTTGCTCTTCTTGGATCATGGGCAAAAAAATTCCTCCAATTCTATTCTCCCTTGAACGGAGGTTACTTGCGGATATTGAGAATCTGGTATTTTAAAACACCGGCAGGGACCTTCACCTCGACCACCGCTCCCACCTTCTGCCCGAGGATCGCCCTTCCTACCGGCGATTCGTTAGAGATCTTATTTGCGGTGGGATCCGCCTCTGCAGAGCCGACAATCGTATATTCGATTTCATCACCATACTCCAGGTCTTTTAAGAGAACCGTGGCGCCAATGGAAACGGTGTCCGTGGGTGCTTCGCTGGTGTCGATGATCCTGGCATGGCGAAGCATCTTTTCAAGGGTGATAATCCTGCCCTCAACAAACGCCTGCTCATTTTTCGCCTCTTCATACTCAGAGTTCTCCGATATATCGCCAAACTCGATCGCTTGCCGGATTCTTTCGGCGATTTCACGCCTTTTAACCGATTTCAGATAATGCAGTTCGTCCTCCAGCTTCTTAACCCCGTCTCCCGTTAAAAGAACCTCTTTTTCTGGCAATGCGCTCTCTCCCTCAATTTAAAATTACTTCTAAAATCTTATGACACTTAACTATTTTTTATTCGGTCCCGCCTCCCGCTGTTACCGCGCAGCCACACTACAAAAAAGGCGACAAGACATCTTCCCAGATATCATGCCTGCCTTCCTTTATGAAACGGTATGGTTAACTAAACGGTCCAGCCAGCAGGCTGGACCGCCACATCCTTGCCTTAAACGCTATTATATGAAATGCATTTCCCGGTTGTCAAGATTTAGTGCATCAAAACAGAACCCGCGCCCCCAGTATTTACCATCCCTACATTTCAACAGCCACAAGGCTTCCAGCTACAGCACCTGGTAAAGAGTGTAAATAACCCCTTTTCCCTAAATTACCTGTTTTTTTCAGGGA
>CADDZA010000134.1 GCA_902812435.1 Clostridia bacterium
AATATGTTTGCCACTACACTTTTTGCAAATTTTCATATCGTCATTGCCAAAAATGCCGTTGTTAAGCCATTTTTCGTTTTCAAAAATGGCCGAATCCGGGGCCAACTGATAAACTCAGGAAAAAATAACCGTTGTAACAACGGTTACTGTTAGGAATCCTCAACCGGAGACCGGGGAAATGAGGGGGATTCCTATTTTATTGTGAACCTTTCCCGCAACTCCTTTTCCCTTTCCCTGCTTAAGAAAACCCTGTCTCCGGAATCCAGGATGATGTCGTAGGAACGGCCCGACGGAATTATTGCTTTGATCCTCTTTAGATTGACCAGAAAGCCTTTATGACACCGGAAAAAGAGCCGGGGATTAAGCTTTTGTTCCAGCCTGTTCAAGTCACCGGCAGCGAGAAACTCACCCGTTTCTGTTTTAACCAATACCTTGCGCCTGCGGCTTTCGGCGTAGAGGATCTCCTCCGGGTTGATGAATATTTTTTGCTTCTCGACCTCGATCAGGATGCCGGGGGATTGCTGTAATCCGAGGGGCAGTTCTTCGGAAACTTTATCCCTCAAGCGCCGGACCGTCCTTCTGATCCTTGCCTCATTAAAAGGCTTTAAAATGTAATCAAAGGAATAGAGCTCAAACGCCTCCAGGGCATATTCGGGAAAGGCGGTGGCGAAAACGAAAAAGAGCCCCGGCCGCATTTCCGCCAGCTCCCGGGCCGCATCCAACCCGTTCACTCCCGGCATATCGATATCCAGAAACACCACATCGGGCCGGTAGATCTCCACCTGCCTGATGGTCTCCTCGCCGTCCCTGACGGTGGAAACCACTGCGACCCACGGCACCTCTTCGATCACCTTCTTTAAGTACGCTGCGGTGGCCGGGTCGTCATCGGCTATTAGGACCTTCAAACCCATCGTTGTCACTCCCTTGACCCCGAAAACTCAACATGCCGTCAACCCACCTGATAAACCGGTATCCCCAGGGGGTTAAGGTAAAGGCCTGGCAGAGCATACCGGCAAGCACCGGCAGCCCACACCCTTGCTCGATTTTAAGAATTTCAATGAAAACATTGACTCCGGGGGGCAGCGGCAGGCTGCGGACCAAGAAGGATACCAGCGATTCAAGGGAAGCAATGATCAGGACGCTTTTCAACTTTGGTTTAAAACCGATCAATATTAAACCTAGAGAAATAAGGATGGCGGTTTCCGGAAGGGACTGAAACACCACCAGATAAAAGGGCATCCTGTCCATCAGCAGAGCCTCTTTCCTTCCGGCAATCCCTATCCCCGGGAGCCGGATGGTCGCTGATGGATATTTCGTCATTCCCTGGCATTTTCCTGTATAAATGAGCAAATTGTTACTCGCCAAATCCGTGGGCGGTGCTGTAGATGCCGATGAGATCGGCTCCGCCCATTTCGGCGCACCTGGCGGTCAGGCCGATCCCCGCCCCCGAAAGCGGTGGCCGTGCCGGTGCAAATCCAGGAGATGAAGGAATTCCCATAAGCATCAGGCGTATGGGAAACCCGGTGGACAAAGAACCGGGGCAAGAGGGAGACACTGGTCGGGCTACAAGCACAGTAGAGAGTCAGGAAATCAACAGCTGAAGTTTGGCCTGAACCTCTGCTATCACCCCTGCCGGGACTTTGCAGGCAAATTGCGCATCCCGTGCCCGCCAGTCAAGACTTTTTACCTGGTCTGCCAGGATCACTCCTGTAATCTTGAAACCGGCGGGTATTTCTACTTCAAAAGGATAGCCCTTCGCCTTTGTAGTAACAGGACAGAAAAGAGCCAGCCCCACCTTACCGTTATAAAGTTGCGGGGAGATTACCAGCGCCGGCCGCCTTCCGGCTTGCTCATGTCCTGCCTGAGGATCAAACTGGAGCCAGACAAGATCACCACGTTCAGGAATATAGGTTTCCACCTCGTTTACCATATTTCCCGCCCAACCCGAGGTCCTGTATCTACTTCGTCATGAATATTATCAGGTGTAACCTGGGACAGCAACTGTTCCAGGCTATAACGTTTGCGGCGGATAATAATTGCGTCATCATTTGCCTCTAAATCAACCGGTGTGCCTTCTTTAAGGCCGATTTTTTGGGCCAGCGACAAAGGGATGCGAATCCCCAAACTATTGCCCCACTTTTGCACATGAGGTTGCATGATGATTTTCACTCCTTCTTTGTTTATACATAGTATAAACCTTCGATGTCATTAATACAAGTGTATAAATGCCCCTGCGGGTGGAGGAGGCTTCAAGTTCAAGCCGGTGCAGAGGTAGGGGCAGTAATCTGTCACCGGCAAGCCTGCTTCGGGCAGAAAGGGTGTTACTAATTCTACCTTCGCTTTTCAACTCCCCGTTTCCGATAGAGAAGGAGCGCACCGCAGAGCAAGGCGGAGCCACGCCGGCTGTAAGCCACAAGTATGATGCAGTTTCCTGCTTTTTCTACTTCACCTCCTCACCGCCGGGGGAATTTCGTTCTGCCTGTTCCTCAAGTATGATGCAGTTTCCTGCTTTTTCTACTTCACCGGAGCGGCAGAAGTAAACCGCGCCCGCTACTGTTCCTTTTTCTTCGTACGTAAATACCGGAATGAGCACCTCTTTCTCCTTGGGGTTTAAGATAGGT
>CADDZA010000135.1 GCA_902812435.1 Clostridia bacterium
GGATGCGGAAACCCATCCCCCCGGCCAAAACCCCCTCCCCGGCTTTACGGGGCGGCAGCCTCATAACCCCTTTTTCGGGAGGCTCCAGCCCCAGGGACAATGCCGGTAACCCATCGGTAATCAGGTTGAGCCAGAGGATCTGGATGGCAGTCAGGGGGCTGCCCAGGCCGAGGAGTATTGCCGTAAAGATGGCCACGATCTCGCCGACGTTGCAGGAAAGCAGGTACTGTACAGACTTGCGGATATTGCCGTAGATGGTGCGGCCCTCTTCGACCGCCCGGACAATGGTGGCGAAGTTGTCGTCCAGCAGCACCATATCCGATGCCTCTTTCGCAACCTCCGTGCCTGTAATCCCCATCGCCACACCTATATCCGCCCTTTTCAGGGCCGGGGCGTCGTTGACCCCGTCGCCGGTCATGGCCACCACCTGGCCGTGTGCCTTTAAGGCCGCCACAATGCGCAGCTTATCCTCCGGGGATACCCGGGCATACACCGTGGTGCGGTTAACCTCGTTCTTCAGCCGTTCGTCGTCCATCCTCGCCAGCTGCGAACCGGTAAGAACACCATCCCCCTCCCGCCAGAGGTCCAGATCCCGGGCAATGGCCACCGCCGTCTCCTGGTGATCGCCGGTGATCATCACGGTGCGGATACCGGCCTGGCGGGCAACTGCCACCGCTTCCCTCGCCTCCGGGCGCGCCGGGTCCTGCATGGCAAAGAAACCGGCAAAGACCAGGTCGTGTTCGACAGCTTCAGGCTCCGGATCCCGAGGCAGTTCGGGCCACTGCCGAAAGGCCAGGGCAAGCACCCGCTGACCCTGGGACGCCAGCTTTGAATTAATTTCGGAAAGCCCGGCGCGGTCCTCCCCGGTCAGGGGGGCAATTCCCCCTCCCCGCATGATCCCGCTGCAGCGTTCCAGCAGGACATCGGGGGCACCTTTGGTAAAGGAGTAAACCTCGCCGTCGATCCTCTGGAAGGTGGTCATCATCTTGCGGCCGGAATCAAAGGGAATTTCCGCCAACCGGGGGTAGTGCCGCTCGGCGTCATCCCTGTTCACCCCCGCCTTGGCCGCCGCCACCACCAGGGCCCCCTCCGTGGGATCGCCGATCACCCGGTAACCGTTCCCCGTCCGCTCCAGCCGTGCGTCACTGTTGAGCAACCCCCCAAGGAGCATCAACTTTAAGCT
Source organism: Clostridia bacterium (assembly GCA_902812435.1). GTDB lineage: Bacteria > Bacillota > DSM-12270 > Thermacetogeniales > Thermacetogeniaceae > DULK01. The sequence continues at coordinate 1,184 of CADDZA010000135.1, forward strand.
GCCGTCGTCTTGAGGATCTACGGCGTCACCCACCTCGTCCAAAAAGCTCCCCTCCGGGAGGTAGCCGGTGCCTGTTACCCGGATGAGCCGGTCACCGGTATAAAGGGCGGTAACCGTCATCTCATTCCTGGTGAGGGTGCCGGTTTTATCGGTACATATGACCGTAACCGTGCCAAGGGTCTCCACGGCAGGCAGCCTTCGGATCACGGCCTGCCGGCGGCTCATCTTGGTGACTCCCAGGGAGAGCACGATGGTTACCACCGCCGGCAGTCCCTCCGGCACCGCGGCCACCGCCAGGCTGATGGCGATCATGAACATATCCAGCAGCCGTTCACCCCGCCAGAGCCCTGCGGCAAACACCACCAGGACGATGACACCGGCCGCCATGCCCAGGAGCCCGCCCAGCTCCCCCAACCGCCGCTGCAGGGGAGTGATTTCCGGCGGGGCATCCTGGAGCATCTCGGCGATCCTGCCGAGCTGAGTTTTCATTCCCGTCGCCACCACAAGACCCCTCCCGCGCCCTCCGGTTACGGTTGTGCCCATAAAGGCCATGTTTTTCCGGTCTCCCACCGGGAGTTCATCCTCAGCTATCGCTTCCACGTCCTTTTCCACAGGGACCGACTCCCCGGTCAGGGCCGATTCGTTTGTTCTCAAAGAGGCCACCTCGGTCAACCGGAGATCGGCCGGCACGGAATCACCGGCTTCCAGCAGCACCAGGTCTCCGGGAACCAGCCTCTCTACGTCAACCCGGGTGACGACTCCGTCCCTGACGACTTTGGCGGTGGGTTTCGTCATCTTCTTCAGAGCCTTCAGGGACTGCTCCGCCTTCCGCTCCTGGTATGCTCCGAGGGCAGCATTCAGCAGCACGATAACCAGGATCACGATAACGTCTTCCCATTCGCCAAGGATGCCCGAAATGAAGGCCGCTCCGATCAGGATCAGCACCAGCACTTCCTTCAACTGGGCCTTAAACATGGAAAAAAGGCTGCGGGGCGGCGGTTCTTTCAGGACATTCTTCCCGTACTCCTTTAAACGCCTGATGACATCCGAACTGGCAAGCCCCCTCTCCAGATCCGAGTCTAACTCCCGGCAGATCTGCTCGATGGCTAAGGCGTACCATCTTTTTTCCTGCACACTTTTCCCGGAGTTCGACAGTACCGAGGCATTTTTAGCGATAATTTCGAAGAGCGATCCTTTAATATCAAGGGTTAGCGGGTTCGGAACCGAGGCAAAAACGAAAAATGCATAGGCACACGTTTTGCGT
>CADDZA010000136.1 GCA_902812435.1 Clostridia bacterium
GGTAGGGATAGGGATGGTTTTGGATCGGGTTTGGGTAGGGAAGTGGTAGGGGCGGATGAACTGCCTGCCTCTTCCAACTCCGAAATCACAACTACTGAACGAGAAGCATTAAGCATCCTGAAGTCAACAAAAGGGTACCCCTTTGACTTCGGCAAGGACCTCGCGCTCATTAGAGCGCTTATGATAGATTTCCCACTTGTAGACGTCATTGCGGAACTAAAAAAGTGGGCCACTTATAAACTCGATCACCCTTTAACCAAGAAAAGCAACCCTCGTTTACAGCTTCGCAAATGGCTTGAAAATGCCGTGAAATGGAGAAAGGACGGTGACGGCAGGAATGCAGGAAATCAAAGAGCTGATCCGCGAGATGATGGGTCAGCTAAATACGATGAGCCAGTACCCGGATTCTGGAGTGATGGATGAGCAAACGGATGAATTGACTCTTTTGTTTGGAGGCAGGATCTATCCGCCGGAGGTCCTTCAAAGACACGCGATTGAGATAGACGCCATGCTGAAGACAGAGCATGTATGCCCGAAGTGTACGGGGATCCAGAACTGCCCCATGCGGCCTCCCGGCTGGCAGACAATCTTTAACGAGGATGGGGTCCAGTTTTACGAGAGGACGTGGCAGGATAGTACGCCTCGGTTCTCCGTAAAACAGTGCAAATACTGGCATGAGGAGCGAGGTAAGGAGAAAGAGAAACAGGTGTTCGCTGGCCGGAGCCAGCAGAGGAGCTTTGAGACCTTCCGGGTTACGGACGCCAACAGGGAAGCATACACAGTATGCCTGGAATATGCGAAGAGTTTCAGCCAATTTACCACAACCGGCTTGATTCTCGAAGGCCAGCCCGGAACGGGGAAGACTCACCTGGCAACGGCGATAGCAAAAAAGGCAGTGCGCCATGTTTCCGTTGGATTTGTATATGTGCCAGCGCTGCTGAACGAGATTCGAAAGGCATACAAGAGCAATGACCCTGGAGAGTTAAAAGCTGTCGAGGCAGTAACCGTGAAGAAATTTGTTGTATTTGACGATCTGGGAGCGGAACGTGTGACAGATTGGGTACAGGAGTCCCTAACGAATCTGATCAACCTGCGGTACGAACAGATGCTGCCGACGGTGATCACCACCAATTGCAACCTGAACGAATTGGGGGAGAAAATCGGGCCCCGGGCGATGGACAGGCTGTGCGATAGAAGCTGGTTGGAGCCGGTTATTTTTAGGGGTTACAGCTGGCGGAGAAGGATTTAGGGGAGGGGTGAGAATGATACTCAAGCGAGAAAACAGGGGTTTTATCATCGAGGTTGAGCCTGATGACAACCTTGACAAGATTGAGCAGTATCTTGAGGCTCTGCAGTGGTTGGTCAACGGCCAGAAGCAGCAGGCCAAAGAGAGCTTCCAGGAACGCATCGGAGGCTGATTCCATGTGGCCAAGAGAGAACGTCAAACAAAGGTTTACCTGCACCAACATGCGCTCAGCCAATACTACGCCCGGGGCGGGAAGAGAAAGATAACAGGACACTGGGTGATGGGGCGGCTTCGCAATGTGCTGGCCGTCGGCGCCGACGTAATTAGTGATGACCTGAGTACACCAAGATCCGGTGCGGAAGGAGGGGGTTGGATTTGCTTCACGGTGCTCCAGAAAAATTGGGAAGTCGTGTGACAGAGAAAGAGATTCAAAACGGGATAAGACAGTTTCTTCGCATGAACGGGTTCTTTGTGATCAGGAACCAGCAGGGGCTGGGCTCACACCCGGGGATGACGGATCTCACTGCGATTAAGGATGGCCAGATCTATTGGATCGAGGTAAAGAAGCCGGGCGGGAGGTTATCCCGGGTGCAGCAGAAATTCCGGGACGAGATGGTTTCCCACGGCGGCAACTGGTTTATTGCAACTTGTGTTGAAGACGTAATTGAGAAAATACCGGGATTAAGGTGGTTGTTTGGTGAATGAAGAAAGGCGATTTTGTAAAAGTAAGAGCCTACGGCGGGAAAATCCTAACCCGCCGGGTTGTAGCGGTGGACGAAGAAAGATGTGTAGTTTTTGTTGCTACAGATGAAGAATACAGGCAGGCTGAAGAGGAAGGACGTGAGCCTCGCTGCATAGGCTTTCCGTTATGGGATGTGGTAGAGGAATAAAAAATCCCCCACCGTAAAAGAGTCAAGAGAGGGATGGATAAAATGCGGTTTTCTGCGAAAGTCAAAACCGACGACGGGTCATGGATAGAATTTAAAAGCATCCGCTGGATCGATCTTGACCAAAACGGGCGCCCTATTCGGATATGTGGCCCTACTGGTATTCAGTACACCGAATTTGAATTGAGGGTGGAGAATGATTAATAAAAAATCCCCCACCGGGGTGGGGAAGCTCTCTCATCTGAATTCTACCATTGAATTCTACCATACTCCGGTGGGGGTGGCAATC
>CADDZA010000137.1 GCA_902812435.1 Clostridia bacterium
GTTCCCTGAAAAAAACAGGTAATTTAGGGAAAAGGGGTTATTTACACTCTTTACCAGGTGCTGTAGCTGGAAGCCTTGTGGCTGTTGAAATGTAGGGATGGTAAATACTGGGGGCGCGGGTTCTGTACTTGACCCCGAAAGGTTGCCGAAACAGCTTAAATATGCTAAAATAGCGATCGACAAACGGGCGGGTGTAGCTCAGTGGTAGAGCCCTGGCCTTCCAAGCCAGTCGGGTGGGTTCGATTCCCATCACCCGCTCCATTTGTTTATGTCCCAGTAGCTCAGCTGGATAGAGCAACGGACTTCTAATCCGTCGGTCGGGGGTTCGAATCCCTCCTGGGACGCCATGAGAAAAGTGAGTTTTCCGCGCCTTATAAAGCGGAAAACTTTTTTTATGAGTGAAAACCCTTCTCTATCAAGGGAACCACATCTGAAATATCAAAATAAAATCCTGGGTAATCTTCATGCTCCTCTGCTTCGGGATATGGTAATATTATGGTGGACGAGGAAATATTGCAGGGGTGTAACAGGTGAACCATTTTCAGACCATTTTCAGGATAAAGTCAACTTTATTTGGCTATTGCCGAGCTGTTGAGAGGTCCGTACAAAAAGGAACAGTACGGGGATGTCGTGCTGCCAATGGCAGTTCTGCGGCGCTTTGACTGCGTGCTGGCGCCCACCAAGGATAAAGTCCTCAAGAAATATGAGGAACTCAAGCAAATGGGCCTCCAGAACATGGATCCCATTCTTAATAAAATATCTGGGCAGAACTTTCACAACACCAGCAAATTCGACTTTGAAAAACTGCTTGCCGATCCCGATAGCTGTATTTTATTTTACCGCTAACACAAAAGCTGTATCTTAGGTGAACAGGAACTTGCTCAAGGAGTGCCCCCAAGCCCATTTGAACAAAACATTTTGCAGGGGAGCGACCGGTAAATTAGGAAACACCGGAGGTAATAAGGTTGTACGCCGCTGAATTGCACGGCAAAGTTCCTTCAGGCATTACTAGAATGGAAGACATTTTGACTTCCAACGTCTTTTCCTTTTTCAAATATGCAAACCGGGATATTTTTCTTAAAGGATATCTGGACAAATTGGGTTTTAAGATTTCCAGCCAGGAAGCCATACAAGCAGAGTTCATCTTCTGGCCGCGCTACGAGGAGAAAACAGAACCGGATCTGGTTATACTGGTTGGAAATTATTATCTGCTTATAGAAGCAAAATACTTTTCCGACTTCGGATGGGAAACGGAAAAGACTAAAGCCCAGCTAATCAGAGAAATTGAAGGTGGCATGTTAGAGGCTCGAAATTATAACAAAAACTTTAGACTCATTGCTATTACCGCCGACTATATTTACAAAAAGAATAAGTTTAAATCCGTGCCCGAGTGTTTTTCCCATTACTTAACATGGACTAACTGGCAACAAGTCTCTTCTTTTTTGAATGACATCCTTAATAACAACTTAAATTTAACTAGGCATGAGCGCGAGTTTGCCCTGGATCTTTACAAGTTGCTGGATAGGAAAAACTTGCGCGGGTTTAAGGGGTTTGCTATCTTGAATGCCTCTGTCTCTTTTCTAGAACGCCTTGACTGTATCTTTTTTGAAGCGAAAACAGCCAAATTCCGCGGAGCCTTTATCGGTTTTTTAAACAGCTTATCCCTTCCAGAAACGCTCTACTATTGCCGGAGGAGCATCTTTTTCTCACACAGGCAAAGCAACTTGACCTCTTTGCTGCAGTCAGGGAAGTTAAATCCGGTAAAGGATTATATCTTTTATGAAGGGAAAGGGAAAACATGACACAGAAAGAGGAGATCATCCGGCAGACAGCTCTGGCCTTTGATTTTATCCAGAAGCTATACCTTGAAGTTTCTTATTTGATCAAGGAAATCGAAGGCACCCTGCAGGAAGAAGAAGAGAAGTTTATTATTGGCAGGCCTGCCGGCTACGGAATCAGCGCCAGGAGTTCTACAGGGTTAGAGTCCAATAACGTTAACCTCTGGCTTTTGAAAAAGTTTGCCGTGTTTTTTGTTCCAGAAGAAAGAACAAAGCTCGAACGCGGGCAGACAATTACGGAGTTAAGCAAGGATTTAAAGGTCCTTTACCTGAGAATTGTACTCAATGATATAAACATTGATGAGCCAACCATTTATTCAGGAGTTCTATACAACATTCAGAAAAAACCTCAGGCCAAATGGGTCAGTAAGTTTGAAAGCATCATGGGACATATTGAATATAATGACGATAAGATCTTCAAAAAACCCCAGGAAATCGATTACGAGCATTCCTGTAATGTTGTAGAGGAGGGTTGACCAACAAAAAGACCTCCTGGTACAAAGGTGTTAGCTAAAACAACCTAAAGTACTGGAGGTCAAGATCGATGAACAACAAGAATAAGCGA
>CADDZA010000138.1 GCA_902812435.1 Clostridia bacterium
TTCTCCATAAATCCCGCAGGCAAACAAAACGCCTAGTAACACGCCTCTGAAAACGTATTCCCTGAATTCCGTGTCCCATGCGGCTTGCGGCCTTCTGTTTGTCTATGGGCTGTCGAACTCCGGGTGAAATTAATGGAGAAATCAACTAAAATAAGTGATCAAAAGAGAGCGGCGGACGTGCTTGAAGGGGGAAGCGGGCTTGGCCAAAACGGGACCCGTATTGATTGTGGATGATGAAGAGAATATCAGGGAAGTTCTAAAACTTTATCTGACAAAAGAGGGCTATCAGGTGGAAACCGCAGTCGACGGGGAAGAAGCCTTGGCCAAAATTAGGGATGTCAACCCGCAGCTCATTGTGCTCGATCTGATGCTGCCGAAAAAGGACGGCTGGGAGGTCTGCCGCGAGGTCCGCAAAGAATCCTCGATCCCAATTATCATGCTTACGGCCAAAGGTGAAGAGATGGACCGCGTGCTGGGGCTGGAACTGGGAGCCGACGACTACCTGAGCAAGCCCTTCAGCCCCAGGGAGCTTGTGGCCCGCATCCGGGCGGTTTTGAGGCGTACCGGAAGCGCAGCCAACAGCACCGCGGAGGTTCCGGAAATATTGACATTCCCCGGCTTAATGATAAACTACACATCCCACAAGGTTCTGGTCAACTCAAGGGAAGTAGAGTTTACTCGCAAAGAATTCGAGCTTTTATGGTTCCTTGCCCGCAACGAGAAACGCCTGTTCACCAGGGAGCAGTTATTGGAAAATGTCTGGGGATACGAATATGCCGGGGATACCCGGACCCTGAACACCCATATCCAGCGGATCAGGGAGAAGCTGGGAGAACCCTGCTCCCGCTATATAATAACCGTCTGGGGCATTGGCTATAAATTCGAGGTGACGACCTAGTGGGGAGATCCCTGTTTCACAAGCTGTTTGCTTCATATTTAATAATCATCCTGGTCACCCTGAGCGTTGTCGGGTTGATGTTCTCCGAACTCTTTACCAACTATTATTTCAAGGCCAAGGAACAGGAACTGATCACAAAGGGCCAGGAGGTCAGCCGGATCCTGGCCGGGTATATCAACGAAGGCATGCCCTTCCCCACAATAGATCTCGCCCTGATGGCACTGGACAGGTCGCTCAATGCCCGCGCCTTTGTGATAAATAACAACGGGCAAATCGTAGCCACCACCGCAGGCAGGTTCGCTCCACGAGGGATGTTCCTGGACCCCGGTGAGGCAAGCCAGGTTCTTCAAGGGAAGGTTGTCAGCTGGAGAGGGTTCAACCCCCGCTTCAACCAAGTGATGGTGTCAGCGGCCGTCCCCATCCAGGTAGACAACCAAACCATCGGTGCCCTTATTTTAAATACATCTCTGGTGGATATAACCCCGGCGATAGCAGTTGTAAGAAGATTTATCATTTATGCCGCCATCGCCACCGTAATCCTGGCCATGGTGATCGGCTACTACCTCTCCAAGTCCATATCGCATCCCCTGCGGCGCATGAGCCAGGCAACCAAGGCAATGTCACTGGGCAATTTTACGCAACGGATAGAAGTCACCTCCCAGGACGAGATCGGACAGCTGGCCCAGAATTTCAACGAACTGGCCCAGGCCCTGGACGATACCATTTCTGCTCTTAAGCTCGAAAAGGATAAGGTGGAAAATGTTCTGAAAAACATGGCCGAAGGCGTTTTGGCCGTTGACAACCAGGGACGGATCATCATGGCGAACGGACAGGCTGCCAGAACCCTGGGCTTCAAAGACCAGGAGTTCAAGGGCCGTATGCTGGCAGAACTCACCTCTTTTCCGGCGATAGCCGAGCTGTTTGCGGATGTCCTCCGGGAAAAGCAGGCATTAACTGCGGAATTCAAACTGCCGAACAATAAGTTCATCCTCGCCCATGTCTCCCTGCTGCAGGAAAATGGAGAAACCTTTGGCGCAGTGGCCGTGCTGCAGGACATCAGCGGGCTGCGCCGGCTGGAGGAGCTGCGGCGCGATTTCGTCGCCAACGTTTCCCATGAGTTGAGAACACCTCTGACATCCATTCAAGCCTTCGTGGAAGCCCTGCTGGACGGGATTGTGGAGGATCCCGCTACCCAGTCGAAGTACCTCAAGGTAATCCTCGACGAAACCCTGCGACTGAAAAGGCTGATCCACGACATCCTGGATCTTTCTTCCTGAGTTTATCAGTTGGCCCCGGATTCGGCCATTTTTGAAAACGAAAAATGGCTTAACAACGGCATTTTTGGCAATGACGATATGAAAATTTGCAAAAAGTGTAGTGGCAAACATATTACCATA
>CADDZA010000139.1 GCA_902812435.1 Clostridia bacterium
ATGTTCCCTGAAAAAAACAGGTAATTTAGGGAAAAGGGGTTATTTACACTCTTTACCAGGTGCTGTAGCTGGAAGCCTTGTGGCTGTTGAAATGTAGGGATGGTAAATACTGGGGGCGCGGGTTCTGAATCGCGATTTCCTTGCTGGTAATGGGCTTTATTATTGTTAGGGAGTCAGTCTTTCTCGTACCCGTTTTCTACACCGCCCTTTATGCGGCCGTGGCAGCTTTTGCTTTTCTGCCCGCTGTCCGTCACCCGGAGCCTTCTGTCATCAAGCGGGGGTCAAATACGGAGTGTTCTCCCTCATTTTGCTCGATGCAGCCATGGTGAGTATCTTCTGTACCTGGATTTTTGCGGCGGTTGTTGTCTCACTGGCAGTGGTCTCGTGGCTCCTGTCCTGCTGGTTTTCCATGACCTGACTCTTACCGAAGGTCTTCAAAAACAAAATAGAAGGGGGCATTCGCTCGGCGGTGCATGCCCCCTTCGCGTTTCCAGATGAGTCACTGGGAATGTTGTTTATTGTTTATTAATTAAGTGTTCTTGGTGTGGATAAGGGCCAGTAAGGTGAGCATTGGGTAAAGCACTCCGACGCATCAAGATAGCAAAACCCGAACGTTTTTTTGAAGGCACTTGTATTTGGTTGCGGTGTATGTTATATTCTGAATAGTAACGGGCATATGCCTTATATTCAATGAACTGCCGCCGGTTGTATTGTTATTGTGCACGAATGGCCTTGAACATTTATTCATACAGAGCATATGCCGAACATAACAGCCAAGATGCGGGCAGGGGGTGATTGTTATATCAAGGAGAAGGAAACGGTGCTGGGTGGAGACCCTCCCAGCGGCAAACTATTACAAGCCGGCGGGGATACCGTTGCGGGAGTTGATGGAAGTCATTTTAACGGTTGAGGAACTGGAAGCTGTGCGTTTAAAGGACCTGGAGGGATTGGACCAGGAGCAGTGCGCCGAACGAATGGGGGTGGCGCGCACCACTTTCCAGCGCGTGCTGTACGCCGCCAGGTCGAAGATTGCGGATGCTTTGGTAAACGGGAAAGCGCTACGGGTCGAGGGGGGTGAATACGAGATGCCAGCGGTTAGAAGGTTCAGGTGCTCCAATTGCGATCATGAATTTGAAGTGCCCTTCTGCAACGGCCAGAGGGGCCGGGACATGGTCTGCCCAAATTGCAGCAAGGGGCCGGTCCAGAGGATTGGCAGCGGCGGCATGGGCCGCGGTTGCCGGAGGGGCCGGGGATTCGGCTGGGCCGGAGGAGGACAGTCCGGCGAAAACACCCCGTAACAGTTCTGAATAAGGGATGCACTTTAAAAAATGGTCTTCGGTTTTATCGTCCGGTGTCCTGGATGTCGTTAGGGACTGCGGAACACTTATTGAACACCAAGGCGGGAAAAGAGATTGAAGAAATGTGGGATGCAGTGAAGGTGCGTTTATTCCCGTAGGCGTAAAACTAGTACCGTTACCCGCCGGGACGGTTTATCCGGTCGGCATAACCGGTGAGGCTGCGTATTTAATTTGCTTTATGACAAATATTAAGAAAAAGCTGAACAGGAGGATAACAATGAAAATCGCTATGCCGTATCTTAACGGTCAGGTAAACCCCCACTTCGGGCAGAGCAGGGAGTTCGTTATCTTTGATACTGACGGGAACCAAGTAACCGGGCGTAAGATCATCAACAGCCAGGATTTCTGCCACAACCACGAGGGCCTGGCAGGTCTCTTGAAAGATGAAGGAGTAGAGGTGGTCATAACCGGAGGGATCGGCTATTCAATGATTGCCGCACTCCAGGAACTGGGCTTTAAGATCATTACCGGTGCTTCGGGTGATGCGGCCAGGGTGGCCGAAGATTACTTAAACGGCAGGCTGGTGACCGACAATGTGCAGATCTGCGACTGTGGTGGTCACGAACACGGTCTATAGCAACAGTGAACCAGGGGAGTCAGGGGTGGTTCTCTGACTCCCTTTAAACTCTGTCACAAACGCGCCTGCCTGACCGGGAGCACTGCCCTTTGGCAGAAACCCTGCACAGTGGAAATCGGCCCCTTGACAAGATATAGCAGATGTTATATATTAACCCATCTTCCGCACCCTACCATTTCATTAAGAAAAAATTTTAAAAAAAATTTTCAGAGCAAGGAGGAATTCCAGAAAATTCCGCGAATTTTCCCCTAACGACAATAATTTGGGGGAATTTCGC
>CADDZA010000140.1 GCA_902812435.1 Clostridia bacterium
TTCCCTGAAAAAAACAGGTAATTTAGGGAAAAGGGGTTATTTACACTCTTTACCAGGTGCTGTAGCTGGAAGCCTTGTGGCTGTTGAAATGTAGGGATGGTAAATACTGGGGGCGCGGGTTCTGTGCGCCCAATGAATTCGTTGTGATTTGCCAGTTGCTGTGCTATAATTAACGGCAGTGTTGATCTGGTATTGAGATAATCAGTTGAGGAGGCATGTTCATCGTGGACTTATTAAAGACAGTCGAACAAGATTACTTAAAAAAGGAAATTCCCCCCTTTCGTCCAGGTGATACGGTAAGAGTTCACGTTAAGGTTGTCGAAGGTAACCGGGAGAGAACTCAGATGTTTGAAGGCATAGTGATACGGAGGAGAGGAAGTGGACTAAACGAAACCTTTACGGTACGCCGTGTTTCGTACGGTGTTGGTGTCGATAGAACATTTCCGGTCCATTCACCCCGTCTGGATAAAATCGAGGTTGTCCGAAGAGGGAGAGTAAGACGGGCACGCCTTTATTACCTCAGGGACAGGGTTGGGAAGGCGGCACGGATTAGAGAACGGAAGTAGGGAAGATATTTGGCCCAGGAACAAGAAAAGTCATCCTTTTGGCGTGAGATTCTGGAGTCGGTTATCCTGGCGGTTATTCTGGCTGCAGTTATCAGGATCTGGTTGTTCGAACCCTTTTATATTCCTTCACCTTCCATGCAACCGACTTTGTACCCGCATGATAGGATTATCGTAAACAAGGCTGTATACCGGTTCCATCCGCCTGAACGAGGGGACATTGTTGTCTTTAAATTTCCGCTGGATACGTCACGAGATTTTATTAAAAGAATAGTTGCTCTCGAAGGAGAAACCATTGAAATTAGGCAAGGTTATGTTTATATCAACGGAAGACGACTGGAAGAACCCTATACTCCTCATGAACTTATACCGAACTATGGTCCATACAAAGTACCAAAGGGTCATTATTTTGTCATGGGTGACAACCGCAACAACAGCGAGGATAGCCGCATATGGGGCCCTCTAGCTAAAAAATACATAATTGGAAAGGCCATTTTTATCTACTGGCCACCTGGGCGTATGGGAATATTGAAATGACATCACTGGATACAAGGTCCGGTATTCAAGGCAAGACAAGAATTCTATTTATTAAAAACCTCAGGGTTGTTGACCTGGTTTTTGAAGTGGTGGACGCACGCTGTCCTGTAAGCTCTCGCAGTCCGTTGATCCGGCAACTGATTAAACATAAACAGCAAATATTGATTTTAAATAAAGCTGACCTCGCCGACCCCGGGGCTACCAGAAGTTGGCTAGATTATTTCGCTGCTACAGGTATAATTGCCGTTGCTGTGGACTCGCAGCGGGGTAACGGTTTCAGGGAGTTATGGGGACACCTGACCGGGTTCGAGACAGAGCTGATAAAAAGGCTGGAGAAAAAAGGACGTCTTGCCAGGGAATTGCGGACAGCGGTGGTTGGTATACCGAATACCGGAAAATCAAGCTTCTTAAATAAACTTATCGGCAGGAGAACAGCAGCTACAGGGGACCGCCCGGGTATAACAAAGGGGCCCCAGTGGGTCCATTTGAAAGGGAGAATATCTGTTCTTGATACCCCGGGAGTATTGCCGCCGCAGATTAAAAAGGGGGACGCATACAAACTAATTTCAATTGGTGCAGTGGATTATACGGAGTACGATCCGGAAAGTGTCAGCGAGAAAATAATTAACTTCCTTGAGGAAAGCTATCCTGAAAACATCACAAAACATCTTGGGATAACACAAGAACGGCCTTTAACTCTAGAAACCCTTGCTCGCCATAAAAACTTCCTTTTGCCTGAAGGCATACCCGATCTCCACCGTACTGCCGGCTACCTGATAAAGTTGTTTAAACACGGTAAACTCGGCCGGATTACCTTTGAATTGCCTGTGTAGACCTTCATGCATCTCATGTGGCATGAAGGTCTATCCTTTTCAAGCGCTACAAGCAAAAAACAGCGTTTAATCCTTTCAGAAGCGTTCAATTCTTCAGTACCTCATCCCGGAGTTCGACAGTACCGAGGCATTTTTAGCGATAATTTCGAAGAGCGATCCTTTAATATCAAGGGTTAGCGGGTTCGGAACCGAGGCAAAAACGAAAAATGCATAGGCACACGTTTTGCGTT
>CADDZA010000141.1 GCA_902812435.1 Clostridia bacterium
AAAACGCAAAACGTGTGCCTATGCATTTTTCGTTTTTGCCTCGGTTCCGAACCCGCTAACCCTTGATATTAAAGGATCGCTCTTCGAAATTATCGCTAAAAATGCCTCGGTACTGTCGAACTCCGGCAGGTGGAGGTGCTTTTTTATCCAACCCCCTACCCTGTAAATAGATGCCCGAGGCAGGATGTCAGATGTCTGAATCTTGCAACAACTGCCTAACGCCGGTTCCGAATCAACCCCGAACCGGCTTCGACTGTATTTACATCTTTCAGACGTGCCGCCCGGGCTGTATGAGCATCTTGTCCGGTGGTGAGTTACAAACCATGAAGAGAAATCAACTACTTACAAATAAAATTGTATCCTGGGCAAAGTGGTTTGTACAGCAGGAGGTCAAGCCCGGTGAAATATGTGTTGACGCCACAGTGGGAAACGGCAATGATACCCTGTTTCTCGCCGGGCTGGTGGGCCGGTCCGGGAAGGTATACGGGTTTGATATACAAACTGCAGCTATAGAAAAAACCAGACAGAGACTGGCCGAAAATGGTTTATTAGAAAGGGTCTGCCTTATCCGGGACAGCCACGCGTGCATGGGAAAATATCTGGAGCCGGGAACTGTAAAAGCCGTGATGTTTAACCTTGGCTACCTTCCCGGAGGGGACCACAGCTTGACCACACTTCCCAGGTCCACGCTGCAGGCTCTGGATGCGGCCTTACAGCTGATCAAGCAGGACGGTCTGATCACGGTGGTGTGTTACAGGGGCCATGAGGGAGCCCTCACGGAATTTAAAGCCCTGAGCGATTTTCTCGCCGAACTCAACCCGAAATTCTATAACGTGCTTCGCCTTGACCTAATCAACCGGCCAAACCTGCCGCCTGTATTGTTTGTTATTAGTAAAAATCATGGAAAGGGTTGTTCTCGTGAAACCGCAAGATCTTGATAATTTAAAAAATAAACTCCCGGTAATCCCAGGGATTCACAGTAAAGGAGAATACATTAATACCGCCGTTTTGGTATTGTTTATGTTAATTGACGGAGAATATCACTTTGTCTTTGAAAAAAGGAGTCCCGGCCTGCCGCAGGGTGGAGAAATATGTTTTCCCGGCGGAAGATATGATCCTGAGAAAGACGCCAACTACCAGCAGACTGCCATTCGGGAAACAGTTGAGGAAATAGGCATCCCGGTGGATAAAATAAAGGTCTTTGGTGCCCTGGATACGCTGGTAGCGCCGATGGGAGCTACCATCGACGCCTTTGTGGGTGTTGCCGAAATTGAGAGCTTGAATCAAGTGGTAATTAATAAGCAGGAGGTAGAAAAGGCTTTTACAATGCCGGTCTCATTTTTTGAAAAGCACGAGCCGCAAAAGTACCAGGCTCTTGTTAAAATCCACCCTTCATATATTGACGAAAAAACCGGCCAAGAAATTATTTTGCTTCCTGCTGCCCGTCTCGGTCTTCCTGAACGGTATACAAGGCCGTGGGGTGAACACAGATATAGTATTTACGTTTACCAGACTGAACAAGGATTAATCTGGGGAATAACCGCCCGACTTGTTTATGATATTGTTAAGAAGCTGAAGACTTAGTAATTGGCGTCCTGGTACTAACACTAACAGTCCCTCTACTTTGATCTTAATCTTACATGTTCAGATCATTCAGTTGTTAGCACGGGTTATATAAAAACTGTTCGCCGCATTCCAAACACTCATATTGCCTTGCGGCTCCACAGCCACATCCGACCAAATGGTTGCTGTGTTCCGTTCTTAAACCAAACACGTTCTCGCTTCCGCAATACGGACACTTTTTTTCCGTCGTCTGCTTAATGGTCTTCTCTTCCTTACCCATTTTGCTCACCTCTATTTTTTTTTTATTATACAGCTGCAAAATGCATTCCTCCGCACTCTTTTTTAGTAGTTTCTCGGAAACTCCACTTGCTTGCGGCTAAAGCATATTTCTAGCCACATCATTTGGTTTCACCTCCAATATCTTTGGGTGCGTAAAACTACGTAAGAACGAGATATTGGAAGTTACTC